>NZ_JBHRXY010000038.1:0-20675 GCF_042648745.1 Paracoccus angustae
CGCGTCAGCGCCGACTATCTGGACAGCCTGCATCTGGAACTGACCGGCTGCGATCCCGAGTGCAACGGCTTCAAGGCGCACAAGGCGCAGAAGAAAGCGGAAAAGGCCCGCTGCATGGAACGGCTGTTCAGCGATGCCGAGTATCAGAAGGCATGGCGTGTCGATGCGGAGGCAAAGGCTCGGATCGACGCTTGGGTGCCGGATTGCTTCTGATCTGAAAAATGCCGGGGGCGGATTGCTTGGTCCGTCCCCGGCCAGCCAACAGGGAGAGTTCCATCATGACCCAACATCCTACGGGCGATCAAGGTCCGACACCCGAACAGATTGAAGTCTTGCGGGCCTACCGCGACCGGCACGGCAGACGCTGGAAAAGCCGCCTGCTGGCCGAATGGCTATCCTCGACGGGCGGCGAAGGGCCGGAGCTTCGCCAGGTCCGCAACACCTTTGGCCCGTCCTGGCTGCTGAACTATCGCCTGCCCGACTGACATTCCCATTCCTTCAGCGACGAAGGTTCACTTGGCCCCGCCACGCGCGGGGCTTCTTTTTATGCCGCTGCGGGCTCAGGTTTCCCCTGGCCTGACACCGGCAGGCCGGCGCCAGGACAGGGGCGGCGCTCAGGCCGCGCCGGGCCGGCGCTGCGCGCCCGCCCTGTTCTCAACTCGGTTTCCGCCGCCAGTCTTCCGGGGGAATGAACGATCCGGCGAAGATCCCGGCTTTCTCGGCGCGGGCCTCTGCTTCGGCCCCTTCATAGTCCCGGCTGTAGCGGGTGTAGGCCACGGCCCATCCGTTGCGGACCACCCAATGATTGATGTCCTTGCCGCCCGCCTCACAGACGGACACCGCCCGGCCATAGCGATCCGTGTCCTGCACCTGGCACCGCACGGTCTGGCCGTCGAGAGCCGCAGCCAGTTTCTCGGTGGCATGACGGCCGCAGGGCCATTCCCTGCCCCTCCTGTCTTGGCACGTCTGGTTCTTTTCCACCGCGTCGATCCCGAACAGGCGAACCGACCTGCCATTCATGTCCAGCGAGTCTGCGTCGATGACGCGCACCGGCCCTGACAGGATCTCGCCTTGCGGGCGGAAAAGATCGCCAAGCAGCTTTTCCGCTTCCCTTGTCAGTTCATCCGCCATGCCTGCGAAGATCGCGCCAAGCAGAGCAACCCCGATCGCAGCACCGCGGCCAACCTGCTTTTGCCACCCCTTTGCCCGGCCCCGCCGCCGCTTCTTTCTGCCGTATTCGATCATCTTCAATGCTGTGGGTTCAATCTCTATGCGAGATCGGTTTTTGAGAAATCATCGCCCTTGTAGAGCAAGGGCACATGAAAGGCTTTGGCGCAGGCATAGGACAAAGCATCGCCCATGTTGAGTTGCGCCGGATGCCCGACCATCTTGCCATAGACTGACAGCGCCCGGATCGCCTCGGCCCCCATGCTGCCCGTGATGTGCATTTCCTTGGCCTCAAGCGCCTTCAGCAGCTCATCGACAAGATCAGCCGCGGCGGCAAAGTCCTCGGCTGTCGCCGGGCCTTTGCCGCGCCGCTCGACCCGCTTGCGCACAAGGGCAAGGGTCGCCTCCAGGCGCACAATGGGCGAATAGCGCAGGGTGCCGCGCGCGGCCTCCATCGCCTTCAGGAACGCAGGGCCATCTTCTTCCTGCAACAGCACGGCGGCAACAACGCTGGCGTCGAGAAACATCAGTCCTCGCCCCACTGTTCGTCCATGAATGCCTTGTCTGCCGCAATGTCGCTGCCACTGGACACAAAACCGGCCTCTGCCGCCCGGCGCTGTATCCGCGCAACCCGGTCCGTCAGGGTCTCCTTGGCAGCGAGAGCGTTCAACTGGTCGGACAAGGCGCGGCGAACAGCCTCCGTCTTGTTCGTCATGCCGGTGGCCGCAAGATACTGATCGACAAGCGTATCCACCGCAGGATCTTTAATGTAGAGGGGCATGGTATATCCTCGCTTTGAAGAGAGTATATCCTTTGGGGATATGAAGGCAACCTGTAATGGGATATACATCTCGGGTCTGTGTTCTGGAAAACCGGACCGCAGCCTGCCCAAACCTCCGTTCGTGCCGGTGGAAACAAGCCACAACTGATCGCGTTGATCCTTTGAAGATGCGGAGGACGACATGAGCAAGGAACAGACAAGCCGGGGCCGCGCCCAGGATCGCCGTCAGGTTGCAGCCGGACAGGATCACGAAGTCCGCTACGAGGCCGAGAAGATGGACGTGTCCAAGGACGAGGTGCGCGAGGCCGTGAAGTCCGAAGGCAACAGCCGCCAAAAGGTCGAGCGCAAGCTGTCCGAGGACTGAGACCATGGCGGGCCATGCAAGCGGGCTGCGCACGATCCGGCCGGTGTCCTATCAGGAGACGGACAGTCGGTTTCGCACCGTCAACAATGCCAACGGCATGGGCCGGGCGCTGATGGAACAATGCGATCCGGCCGATCCTGCCTATCGGCAGGCGGCCGGCTCTTGCATCGCCTTTGCCGAAGGCACCGTGACACCCGAACAGGTCAGGGCCGAGTTCATCCAGGCGCTGACCTCAGCCGGGGTGTTCGTCCGCGAATGATAGCAGCTCATGCCCCTGCGTCAGCGGTCGTGTCGCTGCTGGACGGCGCATTGCAAAGGCGAAGAGCCAGACGCGCTTCGAGCAGAACACCGTCGAGGTTGCCTTTTTCCGCCAGCTTCTCGATCTGGCGGAGATAGCCAACCACCTTGCGAACAACAGCCATCTTCCATTCCTTCCATTTCCGCTGTCTGGTCGGCCGCCATAAACCTCACCCAACACGAGCAGGCAATGACCGGAAATCTGGCAAGAATTATCTCAAACATTGTGAAAGCTGCACATGACGCCGCAGCCGCCTACATTGCCGATGCCACCAAGCCCGGTATCACTGAAAAGGAAGCACTAGCGTTCGAATGGGAGGCGAAACGGCTATACGCCTACGCTGAACTCGCAAGTGCAGGCTAGGTCAGGATCGGTGATGGGGTAGGATACAGCGCTGAACACCTTGTGGCCTGACCACGTGCGCTAGCCGGCTGATCCCGCCTCTCCTCACCGTCTCGAACAATTGAAGGCGGCCCGTTCTTTGGGACCGCGAAGCATAAGAAGGAGAGTGTGACATGGTATCAGCAACTACCGTGGTCGGGATAGATGTGTCCCGCGACTGGCTGGACGGGTTTTGTCTGCCTGGCCTGCAGAGGTTTCGTCTGGCCAACTCACCAGAAGGGCATGAGAGCCTGATCTTGATGATCAGACAGATGCCCGCTCCGATCCGGGTCGGCTTTGAAGCAACCGGCGGACAGGAATGGGCTGTGTGGACCGCGCTTGCCGACGCGGGGATCGATGCAAGACAGCTCCCTCCGGCCCAGATCAAGGCCTTTGCAAAGTCGCGGGGAACGCGGGCCAAGACCGATCGGATCGATGCGGAACTCATTGCCCGCTTCATGTTGTTCCGGCCGGACGCAGGGCGGACATTGCCGAATGATAACCTGCGTATTCTCAGAACCTTGACGACGCGGCGCGCTCAGATTGTGGACATGCGCAAGCGACTTGCGGCGCAGATCGCAGCCCGCAAGAAGCAAGGGGTCCCTGCGGATGTCGAGGGTCTCGATGATGCCCTCAAAGCGGTGCTGGATATTCAGATTGCTGCTCTCGACCAGCGTATCGAGAACGCCATCGCGTGGGAAGAAACGTCCGCTATCAAGGCAGGGCTCCTTCGTTCCATTCCGGGCATCGGCCCGGTTTCTGCAGCCATGCTGATTGCGGAAATGCCGGAGCTTGGTCGAATGACAGCAGGCGAGGCCTCAGCCATGGCAGGCTTGGCACCTGTGCCGCATGACAGCGGGGCTATGCGAGGCAGGCGGGCGATTGCCGGAGGACGGAGGTCGCTACGCCATGTCCTCTTCCAGGCCGCACTTGCAGCCGCATGTCACAACCCGGTGCTGAAGCCTGTCGCAAGGCGCCTGAAAGAAGGCGGCAAGCCGCACAAGGTTGTCATCATCGCCATTGCACGCAGGCTGATCACCATCGCAAATGCAATCCTCAAAACCGGCGAGACATGGAGGCATCAGACCAGCCGATAAACACAATTGCTAGCCAAAATCAGCCTCCTGCAAACCCGGAGCGGTTCAATCCATAGTCAGAGGTGGCTCACTTCTCGATGGAAATGCCGGCTCAGTTCTGGGTGGAAATCAACACCCCTGCAGAGCCAGGGCTTCGTTCGGACGAGGGCTGCTAGACAGGCTGGCGCTGGCGCACTTCCTTAAGGGCTCCGCTCGCCTTTGGCCCTGTTGCGGTTTGCATATGGTCGCTTGGGCGCAGTGCGCTCTGCAGACGGCGTTTAGGTTTCTCGGGCGTGTCCGGGGAACAAGGCGCGACTGCAGACCTCCCGCGCCGCTGCACGGGTGGATCGCGTGCAGCGGCTGAGCTACTGCAGAGCAGCTTGGTGGCGCTTTTCAGTGTACGCCACGAGCGGGGCCGCCGCGCCTAGCGCCTCGGCACTAGCGCCAGGCCGCCGACACCCGAGGCGAAGATCACGGCAAGGCCCAGCAGGGTCAGCGGTTCCGGCCAGTCGCCGAAGACGAAGAACCCGATCACGGTGGCGGCGATCAACTGGAAATAGATGAGGGGCGCCGAGACCGTCGCCGGCGTCGTCCGGTTCACGACCACCAGCAGATAGTTGCCGAAGGCAGAGGCAAGCGAACTGACGATCACAAGCACCCAGACCCGCAGGTCGGTGCTTGCCGGAATGCTGGCAAGGCCCGCAGGCAGCAGCAGCACCGCCCCGATCAGCAGTTGCGAGCCGAGCAGGAAGGGCGGCGGATAGAAGGCGGTCAGCCAGCGCGTCGCGGCAAGATACGAGCCGTAGAGCGTGCCGGCCAGCACCGCGAAAATCATGCCGGTCCCCATCTCGCCGCCGGGCCGGACGACCAGCAGCACGCCGGCAAATCCCAGCACCAGCATCACCGTGCGCGCCCAGGACACGCGCTCGCCCAGCAGCAGGGCCGACAGCACATAGGCCACGATCGGGCCGATGAAGAAGGCGCCGAAGACATTCGCGATGGGTTCGGTCCGAAGCGCGGTCAGGATCGAGGCGATGGCGCCGACGATCAGGGCCGCCCGCAGGATCAGCCGCCAGTCCAGCAGGCGCCCCAGGCCGGCCGGCCCCAGGCCCAGCATCCAGAACAGCAGCAGGGCCGCCAGCGCGAAGCGCGACCAGGCCACGAACAGCGGCTGCACCCCCGCCCCCGTCAGCAGCTTGCCGGCCGTGTCGCCGCAGACGATCGCCGTGGTGGCAAGGGCGACAAGGCCAAGAACCGTCAGGGGCGCAGGGGTGTGCATCAGCATTTCCTTCAGTCCGCATCGGCGCGCTATCCGGCAGCGCGCAAGGCCGGATCTGAACCCCCCGCATCCCCGGCTGATGCAAGCCTGCCAAGTCCCGCAGACGCAGGGCGGGGCGGCAGGCCCACGGGCAGCGACCTGAGTTTGCAGGCAGGTTTAGAACATTGCTCCGCCAGATACCCGGAAGAAAGGAAATGATGAAGCCTGCGCATCGGGACACGGCTATGAAGACGTGACATGCCGGGCCGCGCCCCGCCCGGTCCGCCGGTCGCGGCCGGATGGCAGCGGCGACCGGTATCCGGGGGCGTTGATGTAGAGTGGCAGGATAGGCTGGAGCCGCCGACAAGGGGGGCAACGGGCCGCGGATGGCCCGCGCCCGGTCGCCTCTGCCGCCTTGCCGCAGACCGGGCAGGACAGCCGTTCCGCCAAAGGCATGAAGGCACCGGACCGATCCCGCCGGGACCGGCGGCAGCCCTCAGGAACGGCGCGTGCCGCCGATTCCGGGGTTGAAGCGCGCCAAGGGATCGAGGCCCTCGTAGAAGGCGGTAAGCTGGGGCTTGGCGTGATAAAGATGGCCCACGTTGTGCTCGGCCGGGTATTCGGCACCCTCGGCGTCCAGCATCGCCAGCATGGCCTTCTTGAAGGCAGCGGGATCGGCGCCCTTCTTCAGCACGTAGCCCAGATGGAAGACGTGGTAAAGGAAATGGCCATAGGAAAGGGTCGCCGCCACCTGGTCCGCCCATTCCGGCGGCACCGGCTTGATCCAGTCGCGGTCGTTGCGCCGAAGCGCCACGTCCAACGCCACCAGGCCCCCGGTGCGGCGCCGGTTCCGCCTTTGAGGTCGGTCGGGGATCGCTGCGTCATGGTCGTGAGCTCCAGTCGGATCGGCGATGACAGGGCAGCCCGGACGCGGGGTGGTCCGGAATGCGGATGACGGGCGGGACCGGCCTCAGCCGCCGATCATGAGGACATGCAGGAATCCGGGGCCGTGCGCGCCCCGGACATAGCTGCCCTCGATGTCGGTGGTGCCACTGGGGCCGGTGATGAGGATGGCGTTGCGGGGCTGGGGCTGTCCCGCCATGCGCGCCGCATAGTCCTCGAGATGCGGCAGCAGGCTGCGTTCCTCGAGCACGACGATGTGGTGCAGCGGCAGGAAGGACAGCAGGATCGGCGCATCCGTCCCGGAGTGGATGACCAGCGACCCGGTCTCGGCGATGCCCCAGAGGGCAAGCCCCAGGGCGGCCGCCTGGTCAGGCGCGACGGTGTCATGGGTGTCTATGCCCGTCCAGTCCAGAGCGGCAAGCGCCGGGGCCGGCTGCAGCGCCAGCGCCGGCGGCAGGCCATGTGTGTCCAGATAGCGTTTGACAGCCAAGGGGATCGCCGCCCTGTCGGGCAGATGGTCGAAACTCGTCCCGAGGGCCGAGGCTTTCCGCACAAACTCCGCCGCCAGCACCGCTTCGACAGGCCGGGGGCGGACGCTTTCGGGCGCATCCAGCAGGGCAGCGGCCTCGGCGGCGATTGCCTCGGCGGGCGGAAGGGGCGCCGGTCGGGCGGCGCGGATGGCGGCAAGGATGCGGTCGCGCGCGCTCATTTCCGCGTCTCCCGCCCCGTCTGCCCGGCCCGCCCGGCCTTTCCGGCGCGATACTGTTCCATGAAGGTCCGCCCCGACGGGCGCGGCAGGTCGCGGTAGGCGGTCCAGCCGCCGGCCAGCGGCAGGCTGGCGATCCAGCCGCGCCGCCCGAACAGCCGCAGCGCCCGCACGCCGATGCGGCTGCCCAGGCGGTAAAGCCACGGCCGCCGCGCCGCCATGGCCCAGAGGCCAAGGGCCGCGCGGACGGACCGGGGCTCCAGCCGCTCGCGCCAACTTCGCGTGCGCCAGGCCCGCAGCAGCGTGGGCAGGGGGATCTCGACCGGGCAGACCTCGGCGCAGCGGCCGTTCATGGTGCAGGCATGGGGCAGGTCGCGGGATTGCGCGAGCCCGTCCAGAACCGGCGTCAGCACCGCGCCCATGGGACCGGGATAGGTCCCGCCATAGGCGTGCCCGCCGATCTGGCGATAGACCACGCAATGGTTCATGCAGGCCCCGCAGCGGATGCAGCGCAGCATGGGGCGGAACTCGTCCGCCAGCATCCGCGTGCGGCCGTTGTCCACCAGGACGATGTGCATCTCCTCGGGGCCGTCGGCGTCGCCGGGGCGTTTCGGGCCGCAGTGGAAGGTGGTGTACTGCGTCATCTCGCCACCCGTGGCCGACCGCACCAGCAGCCGCAGCAGCGCGAAGGCGTGGGCGGTGGATGGCACCAGCTTCTCGATCCCTGCCGTCACGATGTGGATGCGGGGCGGCGTGGTGGTCAGCTCGGCGTTGCCCTCGTTGGTGACGGTGCAGGTGGCGCCGGTGTCCGCGACCAGGAAGTTCGCCCCCGAGATGCCCACGTCCGCGCCCAGGAACTTGGCCCGCAACTCGCGCCGGGCGCTTTGCACCATGGTTGCCGGATCATCGGCGGCGGGCGGCGGATGATGGGCTTCCTTGAATAGGATGGCCACCTGCTCGCGGGTGCGGTGCATGGCGGGCCAGACGATATGCGACGGCCGTTCGCCCGCAAGCTGGATGATGTGCTCGGCCAGGTCCGTCTCGACCCGCTCGATCCCGGCGTCGGCCAGCGCATGCGGCAGGCCGATCTCTTCGCCCAGCATGGATTTCGCGCGGGTGACAAGCTTCGCGTCGGCCTCAAGGCAGATGCGGGTGATGATGGCGCGGGCCTCGGCGTCATCATTGGCCCAGTGGACGGTCGCGCCCGCGGCGGTGGCGTTCCGTTCGAACATCTCGAGATAGTGGTCGAGATGGGCGATGACATGGTCCTTGATGGCGCGGCCCCGTGCGCGGGCGGCCTGAAACTCGGGGAAGGCGGCGACCGCGACAGCGCGCTTGCGCTCGGCGTTGCCGGTGGTCCGGTCGATGGCGATCTTCAGGACCGCGTTCTTCAGTTCGGCGGCGGCGCGTTCCTTGAAGCCTTGCTGAGGCGCGTTCATGCTCAGCCCTCCTCGCCGATGGCGGGGCCGCCCGCGCGGCCCGCGACAACCTCGATGGTGTGGAAGCAGCGGGTCTTCGCGCCGCGCCGGTGCAGCTTGCCCGCCATGTTCATCAGGCAGCCGAGGTCGCCCGACAGCAGCAGGTCGGCCCCAGTGCGCTCGACCGCCTCGGCCTTTTCGGTGACGATGGCGTTCGAGATGGAGGAATATTTCACGCAGAAGGTGCCGCCGAAGCCGCAGCAGACGTCGTTGCCCTCAAGCCCCCGCATCTCAAGCCCCTCGACCGAGGCGAGAAGCGCGCGCGGCTGCTCGGCGATGCCGAGTTCGCGCAGGCCCGCGCAGCTGTCGTGATAGGTCGCCGTCGCGTCAAGACGGCGGCCCTGGGGGCGGTAGCCCATGACATCTGCCAGGAAGCTGGTGATCTCGTGGGTCCGGGCGGCAAAGTCGCGGGCGCGGGCGGCCCATTCCGGGTCGCCCGCCAGCAGTTCGGGATAGGCGTGCACCATCGTCCCGGCGCAGGACCCCGAGGGCAGCACGACATAGTCATAGCCCTCGAAGGCGACGATGGTCCGGCGCGCAAGGTCCGCCGCATCCTTGTCATCGCCGCTGTTCAATGCCGGCTGGCCGCAGCAGGTCTGGGCCTGCGGCACCTCGACCCGGCAGCCCGCTTCCTCCAGCAGCTGGATGGCCGCAAAGCCGATCACGGGCCGGATGGCATCGACAAGGCAGGTCACGAACAGGCCGACGCGCGGATTGGGCTTTGCGGACATTTCACCTACCTCAGCTTCGGACGGCGACGGGGTTGGACGCGCGCCCCCGGTTCCGCGACATGACAAGCAGCACGGCCGAACCCCAGATCACGGCGGCGATCCACCACATGTTGAATCCCCCGGCCAGCAGCGCAAGCCCGATGAACCCGCCCTGGACGATGTAGTAGGTCATCGGGATCAGGGTCATGCGGATGATCTCGCCTTCGCGGTTGACGAGGCCCACCGTAGCCGAGGCGGCGACCACGTTGTGCACGCAGATCATGTTGCCCGCGGCCCCCCCGATGGCCTGCAGCGCCACCACGGTGCCCGCGCCCGCCGCGCCCAGGCCGATCTGCTCGGCGGTCGAGAACTGGAACAGCGAGAACATCATGTTCGAGATCGTGTTCGATCCCGCCACAAAGGCGCCCATCGCCCCGATCAGCGGCGCGAACATCGGCCAGGCGTTGCCCACGGCCGCCGAGACGCCTTCGGCCAGCACGATGGGCATCGAGGCCATCGTGTCCGAGGCCGAGTTGATGAACACCTGCACCATCGGCACCGCCAGCAGCAGCGCGGGCGCGGCGGCGATCATGGTCGAACCCGAGGACCGCAGTGCCCGGCCATAGTCCCGCCCGCTCATCCCATGCAGGAAGAAGGTGAAGATCGACGCAAGGATCAGCACCGTGCCGGGCAGATACAGAACCTGCACCCGCGCGTTGATGCCCGAGCTGAACAGGTTGTCCAGCGCCAGCGTCACCTCGGGCGAGGTGAGCCATGCCTTGACCGGCCCGACCGCGCGGGTCAGCACCAAAAGCACCACGACCAGCAGATAGGGCGCCCATGCCTTCAGCAGCGGCATCACCGGACGGCTGGCGTGGTGATCCTCAAGGTCGTCCAGCTTGCCAACCCAGGCGTCGTCCCATTGGGTGCGGGGCGGGAAGTCGAAGACCTCCTTCGGCATCAGGAAGCCCGCCCGCGCCGCCGGAACGACGATCAGCAGGCCGATGATGCCACCCAGAAGCGACGGGAACTCCGGCCCTAGGATGTTGGCGATGATCCAGTAGGGGATGGTGAAGGCGAGGCCCGCGAACAGCGCGAATTTCCAGATGCGGAAGCCTTCGATGAACGAGCGGTTGGATCCGAAGAAGCGCGTCAGCATCCCGACCAGCATCAGCGGGATCAGGAAGCCCACGAGGCCGTGGATGGTGGCGACCTTGACGGCGATCTCCAGCAGATAGTCGCTGTACGCCATCGGCGCGATGGTCGACTCGACGATCTCCTGGCCGCCGAGGCCGGTGTTGACGCCGACGAGGATCGGCGTGCCGACCGCGCCAAAGGACACCGGCGTGCTTTGAATGATCAGCGTCACGAGAACCGCGGCCATGGCGGGAAAGCCGATCGCGACCAGCAGGGGCGCGGCGATGGCGGCGGGGGTGCCGAAACCCGACGCGCCCTCAATCAGCGAGCCGAACATCCAGGCGATGATGATGGCCTGCACGCGTCGGTCGGGCGAGATGCTGGTGAAGCCATTGCGGATGGACCGGATGCCGCCGCTTTCCTCCAGCGTGAACAGCAGCAGGATCGCGCCGAAGATGATGTAGAGCAGGCTGATCGCGGTGATGGCCCCGTTGGCGGTGGCCCCCAGAACCTTGTTCAGGTCGGTGCCCCAAACCAGAAGGGCCGTTGCCGCCGTAACCAGGTAGGCCACGAACATCGAAAGCTTGGCCGAGCGTTCCAGCACCACCAGCAGCAGGAACACCGTGGCGATGGGCAGCAGGGCCAGGATGAATATCAGGAAACCAGTCATCTTTCCTCCTCGGATCACGGGTACAGCCCCGCCGTCTAGTTGGTCCAGTGGTACCCGGCGCTACCTCCCGTGCCGGGCTTTCAGAAAACCGAGATACGGGCGCGCCCGGCTCAGTGCCGCTTCTTCGGCGGGATCAGGTCGGTGATCGTGCCCTCGAACATCTCGGCGGCGAAGTTGACCGTCTCGCTCAGCGTCGGGTGGGGGTGGATGGTATGGCCCAGGTCCACCGCGTCGGCGCCCATCTCGATCGCCAGCGCCACCTCGGCGATCAGGTCGCCCGCGTTCGGCCCGACGATGCACGCGCCGATCACCCGATCGTCGGCCTCGTCGAAGATGACCTTGGTGATGCCTTCCGACCGGCCCAAGGACAGCGACCGTCCCGAGGCCGCCCAGGGGAACACCCCCTTGCCGATCTTGCGGCCTTCGGCCCTGGCCTGTACCTCGGTCACGCCGACCCAGGCGACCTCGGGGTCGGTATAGGCGACCGAGGGGATCACGCGGGCGTCGAAATGGCGGTTTTGCCCCGCCGCGACCTCGGCCGCGACCTTGCCCTCGTGCACCGCCTTGTGCGCCAGCATCGGCTGACCCACGACGTCGCCGATGGCGAAGATGTGCGGCACGTTGGTGCGCAGCTGGCTGTCCACGGCGATGAAGCCGCGCTCATCGACTGCGACGCCCGCCGCCTCGGCCCCGATCAGCTTGCCGTTAGGGCGACGCCCGACCGCGACCAGAAGGCGGTCGAACGTGTCGGTCGTGGTCGCGCCCTTCTCGTCCTCGAAGGTGACGGTCAGGCCATCGTCGCCCGCCTTTACGTCCGTGACCCTGGTCTTCAGCAGGATGTTTTCATACCGTCCCTCGATGCGTTTGTGCAGGGGCTTGACGATGTCCTTGTCGGCGCCGGGGATGATCTGGTCCATCAGCTCGACAACCGTGATGTGGGTGCCGAGCGCGTCATAGACGCAGGCCATCTCCAGCCCGATGATGCCGCCGCCCAGCACCAGCATCCGTTCGGGGATGCCGTCCAGTTCCAGCGCGCCGGTGGAATCAATCACGCGGGGGTCGTCATGCGGGATGAAGGGCAGCGTCACGGGTTCCGACCCGGCGGCGATAATGCACTGGTCGAAGCTGACCGATGTTTTCGCCCCGTCCCGTTCGACCTCGATCATGTTCGGGCCGGTGAAGCGGCCGTAGCCCGTCACCACCTGCACCTTGCGGCCCTTGGCCAACCCGGACAGGCCGCCGGTCAGTTGCTTGACAACCGAGTCCTTCCAGCCGCGCAGCTTGTCGAGGTCCACCACGGGCGTGTCAAAGGCGATGCCGTGGCCGGCCATCTCTTCGGCCTCGGTGATGACCTTGGCGGCGTGCAGCAGCGCCTTGGAGGGAATGCAGCCGACGTTGAGGCAGACGCCACCGAGGGTCGGGTTACGCTCGATCAGCACGACCTTCTTGCCAAGATCTGCGGTCCGGAAGGCGGCGGTGTAGCCGCCGGGACCCGAGCCGAGCACCACGACCTCGGCATGGACGTCGCCCCGCGCGGACGCGGGAACCACCGCCGGGGCGGGCTGCGGCGCGGCCGGGGCGTCAGTCGGACCGCCGCGTCCGCCATGGCCGCTGTCGGTGTTGCGCGGCTCGACCTCGCCCGTGGCGGCGCCCGCAGCCTCCAACCTCAGGATCAGCGCGCCTTCCGACACCCTGTCGCCCGGCTTCACCGCAATTGCCGCGATCCGGCCGGCGGCGGGAGAGGGCACCTCCATCGTCGCCTTGTCGGACTCAAGCTCGATCAGCGGTTGTTCCTCGGCCACCTCATCGCCCACGGCCACGAGGATGCTGATGACCGGCACGTTCTTGAAATCGCCAATATCGGGAACCTTGACTTCCATGACGTCGCCCCTCCCTTACAGCATGATCCGGCGCACATCGCCGAGCAGGTGCCGCAGCGTCGCGGCGAAGCGGGCGGCCAGCGCCCCGTCCACCGCGCGATGGTCGTAGCTCAGCGACATCGGCAGCATGTTGCGCGCCACGAACTGCGCGCCGTCCCAGACGGGGGCCATCCGCGACCGGGTCAGGCCCAGGATCGCGACCTCGGGCGCGTTGACGATCGGCGTGAAGGACGTGCCGCCGATGCCCCCCAAGGACGAGATGGTGAAGGTCGCGCCCTGCATGTCCTGCGACTTCAGCTCGCCCGCGCGGGCCTTGGCGCTCAGCTCTCCCAGTTCCTTGGAGATCTCGATGATCCCCTTACGGTCGGCGTCCTTGATGACCGGCACGACCAGGCCGTTTGGCGTGTCGGCGGCAAAGCCGATGTTATAGTAGGACTTGCGGATCAGCTTGTCGCCGTCGGGATGGATCGACGAGTTGAACTCCCAGTGTTTCCGCAGGGCGGAGACGCTAGCCTTGATGACGAAGGACAAAAGCGTGACGCGGTACCCCTCCTTCTTCGCCTCGTCGTCCAGCTCCTTGCGGTAGCGGTCGATCTCGGTGATGTCGGCGTCCTCGTTGTGGGTGACGTGGGGGACGTTCAGCCATGACCGGTGCAGCGCGGGGCCGGACAGCTTCTTGATGCGCGGCATCTCGACGTCCTCGACGGGGCCGAACTTCGAGAAGTCCACCACCGGGATCGGCGGGATGCCGATGCCGCCCTGCGTGGGGGCCGCCGCCACGGGGGCGGCGCTGGCCTTCAGCGCGGCGGCCACGTCCTCGCGCAGGATGCGGCCCTTGCGGCCGCTGCCGTTGATCCTGCCGAGGTCGACCCCCAACTGGCGGGCGAAAGCGCGCACCGAGGGCGAGGCATGGGCCTTGCCGAAACCGCTGTCGGTGATAGCGCCCCCCGCCGGGGCCGCAGCAGACCCCGCCGCCGGGGCGGGCCGGTCCGGGATGTTCTGCTTGGGCGCGTCCTGCGCCGGGGCGCCAGCTGCCGTCACTCCTTCGGCCTCGACGGTCAGGATCAGCGCGCCTTCGGACACCCTGTCGCCCACGTTGACCGAAATCGCGGCGATCCGGCCTGCGACGGGGCTTGGCACCTCCATCGTCGCCTTGTCGGATTCGAGCTCGATCAGCGGGTCCTCGACGGCGATGCTGTCGCCGACATTCACGAGGATGCCGATGACCGGGACATCCTTGAAGTCGCCGATGTCGGGAACGTTCACTTCGATTGCCATGTGGTTCCTCCTCGTTCCCGATCAGACCAGCCGGGGGTTGGGCTTGCCGCCGTCGATGTCGTATCTGCTCAGTGCGTCCCGCAGCGTAGCCTCGTCGATCGCGCCCTCGCGGAACAGATCGACCATCGCCGCCGCCGCGATGTGGTTGGCGTCCACCTCGAAGAAGCGGCGCAGGTTCACGCGGCTGTCCGAGCGGCCAAAGCCGTCCGTCCCCAGCACCGTGTAGCGGCCCGGCACGAAGGCGCGGATCTGTTCGGCATAGTTCTTCATGTAGTCGGTGGCGGCGATGAACGGCCCCTTCGCCCCCGACAGCGCCTGCGTGACATAAGGCACGCGCGGCTCCTCGAGCGGGTTGAGACGGTTGAGCCGCGCCGCGTCCTGGCCGTCGCGCGCCAGTTCGTTGAAGCTGGTGGCCGACCAGATGTCGGCAGTGACGCCGAAATCGGCTTCCAGCATGTCGGCGGCCTTGATCGCCTGCACCAGGATGGTGCCCGAGCCCATCAGGTTCACGTGCCGCTCTGCCGGCTGGGCGGCCTCGCGGAAGCGGTAGAGGCCGCGGATGATGCCGTCCACGACGCCGTCGGGCATGTCGGGGTGGCTGTAGTTCTCGTTCATCAGGGTCAGGTAGAAATACACATCCTCCTGATCCTGGAACATCCGCGTGAGCCCGTGATGGACGATGACCGCCACCTCGTGCTGGAAGGTCGGGTCGTAGCTGATGCAGTTGGGGATGGTGCCGGCCAGGATGTGGCTGTGGCCGTCCTCGTGCTGCAGCCCCTCGCCGTTCAGGGTCGTGCGGCCCGCCGTGCCCCCCAGCATGAAGCCGCGGGCGCGGCTGTCGCCGGCGGCCCAGGCAAGATCGCCCACCCGCTGGAAGCCGAACATCGAATAGTAGATGAAGAAGGGGATCATCGGCACGCCGTGGTTGGAATAGGACGTGGCCGCCGCGATCCAGTCGGCCATGGCGCCGGCCTCGTTGATGCCTTCCTGCAGCACCTGTCCGTCCACCGACTCCCGGTAATAGGACATCTGCTCACGGTCCTCGGGCGTGTAGAGCTGCCCTTCGGGGTTGTAGATCCCGATCGAGCGGAACAGCCCCTCCATCCCGAAGGTGCGGCTTTCGTCCGGCACGATCGGCACGACATGCTTGCCCAGGTTCTTGTCGCGGATCAGCGTGGTCAGTATCCGCACGAACGCCATGGTGGTCGAGATCTCGCGCTCGCCTGTGCCGGTCAGCTGCGCCTTGAACGCCTCCAACGGGGGGATCTCCAGCTTCGGCGCCTGCGAGTTGCGCTTGGGGAAGTCCCCGCCAAGGGCCTTGCGGCGGTCGGCCAGATAGGCGTGCTGCGCGGTGTTCAGCGCGACGAACGGCGCATTGGGCAGATCCTCGTCCGAGACCGGGATCCTGAAGCGGTCGCGGAAGGCGCGCAACTGCTCCTCGGCCATCTTCTTCTGCTGGTGGGTGATGTTCTGGCCCTCGCCGGCCGAACCCATGCCATAGCCCTTGATGGTCTTGATCAGCAGGCAGGTCGGCTGGTTCTTCGTCTCGATGGCCTTGCGGAAGGCGGTGTAGACCTTTTCGGGGTCGTGGCCGCCGCGGTTCAGCGCCCAGATCTGGTCGTCGGTCCAGTCCTCGACCAGCGCCGCGGTTTCGGGATACTTGCCGAAGAAATGCTTGCGGATGTAGGCGCCGTCCTTCGACTTGAAGGTCTGGTAGTCGCCATCCACGGTCTCATCCATCAGTTGCCGCAGACGGCCGGTGGTGTCCCTCTCCAGCAGCTGGTCCCAGCCCTTGCCCCAGAGCAGCTTGATGACGTTCCAGCCGGCGCCCCGGAAATCGCCCTCCAGCTCCTGCACGATCTTGCCATTGCCGCGGACCGGCCCGTCCAGCCGCTGCAGGTTGCAGTTGATGACGAAGATCAGGTTGTCCAGCTTCTCGCGCGAGGCCAGATCGATGGCGCCGCGGCTTTCGGGCTCGTCCATCTCGCCGTCGCCGAGAAAGCACCAGACCTTGCGGTCGGCCATGTCGATCAGGCCCCGGTTGTGCATGTATTTCATGAACCGCGCCTGGTAGATCGCCATCAGCGGCCCGAGGCCCATCGAGACGGTCGGGAACTGCCAGTAATCCGGCATCAGCCAAGGATGCGGGTAGGAGGACAGCCCGTTTCCGCCCACTTCGGAACGGAAGTTCAGCATCTGCTCCTCGCTGATCCGGCCTTCCATGAAGGACCGCGCGTAGATGCCGGGGATCACATGGCCCTGGAAGAACACCAGGTCGCCGCCGTGGATCGGCGAGCGGGCGCGCCAGAAATGGTTCAGCCCGACGTCATACATCACCGCCGACGATGCGAACGAGGCGATGTGGCCCCCGTATTCGCTCGACTCCTTGTTGCGCCGCACCACCGTCGCCATCGCGTTCCAGCGGTTGATGGTACGAATGCGCCATTCCATCTCGAGGTCGCCCGGGAACTCGTACTGGTCATCGACCGGGATCGTGTTCTGATAGGGGGTCGTGGCCGAGAATGGCAGGGTCGCGCCGGCGGCGCGGGCCTGCTGCACCGCCTTGTCCAGCAGGTAATGGGCGCGGTTCGGACCATCCCGTTCGATGACGTCGGCAATCGCGTCCTGCCATTCCTGTGACTCGGTCGGGTCGATGTCGGGGATGTCGTCTCTCATCGTTGGCTTTCCCTTGGCTTGTGGACTGCCTGCGACTGGCGGGCGTCAGGGTTCTCGGGGCCGCAGGCGCGGCGGTGGCGGTGGCGGGATGATCCGGTTCAGCGTTCCAGGCACATGGCAACGCCCATGCCGCCCCCGATGCAAAGGGTGGCGAGGCCCTTGCGGGCGTCGCGCCGCACCATCTCGTGCAGCAGCGTGTTGAGGATGCGCGCCCCTGACGCGCCGATCGGGTGGCCGATGGCGATGGCGCCGCCGTTGACGTTCACGACCTCGGGGTTCCAGCCCATGTCGCGGTTAACCGCGCAGGCCTGGGCGGCGAAGGCCTCGTTCGCCTCCACCAGGTCGAGGTCCGCGGCCTTCCAGCCGGCCTTTTCCAGCGCCTTGCGGCTGGCGGGAATCGGGCCGGTGCCCATGATCGCGGGATCGAGGCCGGCCGTCGCATAGGAGGCGATGCGGGCCAGCGGCGTCAGGCCGCGACGGCCTGCCTCGTCCTCGGACATCACCATCACCACTGCGGCGCCGTCGTTCAGCCCCGAGGCGTTGCCCGCCGTCACCGTGCCGTTGCTGGTGAAGGCAGGGCGCAGCTTCTGCATCATCTCCAGCGTCGCGCCGTGGCGGATGAACTCGTCCTCCTCGACCACGACCTCGCCCTTGCGAGTCTTGACCGTGAACGGGACGATCTCGTCGCGGAAGCGCCCTTCCTTCTGCGCCGCCTCCGCCTTGTTCTGGCTGGCGACGGCAAACTCGTCCTGCTGGTCGCGGCTCACCTGCCACTGCTGCGCCACGTTCTCGGCGGTCTGGCCCATGTGGTAGCCGTGGAAGGCGTCCCACAGCCCGTCACGAATCATCGTGTCAACGATCTGCGTGTCGCTCATCTTCTTGCCGGCGCGCAGGTAGGTGGCGTGTGGCGCAAGCGACATCGACTCCTGTCCGCCCGCCAGGACGATACCGGCGTCGCCGAGCTGAACCTGCTGGGCTGCGAGGGCCACCGTGCGCAAGCCCGAGCCGCAGACCTGATTGATGCTCCAGGCTGCCGATTCCTGCGGCAGACCGGCGTGAATATGCGCCTGTCGTGCCGGGTTCTGGCCTTGGCCTGCGGTCAGGACCTGACCAAGTATCGTCTCGCTGACCTCTGCCGGGTCCACGCCGGCGCGTTCCACCATCGCCTTCAGGACAGCCGCGCCAAGGTCGTGCGCGGGCGTGTTGGCGAAGGATCCCATGAAGCTGCCGACTGGGGTCCTTGCAGCAGAGACGATCACGGCCTTGCTCATTCCTGGGATCCTTCTGCACGAGATGCGGGCTTCTCCCAACCTGCGCGGACAACCGTCCCGCGGAAAGCATTTTTTTACTGGTCTGTTTTCTTGCTCTCTGCGCCTCCCGCGCTCCCGCTGCTGCTCTCCATCGCCGCAGAGGGAGCAGGGCCCCGTGACGCGCCGTCGCCGGCTGCTCGCGGGAGCTTGTCGCCCGGAGAGGTAAACGTAGTTTACCACTATACAGCAGCAGAAATTTTGTTTACCAGTGTTGAGGCCTATGTGGGCCGGCAAGGTGTCCAGAGCAGGAGGCAGAGGTTGACGAGGCTGACGACAGGAGCCTTTCGCACCCGAACCGCCTCGCGCCCCGCATGGGGAGGGGCGAGGCGATGATCGCAGCGGATGTTTTCGAGCCGATCAATCACGAGTCAGTCGTGCAGGTGGTCGTCGACAAGATCGAGACGATGATCGTGGATGGCGTTCTGAAGGGGGGCGCACGCCTTCCATCGGAGCGGGAGATGGCCGAGGTCTTTCGCGTCTCGCGGCCCAAGCTGCGCGAGGCCATCGAGGTTCTCGAGAGCAGGAACCTGGTCACGGTCCGGCACGGTGACGGGACCTATGTCGCCCAACTGACGGGCAGGGCGATGTCTCCGGCCATGCTGGCGCTCTACGCCCGCCACGGAGAGGCGTTCTACGACTATCTCGAGTACCGCCGCGAACAGGAGGCCTTCGCGGCCCGCCTCGCCGCGGGGCGGGCAACGGCCGCCGACAAGGAGCGCCTTGCCGCCATACGCGAGGACCTGCAGGCGGCCTGGGCGGCGGGCGACGCTGAGGCCGAGCAGGACGCGGATTTCCGCCTCCACAGCGCGGTCGTGGACGCCAGCCACAACACGACGCTGATCCACATGATGGCCTCGGTCTTCGACCTAACCAGGCGGGGCATCTTCTACAACCGCGACCTGCTGCGCAGCATCGACGGCACCGGCCGCAAGCTGCTGGACCAGCACCTCGGAATCATCGCGGCGATCGAGGCGGGCGACGCCGCCCTGGCCGACAAGGCTGCCCGCGATCACCTGGATTTCGTCGAGCAGTCGATCCGCCTTGGCCGGGAACTGCAACGCCGCGAACGCCGTGCCCGGATGCGGCTCAACTCGGCGGAGTAACGGGAGGGGAGCGGCATGTCCTGCAGCGCAATCAGCTCGGCGATGGCGTCGAGGTCGAAGCCGAGCTGGCGCGCATGGGCGTTGTTGCAGAACTCTCCCCGTGAAGGATTCACCTGGTGAATCCATGCGGTTAGACGGGCAGCATGAGCAAGCCCAAGCCCGCCCGCTACCGCACCACCAACTGGTCTGCCTACAACGCTGCGCTCAGGAAGCGCGGGTCACTGCTGATCTGACTGGACAAGGAGATGGACTGGCACGCGCCGCATGAGGGCCGTGCGGGGCGCCCGCCGGTCTTCTCGAACACGGCGATCCAGTTCTGCCTGTCGATCAAGGTGCTGTTCAAGCTGCCGCTCAGGCAGACCGCCGGGATGGTCGCGAGCCTCCTGCGCCTGGCCGGGCTGGACTGGCCCGTTCCGGACTACTCGACGCTGTGCCGCAGACAGAAGACCCTGAAGGTGCAGATCCCTTATCGCCGTGCTGGCGGGCCGCTGAACCTGCTGGTGGACAGCACCGGCATCAAGTTCTTGGGCGATGGGGAATGGCAGGCCCGCAAGCATGGTGTTCAGGGCCGCCGTCAATGGCGCAAGGTGCATCTGGCCATGGACACCGCCACCTCGGACATTCGCGCGGTGGAATTCACCCCCAGCCGGGAGGGCGACAGCCCCGTCCTGCCGGACCTGCTTGGCCAGATCCCGCAGGACGAGGACATCGGCACCGTGACCGCGGACGGCGCCTACGATAAAGGGATCAAGCTTCGGCCGCCTGACCTCGGCCGTCCGCCGGTAGCTCGGCGGCACCGAGAACGTCATCATCTTCGCAACCGTATCACGGGAGATGTTGAAGGCCTTCGCCGCCTGACGCTGGCTCATGCCCGCCGCGCAGGCCTGTCGAACCCTGAGATATAGTTCCACGCTGAAAATCCTCCCGCCCTCCCTGCTGTCGCAGAAAGGGAAAAGGTGGACGACTTTTACGCCGCCCGCAGCAGCTCCATGCCGCCGCTTCCGTGGTCTAATTTCTCACCGCCGTTCTCAGTCGGGACCGCGATCCTAACGGAACTGCGGCTCTAAAGAGCCGTCGACCGCCCGCCATCAGGTGGGCGTCAGCTTGAAACCGCGGTTCTCAGACGACGTTCGCCACCGGACCATCGGCGCAGAAGTCGCTGTCCTGATTGATCACGCGCTGCAGGATGGTACCGATGCCGCGTGCCCGCGCGACGATCGTCCACTCCGATCCACGGCGGCGTGGATTCGGCGTGATCAAGGTTCCAAGCCGTGTCGCGCCTTCGCGGTTCATCATGACCGTCATGACCTGGCTCAGCGGGCGCTGCGGCTTGTCGTCGCTTGACCTGGGTAAGCCCGCCCGAAATATCGCTCTCGGTCTTTCGGTTTTGCGAGGGCATCGGACAGCTTCAAGGCTCAGCATCTGTTAATTTCCACCCAGAAGTGACCCAGGTTTTCCATCGAGAACTGACCCACCTTTGATTATGGTTTTTGGGTCAT
>NZ_JBHRXY010000039.1:0-18994 GCF_042648745.1 Paracoccus angustae
GTGATTCATCAGTAGCTCACCCATTCCGTCATGGATGCGCCCGTGTAGTCCTGCATCCGAACCACGATGCTCCTGAAACCTCGGCCATACTCGTCCTGAAACCCTTTGCCCGTCCGCTGCCTGATCGTGTCATCCAGCCATTCGGGCAAGGCATTGTCATTGGAAGGAAATCGGACCCACTCACCAGACGAAGGCGCATATCCGTAGCGAACCGTGCTGGTGTAAACGTCTCGCCCTCCGCTACCGCTTGTCACATGCTTGGAAAGCTGCCACAGTTCGATGGCATCACGATACTGGGCGACCTCGGGCGGGATGCTGTCAGATCCACCTCCACCTCCACCTGGCAGGCTCACGTTGTGACTGCCCATAGGGCATCGCCACAGTTGCAAGGGCGGTTCAACCGGCCAAGGCGTGATGCGACGTATAAACTCGGCCTTGGCTGCACTGCACTCTGCCGAGGCGGGGAAACCGCCTGCCAGACAAAGCAGGATGGCGCAGTCGATCGGGTAGGCGCTGGCCTGCTTGGCTGAAGAAAAGGCAGTCAGACCTAGAACCGCTACACTGGCGAAGAAATTTCGGGGGTTCATCGTCGGTCGCCGGAGCTGTTGCAAAGGTCAACAGATAAATACATATCTGCAACAATATTGCAATGTTCTATGTGGCCTTGCTTAGTCGGCTAACCAAGGCTGGCTTCTCTTGAGGTCTGCCAGACGTTGCGGCGAAGGGGGAACGATCCACATCATCTGCGTGTCGCCGTTGTCCCAGCGGTAGAGCCATCCGCTCGCATCGTGCAGGTCGATCTTCTGCATAGGTTCGGCATAGAGGCGTGGCATAGACATGGGCGAGGACCTGCTTGTAGTAAGTCCGGTCACCGTTAACCCGTGGTTAACCGACGAAAAGCAGAAACTTCAGGAAGTAGCTTTTGGGATATATCCATCAGCTACTTTGGCAAGAGCAAGCAAAAACTCGCTGCTTTGCTTCAGATGAAGTTTCGGGCTACAGCAATGGCGACAGCTTGGGTTCGGGTCTTTGCGCCAAGCTTGGAGCACGCTTTTTGAGCGCGTTGCGTCACGGTCGCTTCAGCGATGCCAAGTTTTTCTGCAATGGCCCGCTGCCCCAGTCCATCCCTTAGCCCTGCTAGAACATCAAGTTCCCCTGCTGTCAGGGACGCGCGGTTCAGAACAAGGTCTGTCCAGTGGTTAAACTTGGTGACAACCTTGATAATCTCATCGTCAGCAAACTCCCTGCTCGGATGCGAGAGAGTGAGAAACGAGCGTTTGAGGTCAGTCTTCCGGGATATCGCAACCCCGAAGTTCAGGCCAAACTGTTGGGCGGCGTGCATGAACGGCATGTCGAGGGCGGACTTCTTCACGTCTGACCAGCGAACCCACCCTTCCTGCTCGATCGTCCAGCGGGCGACCGGGTCCGAGAAAAAGTAGTTCCGCTCCTGGTAGATGTCCCGCCACTTGTCGGGGTAGGCGTTGTGTAGGTGCTCTGGTCCTTGATAGGTCAGGTTGAAGCCCATAATCCAGCCTGACGGCGCCAAGTTGTGTAAGGCGTCAATTTCTTGGTCGAAGTGTGGGATCAAGTCGTGCAGCATGTGGTCCTCATGGTCTCACGCGACCTTTGTAGCTTTTCAGATATATCGAAAAGCCACTTTTGCACTTTTGTGCGAGACATACCAAGTCCGAGTGGTTTTAGTAAGGCATCCACAACACGGAAGCTAGATATGGTCTCAGCTTGGAAGAACAAAAAGATAGCTGACGCAGAGTTCAGCAAGGACATGGTTGAGACCATTCTGCAGTATTTCGAAACCTATGCTGATGAAGAGGGTGTCCTGACGGTTGAAGTCAGGGAGCATGGGTTATGGGTTCCGAATCCTGTCCGTGGCCTCCCGCCGCAGTTCATCGGCCTTGCCCGGTTACCAGCAGGCGTGGCGAAGCAGTAAGGAGCTTTTTTGTGTCAGAAGAACGGCTCATCACCGTCGAGATCGTGACACTGCCTGGTCAGATTTCACGCTTCCATTTGGTGCATGACTACATGAAGCTGCGCAAAGCGGTTTTCATTGATCGCATGTCCTGGCCTCTTGGTCAGACGGAGGGGCTGGAATTTGATCAATATGACACCTTCGACACGACCTATGTTGTCGCCCACAGGGGCGGTGAAGTCTTAGGTGGGGCCAGGATCAAGCCTACGGACAAGCGCCAAGCCTGCGGAAACAGCATGTATGAATACATGATCCGCGATGCCTATAGGGGCCTTCTGCCCGGTATGCCGGTCAATCTTTGCAACGATGCTCCCCCGCTTTCGCCGGATGATTGGGAGCTGACCAGACTTGTGACCCTTCCCGTCAAGGGAGTGGCCGAGAAGATCCTGGAGGCAGCCAATGACTACCTGTTCCAAGTCGGAGCGAAGGGCTGTCTGTTCCTTGGGCCGCCCGCATTCTTGCGCATGGCAGAACGGCTAGGCTGGTCCCCGCAGAAGCTCGGCAATGTTGTTGAAAACGAGGATGGGAAGTTCCTGGCTTTTGCTTGTTCAGTTCGCGCACCACACTCAGCCGCAGCTAGCAACTGACAGGCTAGAGAACAAAGTAGCAATCTTGAAGCGAAAACAGAAGCCATGCCAAGGAACCGTGTTCCTTGGCATTTTCGGCTTATCTGTATAGATTTGCGCCGCAGATAAGAAAGCAGCGCACATCAAGAATACCTCTTGATAACAGATATGCAATTTTGTATCAACCTTGCAGTATCACTGCGAGGTTGTCCACTTGTGAAAGGCTGGCCAGCGGTGACGACCCCGATCAACTATGAAGAAGCACCGAATGTGGTCAGCGAAGAAGGTTGCAGGAAGCTCGTGGCTTCAGGATGGCAGTTACAGGTTTTCTGCGCGGGTTCAGCCGAGAAGAAACACCAGAACTACTTTGGGACATGGGGCATCAGGATCATCTCGCCTGACGGCACCTATGAACGAACGCTTGTTACAGCCCGCAAGGATATGCAGATGCGGATGTTCAAGACGGTCAACGGCCTCATTGCCTTCCTGTATGACCTTAATGTCAAAGTTCCCAGTATCCCGCTGGAACAAGGAATGCGTGCCCTTCAGCCTGTCATCAGGGGAGAGGTCTCTCCAAGCTCGACCTAGCACGCGCCCCCAGACAGGGCTTTGCAAAGTAAAGCTGGCTTTCCTTGTCGTAGCCGGTTTGCTGCCGCTTTCCACCCATGCGCAGCCCGCGCCTGTTCAGCAGGTGCCGGGACACTGCATCTACCCGTCTCAGCCGCTTGTTGATGAGGCAAGCCTGCACGCCCTGGATCTCACGATGGGCGAAGAACTGGCTCGTTTCATGAACGAGGCCCAGGCTTACAGCCAATGCCTCGACGCAACCAAGCAGCAGCTCAACAGCGAGGTCGATCAATACATGCAACAGTATCGAGAGGCGCATCCTATGGTCGACACAGAGTATTGACCACCGATGCAGAGTAACGTGCAACCGTAAGCCGCCTGTGTCATGAGTTTTGCAGGACTCAGACAATTCAGAGCGGCCAGAATGTATCGTTTGGAAAGTGGCGCGAGCGAAGCGGGCTTTAGAGAGTATCTGATCGGAAGCGGAAGGCTCCTGATCCTGTGCACCGAAGATGCGGTCCCCACGCGCGGCAATTTCCAGGGAGGCTGGCAATTCTATGCCCTCAACCCCCGAACGGGAAAATGGGCCGTCCTCAATCTGTTCCGACCTCGCCGTGGGGTAACGCCCCCGCGTGTGGTCAAGACTGTCAACGGTGCGTGCAGTTTCATGAAGGACGTAGGGTTTCCAGCCGGGATAATTCCATTTGGAGTTGGGTCCGGTGTTGAAACAAGCAAGTCTGGCGATATGCGCTTTATTGGCAGCGTGGCCTTCGACTGAAGCAGCGGCGCAATCGGCCGGAAACGGAATGGTTCTCGTTCTGAACCACGCATCCGGCAGCTTTGAGAGGCAAAGATCAAGTTCCTCCTTTGCCCGTCACTTCGGGCCGGGGGGTGTTCCGCTCCTGTCCGAAGTGCCTGAACCAGACCTTCCGGCCGAACAGATGATGCACCTGGCTCCTGTGCGGACGCCGCGCGTCATCCCGAAGCCGGAGGTTCTGGCCGCGATTGATGACGTCGGGATACGCTATGCCGGTCATCCCTCCCTTCGCGCGGCGGGCATGAGCGTCACCGAATGGCTGTCCTTCTTCCGCGCGAACATCGAGATTGAAAGCGGCTATCGCCAAACTGCCGTCAGTTCGGTGGGGGCGATTGGCCTGGGCCAGCTCATGCCCGCCACAGCGGCCAAGCTCGGCGTCAATCCTCATGACATGCACCAGAACCTCGATGGCTCGGCACGCTACATGCTGATGCTGCTCGGCCGGTTCGGGTCCAAGGAACTTGCGCTTGCGGGCTACAATGCTGGTCCCGGCGCGGTCGAGAAATACGGGGGCATCCCCCCGTATCGGGAAACACAAGGTCACGTCCGCAAGGTCATGTCCGTGTTTCAAAAGCTGACTTTAGCAACCGCAGAATAGGAGTCTTCCATCATGACCTCTGCAATGCAGGCCGTTTGGCCGGCACGATCTTCTATTGCCTGCGCCCAAGGGGTTCATGCCGCACCGCGCGTCCTGGACACCTGGGCGAAAGTCTCGCTGGTGATGCTATTGGCAGCTGCTTTCATGCTGCTGTGGAGCGAACCGGCGCTAGCGCAGGCGATCAACCTCAACCCGATCCAGACCTTCCTGAACAGCATCGTCACGGCGCTGACGGGCACCCTGGGCAAGACCATCGCCACCCTGGCGCTCGTCTGCGTCTTTATCGGCTGGTTCATGGGCTACATCGAAATGCGCACGGCGATCTATGTGCTTGTCGCCATCGTGTTCGTGGGTTCCGCCGCGACCATCGTGAACTCCCTCTGGGGCGCATGACGGGGGTATGACGGTGGAAAACGATACGGTCTATCGGGGACTTCTTCGCCCGGCCAAGCTGTTCGGCCTGCCTCTGACCTCCGCCGTCATCCTTCTTGTGACGGTGCTGCTCGGGTTCATGTGGGCGGAAAGCTTTTGGGCCCTGGCATCCATCATCGTCTTTTATCCGGCCCTCTACGGGCTGGCTAAATGGGACCCGAACTTCTTCGACGTCATCACCAGGACGCTCAGGAACTTCGGGCCATCCAAAAATCGCAAAGTGTGGGGCGGAGACTCCTATGAGCCGTAACGACAAAAAGCCGATGGCGACAGGCTTCAAGCGGCTGTTCAACTCCCGGCATGGGAAGGCGGTGTTCCCGCGCGCCATGAAGGATGAGGCGCAATTCGAGGCGTTCCTGCCTTTCGTGTCCTTGCAGGCCGATGACAGAACGATCCTGACGCGCGGGGGCGAGCTAATCCAGTGCATCCGCGTCGATGGCCTCAATTCGATGACGGCAAGCGACCGCGACATTGCGCTCCTGAAGGAAACCGTGGCCGAACTTTTGGCGCAGCAGGGCGAACGGTATTCGGTCTATGTCCACAAGATCAGCCGCCCCTTCAAGGCGACCCTCGCCCCGGTCGAAACTGGCGGCTTCGCCCAGGAGGTCGATGCGGCCTGGACGCGGGTTGTGGCAGACCGGACGCTGCGCGACAAGACCCTGACCATCAGCATCATCAACCGCCCCGCTGGCCTCTTTGGCAGTCTTTCGGCGGGCGACAAGCTGAAGGAAATCTTCTCGCGCAAGCGCAAGTCTGACGCGCTGCAAGCCTTTATCGCCAACAAGGCCGAACGGCTGACGGACCTCGATGAAACGGTGGGCGTGGTTGTCGCCACCCTCGCGCACCTCAAGGCGCATGTCCTGACCGGGGCCTTGGGCGAACTCATCGGCTTTCTCGAAGGCATCGGCACCGGCATCGAGCTTCCCGCCTTTCCAGGCAATGACCTGGGCGTCCTCGCCCGCAGCGTCTGCAACTATCGCGCCACCTTCCGGGGAACGCGAGTGCATGTGACGGGCGGCGTGGTCCCCAACCGCGTGGGCCATGTGTTCACGATCAAGAATTATCCGACCGGCACCTTCCCCGGTATGTTCGATGAACTGAACCTGCCGATCGATATGGTGATTACCAATTCCTTTGTGCCGATCAGCGATGACCGGGCCAGCGAATTGATCCGCCGCAACCTCGAACAGCGGCGCGGCTCGGGCGATGCGGCGGAAACCGACCAGCAGATGCTGCGCGAAGGCCGCAACAAGGTTGCCTCGGGTCTGGAAACCCTTGGCTCCCATCACATGACGGTTGCCATCTATGCCGAGGACGAAAAGACCCTCGCGCGGGCAGCGGCCGATGTGCGCCAGATCGCGCAGGAAACCGGCACCAAGATCATCACCGAAGCCTTTGCCGGTCAGGGCCATTACTTCGCGCAATGGCCGGGCAACGCGACCTATCGGGCGCGCACCGGCCTTGTCAGCAATCATGTCTTTGCGGGCATGGCGGCGCTGCACCGCACGCCGACCGGCCTGACGGGCGACCTTCTGCCCTGGGGCACGCCCCTCTCGGTGTTCCCGACCCCGGAAAAGAGCGGCTATCTGTTCTCCTTCCATCCTGCAGGCGAGCCGGACAAGGAACCGCCTGCCGGTCATACCGTGATCTTCGGGCCGTCCAGCGGCGGCAAGTCGGTGCTGATTTCCTTCCTGATGACGCAGGCGCAGCGGGTGGGTGCGAGGGTCTTTGCCTTCGACTACCTGCGCGGCCTTGACGTTCAGATCGAGGCCCTGGGCGGCAGCTACACCACAATCTCGCCGCACCAGCCCACGGGGCTGAACCCGCTTTATGCGGAAACCGACATGGCCGGTCAGGCATGGCTCAGCGAATGGCTGACCGCCCTTCTCAACCGCACGGACCGCCCGCTGTCGCCGGTCCAGACGCAGCAGCTTCATGATGCGGTCGTGCAAACCGCGACGGCCCCGGATCATCTGCGCAACTTCGACGGCTTTCCGTCGCTCTTCCGTCACCTCGACGACAACGGCGATCTGGAACAGCGGGTGCGGGAATGGGCGCCGGGAGGCCGCTACGGGTGGGTGTTCGGCGGCAACAAGGCCGACAACTTCGCCCTCGATCAGAATGTCATGGGCTTTGACATGACGGCGGTTCTCGACTCCGACAATGAGAAGGAGCGCACCGCGATCCTGGGCTACATCTTCCAGCGACTTGAGCGAAAGCTGCAAGACCGCCAGCCCACGATCATCGTCATTGACGAAGCCTGGAACTCCCTCGCCACCGAATACTTTGCCGACAAGCTGGAAAAGTGGCTGGTCACGGCGCGAAAGCTCAATGCCGTGGTCGTCATGGTCACGCAGTTTCCCTCGCAGCTCGACAAGAGCCGCGCAGGCGCAGCGATCCTGCAGGGCGTGCAGACGCAGGTGCTGATCCCGAACCGTGCGGCCTCGCCCGACAACTATGCGGCGCTACACCTGAATGACCGGGAAATGGGCATGGTTCTCGGCGCACCTCCCGGATCGCGCCTCGCGCTGATCCGCAACGCCTCGGCCTCTGTGGTCGTGGACGTGAACCTCTCGCCCTTGGGCGATCACCTCAAAATCCTCGGCGGCAGCAAGACGGGCCGTGCGGCCTTTGAAGCCTACCGTGCCCGCCTCCAGACAAAGGAAGAAATCGCATGAAGTCCGTTCTGATGATCTGTGTGCTGGCCTTCACCGTCTCGGCCTGCGCCAGCACGCAACCGGCCCGCTCGTCCTGCTTCATGAATGGCAAGCCGGTCTGCACCTTCACGCCCCTTCAGGAACTGTGGGCCGAAGAATGATCGGGCGGGTCACACAGGCAGCGGCGCTTGCCGTGGCGGGCCTGAGCGCCAGCACGGCCCCCGCCCCGGCGCAGGGCGTTCCCATCATCGACCCAAACCTGCTGCGGCAGAACCTTGCGATCCTGGCCGAACAGGAACGCGACCTCGGCCGCCAGCAAGGCAGGCTGGAACGCTCGAACGCCCTGTTGCAGATCGACGCGGACATTATCGCGGAACTGGACAAGCTGATCGAGGCGGGAAACCTGCCGGTGGACGGGACCGGCGACATGATCCAGACGCTGGAAGATGGGGCAGACCAGCCGGAGGCATCCGCTGACAGCCTCTACAATCCCGACGACACCAATCCAGGCGCGGGCAAGACCTTCGGGGATGCGGCGCTGACGGTGGAGGAAGTCATCATTGCCGGGTCCAAGGCCACCTACGGCCATGCCGGTGTGTCCAAGGCGGGGCTGTCGCAGGCGCAATGGCGGGCCTTGATCCAGGCGATGATCTGGCAGGAAAGCCGCTTCAACCCCCATGCCGGGTCTCCGAAAGGAGCCTACGGCCTGACGCAGCTCATGCCGGGGACGGCCAAGGACCTCGGGGTGGACCCCGACTACCGGACCAACCCTTATTCGCAGGTTTATGGCGGGGCGACCTATCTGGCGCGGATGCTGTCGATGTTTAACGGCAACATCGTTCTCTCGCTTGCCGCCTACAATGCGGGGCCAGGCAACGTGCAGAAGTACGGCGGTGTGCCGCCCTTCAAGGAAACGCAGCACTACGTCCAGGTGATCCCTAGCAAGTATAACGAGTATCTGGCGGCCATCGGCGGCGTGGACGCGCTTGGCACCATTGCGCCGGTCGATGCGGCAGGGGCCAACCTCGCCATGATGGGCGATGGTGCGTCCGCCTATGGCGGCAACATGGCTCAAGAGATTGCCGCCATCGCGCATCGCCTCAAGGCGATCCTGAGCCAGATGGAGCAGAACCAGAACCCCACGCAAGCCTGGGCGCTGAACAGCTACGCGCGGGCAGAAATGGCCCGGATCATGACGCTTCGGGTCCGGGTGCGTGCGGCCAACACCAAGACGGTCAGCGCCGAGGCTTTGCAGCAAGCCGCGGCCCACGCCGAAGAGCGCAATTACATGACATTCTCGAACGATTGAGGTTCACGATGCTTTTCCAGAACATGGCTCGTATCGGAAAAACCGGTGGGGTGTTGGTGGCACTTTGCACCGCGCCCGCAGCCTTGGCGCAGGGCGTCCCGACCATCGACGGGCAGAACACCTTGCAGACCATCAAGCAGCTTGAAGCCATGCTGCGCGATGCCGGGGTGCAGTCCGATCTTCTGTCCAATGCCGTGGAGCAGGTCGAACAGTTGCAGGCGCAGCTTTCGCAGTTGCAGGACATTTACGGGCAATTCAACGGCACCCGCGACATTGTTGATCTGGCAATGGGCGGCAACCTCGACGGCTTGCTCGATGGAAACATGACCGATGTGCTTGGCACGATCCAGGGCGGCATGACCGGCAACTGGGGCGGCTTCACACCGGCCAAGGGCGACACGCTGACCAAGGGGGTGGAAACCGCGCTGACCACAGGCGGGCTAAGCCAAGAGAAAGTCACCGGCATGGCGTCCTCGGGCGTGCCCGGCGCGCAAAGGGTGGCGGCGCAAGCCTCGGGCGGCGCGGTTCTCGCAGCGTCCGCCGAACAGACCTATGCGGAAACCTCGTCCTCGCTGGAACGGGTCAACACGCTTGTCGCCATGACGCAAGGTAGCGCGGACATTAAGGAGTCGATCGACCTCAACACGCGGATGCTGGCCGAACTCTCGGTGCAGCTCGCCAAGTTGCTCGAACTGCAATCCATCGAGGCCGTCTACAACGGCCAGGCGGGTGTCCTCTCGGCCGCGACCATTGCCGAGGAACGCGCCTACATGACCTTCTCGAACGAGTGATCCAGCCATGAGCAACGTAAAGGATGTGTTCGAGGAAGAACTGATCTACGGCGCACGCGGGGAAGCCGCGATGTGGAAACGCATCGCCTTCATCACCTCGGGCTTCGGTGTCGCCGGCTGTCTGGCTGCGGCCATGGTGGCCCTCTTCATCGACAAGCCGCCCCCTGCCCTGGTGCCCTTTGATCCGACAACGGGCGTGGCGCTGCCGATGGCGAATGTCGGCACGATCAGCCTCGCGGAACGCGAGGCGGTGATGCAGTCGCTGGTCTATGCCTATGTGCGCGACCGCGAAACCTACAACCAACTCGACAATGACCTGCGCATCGAAGGCGTCTTTGCCCGCTCCACGGGTCAGGCCGCTAAGTCGCTCCAGGATCTGTGGAACGAACAAAACCCGGAGTTTCCACCCAAAATCTACGGGAAAAACGCCCGCATCGACGTGGCCGTGTCCTCGATCTCGGACATTGGCAACAACCGCGCGCAGGCCCGCATCACCAAGCGCCTGACAACGGTGGACGGCGTGACGGAGGGCACCTTCGTCGTCACGCTGGCCTATGACTATGACCCCTCGACGCTGCGCAGCCTCGATGGGGTCTGGTCCAACCCCTTCGGCTTCACGGTCAGCAACTACAGCGTGGCCGCCGAACGGTTCCGGGATGAGGGAGACACCCAATGAAAGCATGGTTGATCGCAGCCGCGCTTGGCGCGGCGACCTGGGCGGCACCGGCCTTGGCCGAAGTCACGCCCTCGGCTGGGCGGCATGACTCGCGCGTCCGCAATGCCGTTTATCAGGATGGGCAGGTTTACCGCGTGAATGTGGGCATGATGCGCGTGACCTCCGTGGAGTTCGGCCCCGGTGAGGAAATCGTCAGCATCGTCGCGGGCGATACCGAAGGCTTCAACTTCGACGGTGTTCCGGGCGGACGGGCCTTGGTGGTCAAGCCGACCGTCGCAGGCGGGTCCACCAACATGACCGTCTATACCAATCGCCGCGCCTACTACCTGCATCTGAATGAAGTAGGGTCGCGGGCCGATTATGTGGTCCGCTTCGGTGGTGGCGTGGCCGCCCAAGCGCTTCGCACAGTTGCGGCGGAACCGCAGAACAAGCGGCTGAACCCGACAACGCCCTGGGGCGGTTACGGCGCCAGCAAGCGCAATGCCGCCCTGCCCTTGCAGGTTTGGGATGATGGTGACTTCACCTATTTCCGCTTTCCGCGCGGCGCGCAGCTCCCGGCGATCTTCAAAACCTCGTCAGGGCCAGAACGCACCGTCAACAGCACAACCCTCCCGGACGGCACCATTCGGGTGAGCGGCATCAGCCCCTATTGGGTGCTGCGGATCGCCGCGACTGAAACCGTCATCAAGCGACTGGATCCCCGGCCATGAGCGAACAGAACCAGAGCGAACAGAACCCCGCGGATCAGGTCCAGCCGGATCGGAGCCAACCGGAGCAGAGCCAGACCGAACAGAACAAGGGCGATCAGGATAATGCCCCTAAGGGCACCTCTGATCTTGAGGACGATACTGCCCGTCTTGCGGCAGAGGTGCAGGAGGCGCGGGCCAACAACCGGCGCGGCACGGTTAGCGGTGGAAAAGGCAGGCTTCTGGCAGGCACCGCCTTGGGCGGGGCATGTGCCCTGTTCATCGCCGTCATGTTCTGGCCGAAGGCTGACATGGCTGCGCAAGCGACCTTGCCGACCGGCCAACCTGCCGCGTTCCAGACGAACGAGGAACCCTTTGCCCGGATGCCCCTGCCCGCGCGGCGTGAGCCTGAACCCGATCCCCGGATGCTGGCGCAGATCGAGGCATTGGAGGCGGAAATCGAGCGGCTGCGCCAGCAGCCGCAGCAGGACGTGGAAATCACCGTAGAAGACGATGTGCCGCCTGTTGAGGACGCGCCGGTCGTCAGCAATGACCCTCAGATCGACAGTCTCTTGGCACAGGTCAGCCAGTTGCAAGACACGATGACCTCCATGCAGTTTGAAAATGCCAACATGATTGCCGACCGCGACCGGCAGCTTGCGCAGCTTCAGGCGCAGCTTGACGCGGCGCGGATCACCAGCGGAAACCCGGACCTCGGGACGATGGACGGGGAGGTCAATCGCCGCCGTGAGGCTGAAGAACTCTACCGCGCTCGCGCCGCCTCGCCCATGATCGCCTTTGGTGGCGGTGCTTCGGGCGGCGGTGGTGCGGCAGGCGTTCCGGGTGCGATGGAGGCGGCGGCGGCCATTCCCGGCATGGAAGGGTTGGACCCCAACCTGCGCAACCAAAGCCAGAACGAACGCTTTGCCCGCCAGCAGGCCGCACGCGCACCGATGGAGCGGGCCAAGGTCATCGCCAGCCCGGCCAACACCGTCCTGCAGGGCACGATGATTCAGGCGGTGCTGGAAACGGCCATCAACACCGACCTGCCGGGGGCCATTCGCGCCTTGGTCTCGGAAGACGTTCATTCCTATGACGGATCGCGCATCCTGATCCCGCGCGGGTCGCGGGTGATCGGGGCCTATAACGACAACACCGACCTCGGGCAGCGCCGCGCGATGATCGTCTGGAACAGGATCATCCTGCCCGACAACCATACCGTGGACATTGGGGCCTATGGTGGTGACGCCATCGGGCGTTCGGGCGTGGAAGGGGCCGTGAACACCCACTTCGGCGCACGCTTCGGCTCAGCCGCGCTGATTAGCCTGATCGGCCTCGCCCCTGCCATTGCTGTGGCTGATGACGACGACGACAGCACATCGGACGTGGCAGAGGCCATGTCGCAGAACATGATGGAGGCCACTTCCAGCGCCCTCGACGGCTACCTGAACCGCCAGCCGACCATTGCCATCAAGCAGGGCTCGCTTGTGACGATCATGGTTGATCGCGACCTGGAAATCCTCTGATGGGTTGGCTGGCCCACAAGCTGGACCGCTTCAAGCCGTGGCTGGATGATCCGGCCACGATTGAAGTCTCGGTCAACCCGGATCGCAGCATCTGGATCTTGAAGCGCGGCGACGTGCATATGAAGCCGACCGGGGAAAGGGTTGATCCGGGCTTCGGCCATTCCCTTGCCAACCAGATCGCGGGCGAGAACCAGGCGCAGACCGGCCGCAACAAGCTGCTTGTCTCCGCAACCGTGGCCTATCACGACAGGCCCATTCGGGCGCAGGCGGTCCTTGCGCCTGCCACGCCGCAGGAAGCGGCCCTCTCCTTCCGCCTCTTTGCCGCCCTGCCGATAGAGAAAATCGAATTGCGGTTCCTGCACGGCAAGCAGGTGGCTCTCGATGCGGAACGGACAAAGCGCAACGCCAGCCTTGCTGGACTGATCGAAGCTGGCGACCTCATGGCGGTGCTGCGCTTCTGCGTCGGTCACAAGCTGAACATCCTGATCTCGGGCGGGACGGACACTGGCAAGTCCGTGGAGCTGCGCAAGATCATCTCCATGATCCCGCAAGAGGAACGGATCATCACCATCGAGGACGCCCGTGAGCTGTTCCCCGACCAGCCGAACGCGGTGTCTCTCATTGCGGATCGGGGCGGCTCCACCAGGACGCCCGACATGCTGCTGGAAGCCACGCTTCGGATGCGCCCTGATCGGCTGATTGTGGGCGAGGTCCGGGGCAAGGAAGCCATGACCTTCCTTGAAGCCGTGAACACCGGGCATGGCGGGTCGATGACGACGATCCACGCGGAAACGCCGGAACTGGCGCTTGACCGGCTGGCGATTGCGGCTGGCCGTTCGGATGTTCGCATGAGCTACAACGATCTGCGAAACTATATCCTTCGCACCATCGACGTGATTATTCAGACGGGGCGCATTGGGGAAACGCGCGGCATCGCGCAGGTTTACATTCCGGCCATAGGAGACGCGGCATGAAGTGGGTGATTACGGGTATTCTGGCTGTTTCTGCCGCTGCGGCTTTGGCCGGTGGCACCATGATCCTATCGAATGACGACAGCGAAGCGTCTGCCGTCGCAATCCATTCAAAGGATGGTGGCGAAACGTCTCCTGCCGAGGCGATTGCCAAGGAACGCGCCTTCATGACCTTCTCGAATGACGGCAACAAGCCTGATGGTGGGTTCTATACCACGCCGGGCGGCTGCAATGCCCCGCGCCCTCCCACGGTTGAAGATCATCGGATACAGGGTGCGAGCTCCCTGCGCTTCATGGAAAGCTCCTATATCCATGAGGTTGCAGCCAATCTTGAGGCGGCGGATGGTAAATGCACCTGTGAATTGCGGTTCCCATCATGGGACGCAGCATTCAAGGACATGGAAGAGCGCTTCATGTCGTTGCCCGATGATGAAAGCAGCGAATGGGTCAGGGATTATGCTCGCACAGATCGGAGTCGCTTAACGCGCGAGGTCGATAAGATCTGCAAGGTGCAAGGTATCTACTGATGGGTATGATCGAGGGCTTTGTCAGCCGCGCCCAAGGCGAGTTGGACAATGTAGCGCAATCCAGCTTCGGGGCCGTGCTGGATGGAATGGGAACGCTCACGGCAACCATGGCGACCCTGGCCGTGGTCATGCTCGGCGTGAACATGGTCCTGCAATACCGGCCCATGTCGGCCGGACAGATTGTCGTCACCTTTATCAAGCTGATTGCCATAGGCAGTATTGGGTTGGTGTGGGGCCAGTTCAACCTGATCGCCAGTGCCGTTGAAGGTGGCGTGAACAGCATTGCCGCCAACCTGCTCGGAAAGTTCGGCGGCGGTGAAGTTCCGTCCAGTAACCTTGCCGCAGCAATGGATGCCTTCATTTCCGAGTTCTCGGACAAGATGAACAAGGTCATGGAGCCAATGGGCTGGATGGGAGGTGCCGTCATGAGCGTGCTGATTACCTTCAGCCTCGGCACCATTGCCGCCCTGGCCGCGCTGCTGCTGATCTTCGGTCAGGTGATGGTGACGATTTATCTCGGCATTGCCCCCATCTTCATCGCCTTGAGCATGTTCGAGGCCACGAAAGACTATTTCAATCGCTGGCTTCAAGGCGCGGTCAGCTACATGCTCTATCCTTTGGTCACGGCTGTCATGCTCGGCGGGCTGATCCGCATTGTCATGGGCTACGTTGAAACACTCAACTCGTCCCTGACCGAGAGTGTGGCCGACTTCATTCCCTTCCTTGCCTGCTTGATTATCATGGCGATCTGCACCCTTTGCATACCCATGATCGTCAGTTCCTTGAGCGGCATGATTATGTCCGTGACGCCCACGCAAGCCGCTATCGCGGCGGTCGGCGCGAAGGCGGCTGGATCTCTTGCCGGAAGAGCAGCGGCTAGCGGCCCTCCGGGTGGCGCCGCCGCATTTATCGGCCAGAAGGTAATGCAGAAGGGCGAAAGCTATGGCGAGCTTGCCTCAGCGGGGGCACGCAACCTCGCGCATCGAATAGCTGAACGCAGCGCCAGATACTGACATACAAATAACGACGAACTTAGGAGAGTTGGTGCAAGTGCCCTCACGTGAGGGAACAGACAAACGGCATCCTGTAAACGGGCGCCAATCCTTCACAAAAGAACTCATCCTAACTGGTAGCTACCAAGTAGTGTAGCTGATGCCATTGGACGCGGTGAGATAAGTTAAGCTCCACAAGGCGCGCGAGACATCCTGCAATTATGACTGAAAGGCGCGCTTCGCGCGCCTTTCAGTGCAACATGAGACGATTAAATCGCAAAATCTTCGAGCGACTTTCCGGCTTCCAGGGCTTCGGCAATCCAGCCGGGCTTTCGCCCGCGACCGCTCCAGGTCAGTTCGGGATTTTCGGGATGGCGGTATTTCGGCTCGGCCTTTTGCTTGGGGGGCTGTGCGGCCAGCATGTCTTCGAGCGAGGCAAAGCCTGCGGCCTTGGCAATCTCGGTCGCCTTCTGGATGGCGTCCTTTTTACGGCGGTTCTCGAAATCGGCAATGGCGGCTGCGGATTTCTTGTTGATCTCTTTCAGCTGCTCGAGTGACAGTTCGTTGTAATTGATGTCCATGATGATCTCCTTAGATGCCTGTCGCAATACAGAAAGCATCCTTGACAGGAAAGCCTCTCATCTGCCGAGTAGGTATGATCTTCAACGGAAAAATTGGATCACTCGCGAGCCAGGTCAATCCAGGCCGGCGCATGATCGCTGGCTTTCGAACGAGCTCGCATATCCTGATCAACACCGGCGTCCTTGAGCCTTGCTGCCAAATCGGGCGAGAGCAGCAGGTGATCGAGCCTCAGTCCGGCATTCCGCTCCCAGGCCTGACGCAGATAATCCCAGAAGGTGTAAACAGGCTTGTCGGGATGGATGGTCGCAATGGCATCACACCATCCTTGCTTCAGAAGAGACGCATAAGCCTTTCGGACCTCTGGCAGAAACAAAGCATCATTGCGCCAGCGGCCCGGATTATAGACATCGCGCTCGGCGGGAATGATATTGTAATCGCCTGCCAGGATCACCGGGACGTCCAGAGCGAGCAGCTGTTTTGCATGGGTGCTGAACTGCTTTAACCATGTGAGCTTGTAGTCCCATTTCGGACCCGGTGCGGGATTGCCATTGGGAGCATAAAGGCAGCCCACCAGCAGGCCATTCACCGCCGCCTCGATATAGCGGCTCTGGCTGGGATCGGGATCCCGCGACAAGCCACGGCGCGTGAGCACCGGCTCGCTGCCGCGCGACAGGATCGCCACGCCGTTCCAGCGGCTTTGCCCGTGCCACACGGAGGCGTAGCCGGCCTCTTGCAGCTGCCGCTCAGGGAACTTCGCCTGCGGCGCCTTCAACTCCTGTAGGCAGACGATGTCGGGCTGTGTCTCAGCCAGCCAGGCCAGCAGCGTCTCCAGCCGGCCATTGATGCCGTTGATGTTGTAGGTGGCGATCCGCATGGCCCTGCCCTTCCTCTCCCATCAGGTGCTCTGGCTTTGAGCCTCGTTACAGGCGCCGCCCGGCGCAGGGAGCGGGACGTCGTTTGCCGGCAGATTGTGCCGCCCTTGCACCTGCAACCGTCGGCACTTGCCGACGCCTCAAGCTCGTCTTGCAATAAGCATATCCCACGGGTCCCCTCACGGACCTTGGCCTAAATCGCATTGAGGTGGCAAAACCAGCCGACACGGGCTAACCCTACCCCAGATGTTAAAACGACAAGGAAAGAATGATGAAGCCGATGACCAAGACGGAGCTGCTTGCCACTCTGGCCGAAAAGTCTGGCATTGAGAAAAAGGATGTCTCTTCTGTCCTTGAGGCGCTCTCCGAGGTTGCGACCTCGATCGTGGCCCAGGGCGGCGCCCTCACCCTTCCTGGCTTGGGCAAGCTCGCCTGCCGGGATCGTCCCGAGCGACAGGTCCGCAATCCGTCAACAGGCGAGGCCATGACAAAGCCTGCCGATCGCGTGGTGAAATTTACGGTGGCCAAGGCTCTGAAGGACAGCGTCAACTCTTGACTGCTGCCGACCCCGGACATGGCTTGCTCCCGCATGAAGTGGGGGCAAGCCGAAAAGACAATGGGTCCCTTCGGAGCCGTCCCGCGCAACCCCAGATGATTGCCTATCGGCATCGATGGCTATCAACGGGTTTTATGGAACGGCTTAGAATGTTTCTGGCACCTTGGACACCGAGCAGCCCTTCAGGGATTTCCTGTCCCGCAGGTCTTTGGCCCAGCCCGCCCGGATGGCGTTGATCTCGCCAAACGCGTGATCAGGTTAACGCCCTTTAAATGCCTCCTCCGGATAGAGTTTCCGAAGCTCGTTTTTGACATTACCTTCTTGAGAATACTTTAGCATTCTATATTTTATTATGTAGTCCATTAGATCCTTTGACTCAGAAGACAGACCATTTAGTCCCAACAGGATAGCCTCCTGACTTGTCATTTGAGAACGAACAAGCCGACTATAATCAAGTTTCTCATTGCTAGAGAGATAAACGCTCGAATCAATTCTCTTTAGCAACGAATATATTGCACGGAAATATGGACTGAACTCAGGCTCATACCTGCGGTTGACCGTGACTCTATAAATCCTCTCAACCGTTCGCAAAGAAGAGGCACCAGAGCTTAATTGAGCTTCAAGGGATTTAGAAATCTCCAGAAACGCCGCCTTTATTGCCTCGACGCCTTTCTTTTCAGTAAAGTTCGACTGATCAGCGTGATCTATGACGCTGAAACCTCCTCCCGACATTCCTTTAAGCTTCCTGAAGGATGTCTTGGCAGCATCAGGCGAGAAGCGCAATTCGTTTCTAAGCTCACGAATTAGACCGAAAAGTTGAAAGAAAACTCTCTCAAATTCACTTTTTCCGTTTTCAACTTGCTGCCTACGTGAAAACTGGAGCTGCATATAGATGGTTGCACCTATCCCTACTAGGGCCATGCCAGAGAAGGCCGTATTTAAAGCAGAGAAAGAGTCCCCCCAGTCACCAAGACTTACTTTCTCTACGTGCAAGCCCATTTTAGTTCCAAGCGCAACAACAGCATCACCCCACCAAGCGCACAAAAAAATAACTGTGAGCGCTGCCAGGATCAAAGTCGCAATAAAGGTACTGTTCTTTTTCATTCATTATTCCCCGGCATGAAGAGCCGCGTTGATGGGACGTGATGGACAGCGGCTTCATCAGCCAACCCTGCACATGGTAGACACATAAAGGCCCTAATGGGCTTGTGAAAGACAATTGAAAGCAGTTGTATAGCTGAAATTACGAGAGGCCTGACATGAACCATCACATACGGGTTTGGGGCGTCCATATGGGCGAGCATGTTGGCAGCCGCCCCTTAGATGGTGATTACGTGGCGATCGGCTGGACTGCCTTGGGCGACCTACGGCAGTACCCAGATCGGGAGGCCCTAAAAGCGGCTTTGTTACAGTACTACCCTGACAAGAAGGCGGGATCTCGGCCCGTCGATGCAGGTATTCTCTACCGTTTCACGTACGAGATGAAGGCGGGTGACATTGTAGTTTACCCTTCAAAGCACGACCGCATGGTCAATATCGGGCGCTTCACAGGAGCGTTCGACCACGTGGCCGACGATCCTGATGACTACCCGAACCGCCGCCAGGTTAGTTGGCTGGGCCACTTCCCGCGCAACGATTTTAGCCAGAGCGCGCTCAACGAGATTGGAGCCTATATCACCATCTTCCTGATCCAAGGAAGTGCGGGTGAATTCCTTGCAAAGATCGGCTTGGCCGAACCAATCGAAACAGTGGCAGCGATTGAGCCGATTGGAGAAATACCGGACGACGACACAGCGACCGTTGCGGGGCTCTGTTGCACAAATCGCGTGAGGGATTCATCTCGTGAATCCAGCGTGGTAGCTTGACTGCATGAGCAGACCGA
>NZ_JBHRXY010000040.1:0-18856 GCF_042648745.1 Paracoccus angustae
GCCGGCAGCACCTTTTGCACCGATGGCCGGATCGCCCCGGACGACGGGCCAAGACCGGAGCCAAAAACCGGGGCCAGGAACAGGACCGGCGCCCGATCCAGCCCCCCGGCCCCGGCAACCGGTTTCGCAGAAGGCCCGGACAACCCCCCCTCAGCAGCCGCCGCCTTCCTGACGAAGGTGGCTCAGTTCCCGTTCCAGAAAGAACGAGATCAGCGACCGGATCGCGACAAGCCCGCCCAGCAGCGCGATGTTGTCCAAGGTCAGATGCAGCATCGTGCGGATCAGGTCGGCCACGATCAGCACCTCGAGCCCCGACAGGATATGGCGGCCCAGGGTCAGGCGGCCCAGGTTCAGCCGATGGCCGCGTTCATGGGCGCCGCGCCTGGTGATCTCGCCCGAGGCGAAGGCGCGGGCGAACTGCGCAAGCCCCAGCAGCAGGATCGCGATGGCGAACAGTTCGATGACGACCACCAGCCATTCGAAGGCGGGCGTCAGCGGGCCAAGGTGGTCGGAAAGCGAAAAGGTCGTCATCTGTTCCATCCGTGTCCCCGATGCGGCAAGATCATCCGCCCCAACGGAACAAACGATTGCCGGAACGGTTCACCCTCCGCACAAGCCACCACATCACGAGGCAAGCATGGCAACCACCATCGGCACCGAGGACAATATCCGCGACCTGATCCGCAACCTGATCCTGCTGGAACACGACGCCATCGCGGCCTATGAGTCGACCGTCGCCCGGCTTTCGGATCCGAGCCTGTCCCAGCAGGTCGAATCCTTCCGCCAGGATCATCTTCAGCATCTCGACGTGCTGCGGGAAATGGCCGCCGAAACCGGGGTGGAAGCCCCGACGGAAGGCGACATGAAGCAGATGCTGACCACCGGCAAGATCGCCCTGGCCGACCTGTTCGGCGACAGCGCCATTCTCAAGGCAATGGCCACGAACGAGAACGACACTGTTACCGCCTACGAGCGGGCATCGGGGCATCCCGACGCCATCGAGAAGTCGCGCGCCTTCTTCCAGAAGGCCCATGCCGACGAACTGCGCCACCGGGAATGGATGCAGCGCACGGCCGAAACGCTGTAAGGCCCCCCGCCCGAACGCCCGGCATTCGTGCCGGGCGCCTTGCGCCTTGGGTCAGGTGATCCTGCCCTCGACACCCAGGGCGGCGCACAGGGATCCGAAGCGGGCCTGGGCCACCTCGCCCATCAGCTTGCGGCCGGTGGGCGTCAGCTTCAGGATCAGTTGCTTGCCGTCGGGGATCAGCTTGCCCGCATCGGCCGGGTCGTCCAGCGCCAGCATGGCGCCAAAGCGCATCGCCTTGCCCAGAATCTCGGCATCAGCGATCTCGGCGTCGGACAGCAGCTTGAACAAGGGCGCCATGGGCGAACCCGCGCGGCTGTTCTTGTAACGGTGCAGCAGCGCAAGGCCCAGGAACACGCGCTCCGGGTGGCTCAGCGCGGCCATGTTGGCGCGTGTCACATTGTCGAAGCAGGCGTCGGCGCGGTAATCGGGATGGGCGCGCCAGCTGATGTCGTGCAGCAGGCAGGCGGCGTGGATCAGGCGGTCGCGTTCGGGCGCGGCGTGCTGGAACAAGGGCCGCAGGAACTGATACAGCTTCTTGCCCGATCCCGGCATTCGGGCCATCTGGCGTTCGGTGAAGCGCGCGGCCTCGATCAGGGGGTCGCGCTTGCGCAGGCTGTCGGGCATCTGCTCGTAAAGCAGCCCCTCGCGGATGCCATAGCTGGACACCGCAAGCTCGGCCGGGGCAAAGGTTTCGGTCAGCTGCGCCAGCACCTGCGCGGCCAGCGGCACCAGCTCGATCCGCGAGGACGACAGGCCGGTCTGCGCCTTGAGCGCGCCGATGTCGTTGGCCGCGATCCAGGCGACCGTGTCGGCCACCGCCTTGGGGGTCATGCGGTATTCGTGAAGCACCGTCATGGGATAGGACACGCGCTCCATGTCCAGCCGGGCGATGGCGCGCCACGATCCGCCGACCAGGTAGATGCGTTCGTGATGGGTGCCCATGACCTGCGCCAGCCCGGCCATCACCTTCTTGATATGCTTGCGCAGCCCGTCCTTGCCGCCGCCCACCTGCTGCAACCGGAACGGCCCCAGCTGAGAGGACACGCGCTTGCCGATCCGGCCGTCCGCGACCTCGGCCAGCTCCATGGAGTTGCCGCCGATGTCGCAGACCAGCCCCCTGGCGTCGGGCCAGCCCAGCAGCACGCCCTGGGCGGACAGGCGCGCCTCTTCCTCGCCGTCGATCACGTGCATCCTGATGCCGGTTTCGCGTTCGACGCGGTCCTTGAAGGCGGGACCGTCGGCGGCCTCGCGCACGGCGGCGGTGGCCACGCAGGTCAGGGGGTCGATGTCCATGCCCTTGGCCAGGGCCGCGAAACGCTGAAGGGCGGCAAAGCCGCGCTCTACCCCATCGGGGTTCAGGCGGCCCGTCTGGGCCATCCGGGCGCCAAGCCCCGCCATGACCTTTTCGTTGTAGAAATAGGCGGGCGAGCGGGCCGCCCCGTCGAAGACCACCAGCCGGATCGAGTTCGAGCCCACATCGACCACGCCCACGCGCGACAAGGCCCGCTTCGGCAATTTTCCGAACATCTTGCCGAAAGGCTCGACCGTCTTGCCGGTCGTGGTGCGTACGCCGTTCATCGCCGCCTCTCCCGCTGCCGCATCGCGGCGTTAATGACGTGCCCTTCCGGGCGCGTCAATCGTTCGAATGGGTGAGCGCCGGAACGTCGCCCGCCCCCGCCGTGCCCCGCCCGGACAGCGAGGGATGGTCCATGAAGAAGCGGTGACAGTTGAACAGGTCGTCCCGCCCTTCGGGCAGATAGCGCACGAAGCGGCCATCGGGTTGCAACAGCCAGCTTTGCGCCTCGTCCGCCATGTTGGCGGCCATGATCTGGCTGACGATCTGCGCCTTCACCGTTTCGTTCATGCATTCGACCAGCGTTTCCACGCGCCGGTTCAGGTTGCGGTCCATCCAATCTGCCGAGCTGATGAAGACCCGCGCCCGCTTGGACGGCAGCCCGTAGCCGTTGCCGAAGCAGACGATGCGCGAATGTTCCAGATAACGCCCGACGATGGACTTGACGCGGATGTTTTCGGACAGGCCGCGGATGCCGGGGCGGATGCCGCAGATGCCGCGCACCACGAGGCTGATCTTCACGCCCGCGCTGCTTGCCGCGTAAAGCGCGTCGATCACGTCCTTTTCGATCAGCGAGTTCATCTTGGCCCAGATCGCGGCGGGCCGCCCTTGCCGGGCCAGTTCGGCCTCGCGCCCGATCAGCGAAAGCAGCCGGTCCTTGAGGTCGATGGGCGAGATGGACAGGTTTTCCAGGCCCGCCGGCTGCACATAGCCCGACAGGTAGTTGAAGACCTTCGTGGCGTCCCGGCCAAGCGCCGGATCGCAGGTGAACAGCGACAGGTCGGTATAGATCCGCGCCGTGATCGGGTGATAGTTGCCGGTGCCGTAATGGGTATAGGTGACCAGGTTGTCGCCCTCGCGCCGAACGACCGTGCTGATCTTGGCGTGGGTCTTGTAGTTCACGAAGCCGTAAACGACATGCGCGCCCGCCCGTTCCAGCCGCCGCGACTGGCGGATGTTGGCGGCCTCGTCGAAGCGGGCCTTCAGCTCCACCAGGGCCGTGACCGACTTGCCGGACTCGGCGGCCTCGCAAAGCGCGTCGACGATCGGGCTGTCGCGGCTGGTGCGGTACAGCGTCTGCTTGATCGCCAGCACGTTCGGGTCGCGCGCGGCCTGGGCCAGAAAGCGGACCACCATGTCGAAGGTCTCGTACGGGTGGTGCAGCAGCATGTCCTTTTGCCCGATGGCCGCGAACATGTCGCCGTCGTGGTCCTGCACCCGTTCGGGAACGCGCGGCGTGAAGGCGGGCCACAAAAGGTCGCGGCGCGAATCCAGCACAAGTTCGGACAGGTCGGCCATGCCCAGCAGGCCCTCGACCTCGATCACCTCGTCGGGGCCGACCTCCAGTTCGTCGGCGATCAGGCGGCGCAGGCGGTCGGGCGCGCCACGCGTGATCTTCAGCCGGATGACGCTGCCCCGGCGGCGGCGCTTCAGCGCGGTTTCGAATTCACGGACCAGATCCTCGGCCTCTTCCTCGACCTCCAGGTCGCTGTCGCGCAGCACGCGGAAGGCGCAATGGCCCGTGTCGCGGTATCCGGGAAACAGCGAGGACAGATGCATCAGCAGCAGGTCTTCCAGCTTGAAGAACCGTTCGCCGCCCGGCAGGGGGATGAAGCGGCGAAGCTGCGCGGGGATCGGCAGCAGCGCCTGCATCTGCCGTCCGTCGGTTTCCCGCGCCAGTTCCAGCGCCAGCGAGAAGCCGGTGTTGGGGATAAAGGGAAACGGATGCGCCGGGTCGATGGCCAGGGGCGAAAGGACCGGAAAGACCTTGCGTTCGAAATGATCGTGGAGGAACTCCTCCTCGGCGCGGGTCAGGCGGGACCGGGACAGGATGACGATGCCCGCATCCTCCATCTCGCGCCGGATGCGGTTCCAGACGCCCTGCTGCGCGCCCATCAGGCGGCGGGCGTCGGTGTTGATCATCGCAAGCTGCTCGGCCGGGGTCAGCCCGTCATCCGAGGGCGTGGTGTTTCCCTCGCGCACCAGTTCGCGCAGGCCCGCCACGCGGACGGTGTAGAATTCGTCCAGGTTGGTCGCGCTGATCGACACGAAGCGCAGCCGTTCCAGCAGCGGCACGCGGGGATTGCGCGCCTCGTCCAGCACCCGCCAATTGAAGGACAGCCAGCTGACCTCGCGGTTGAAGAAGCGCGACCCGTTCTGCGGCACGCCGCCGGGCAGATCCTGCGGTTCAGGAAAGGGTGTCCGAAGAAAATCTGCTTGCGTCATGGTTTCTGACCTTGGAGGCGTCGAGTCATGTTCCTTCCCCGGATAGACCGTTCAGCAGTTCGGCTGCAATGCGGCGCGTGATGGGGCGCTTGTCGGCCATGGCGGCGCGGTCCATGGCGGCGACAAGCCGGCGGGCCAGCCCCAGGTCGCGCGGCATGTGCAAAACCAGCCAGTCGATCAGGTCCGAGGACACGGCCTGCTGGCGGTCCGCGAACAGCTTGACCAACACGGCGGCCAGCAGCGATTCGTCGGGCGGCATCAGCCGGACCTGGGGCATCGCGTCCATGCGCGACCGCAGGTCGGGCAGCACCAGGCCCCAGTCGCGGGGCGGCGTGCGCGCCGTCAGCAGCAGCAGGCAGTCGCGCGGCGCGCAAAGGTTCCACAGGTGGAACAGCGCCTGTTCCGCCCCCGCCGCCCGGCCCGCGCGGTCGGCATCCTCGATCACCAGGGCGCCGCCCTCGGTGGCGAGGTGGTCGGCGGCATCGGGCCGGAGGGCGGCGGCCTTCATGCGGCGCGCGCCGTTCTCGGCCGCCCAGAAGGCCGCCAGGTGCGACTTGCCCGCGCCCTCGGGTCCGATCAGCAGCATCCGCCCCTGCGGCCAGTCCTGCGGCGCGTCCAGCGCGGCCAGCGCCGCCCGGTTCGCCGGCGCCGGCAGGAAATCGGCGCGGGAATGGGCGGGCGGCGTCGTCAGGTCCAGCGTCAACTGGCGAAAGATCACGGCCATCTATCCGGCGTTGGGATGCTTGCGGGCGATTTCCTCGCGCATGATCTCGATCTGGCCCTGGGCGCGGTTCACGTCGGCGCGGATGCGCGCCTCGCGGATGGTGTTGGCAACGGTGCCGCGAGGGACGATCTCGACCAGCATGGGCTGGCCCGGATCGGGGGGCAGCGCCTGGCCGGTGAACAGGGCGCTTTCCTGATACCGCTGCGTCAGGAAGCGCCCGACCACGCCAAGCGCGGCGGCCAGCGGCACCGCCATGACCATGCCGACAAAGCCGAACAGCGCGCCGAAGACCGACAAGGCCAGCAGCAGCCAGACCGGGTGCAGGCCGACATGATGGCCGACGATCTTGGGTTGCAGATAATTGCCCTCGACGATCTGGCCAAGCGCGAAGATCGCCACCACCAGCCCGATCCACAAGGGATCGCCCCAAAAGCTGAACAGCGCGACCCCGATGGCCGTGGCCCCGCCGATCAGCACGCCGACATAGGGGATAAAGGACAGCAGCGCCGCCATCACGCCGATGAAGAAGCCGAAGGGCAGCCCCACGATCATCAGCCCGATCGCGTACCAGGTGCCCAGGATCAGCATCACAAGCCCCTGCCCGCGCACGAAGCCCGACAAGGCCTCGTCGATTTCCCGCGACAGGCGGCGCAGGGTGGGGGCGTGTTCGCGGGGCAGCAGCGTGTCCACGCGGTCCACCAGATGGTCCCAGTCCAGCAGCAGATAAAAGGCCACCACCGGCACGATCACCAGGATCGCGATGGCGCTGATGATGCCGCCCACCGACGACAGCAGGCGCGAGGCCAGCGTGCCCATCTGCTCGCCCATGGCCGCGCCCAGGTCGGTCAGCGCCGTGCCGATGTCGCCGTTCGCGGGCAAAAGCTCGGGAAAGCGCGCCGACAGGAACAGCCGCGCCTTTTCCAGCATCTCGGGCGCGGTTTCGATCAGCGACGTGGCCTGGCGCAGCATGACCGGCACCACCAGCAGCACCACCGCCGCAAAGGCCAGAACGGCGGCGACGGTGATCACCACCACCGACATCACGCGCGACAGGCCCGCGCGTTCCAGCCGGTCGGCCACCGGATCCAGCAGATAGGCCACGCCCGCGCCCAGGATGAAGGGCAGGATCGCCTGCCCCAGCAGCCACATCGCCAGCAGCAGCGCCACCGCCGCCACGCCCCACCACATCAGCTGCTTGTGTATCGGTATGCGCATGGCCGGTTCCTGGTGCGAGTGTCGCGGAGGAATGTGACCCCGACGGGCGGCAGTTGCAAGCGGGCGGTTCTTGGCAAGGCTGGGCCGATCCGCTAACGGTTTGCGCCGTGTTCGATCAAAGGATCCCGCCATGCGTCTCACGCGCTATTTCCTGCCGGTGCTGAAGGAAGACCCGAAAGAGGCGCAGATCGTCAGCCACCGGCTGATGCTGCGCGCCGGAATGATCAAGCAGCAGGCGGCGGGGATCTATTCCTGGCTGCCGCTGGGCTTCAAGGTGCTGCGCCGGATCGAGCAGATCGTCCACGAGGAACAGCAGCGCGCGGGGCATATTCCCCTGCTGATGCCGACCCTGCAACCGGCGGATCTGTGGCGCGAAAGCGGACGCTACGACGATTACGGCGAGGAAATGCTGCGCATCAGGGACCGCCACAAGCGCGACCTGCTGTATGGCCCCACGAACGAGGAGATGATCACCGACATCTTCCGCAGCCATGTGAACAGCTACAAGGATCTGCCCCTGACGCTGTACCACATCCAGTGGAAGTTCCGCGACGAGATCCGTCCCCGCTTCGGCGTGATGCGCGGCCGCGAGTTCCTGATGAAGGACGGCTACAACTTCGACCTGACGCGCGACGCCGCGCTCCACGCTTATAACCGGCACCTGGTCAGCTATCTGCGCACCTACGAACGCATGGGCTTGCAGGCGATCCCGATGCGCGCGGACGGCGGGCCGATCGGCGGGGACTATACCCACGAATTCCTGGTGCTGGCCGAGACCGGCGAATCCGAGGTCTTCTATGACAGCCAAATCACCGACCTGACCTTCGGCGACCGGCAGATCGACTATGACAGCGCGGAACAATGCCAGGCCGTGCTGGAGGAGTTCACCAGCCGCTACGCCCGCACGGACGAAACCCATGACGAGGCGGTCTTCGCCCAGGTGCCCGAGGAACGCCGCCGCACCGCGCGCGGGATCGAGGTGGGCCAGATCTTCTATTTCGGCACCAAGTATTCCGAAGCCATGGGCGCCACCGTTGTCGGTCCCGACGGCACCCGCGTGCCCGTCGAGATGGGCAGCCACGGCATCGGCGTGTCCCGCCTTCTGGGCGCCATCATCGAGGCCAACCACGACGACAAGGGCATCATCTGGCCCGAGGGGGTGACCCCCTTCCACGTGGGCATCGTCAACCTCAAGCAGGGCGACAATTCGACCGACAGCGCCTGCGACGCGATCTATGCCGAATTGCAGGCGCGCGGGCTGGATCCGCTTTATGACGACCGCGACGACCGGGCGGGGGCGAAATTCGCCACCATGGACCTGATCGGCCTGCCCTGGCGCATCACCGTCGGCCCGCGCGGTCTGGCCGCGAACAAGGTGGAACTGACCAACCGCCGCACGGGCGCGACCGAGGAGATGTCGCCCAAGGACGCCATCGCCCGGCTGGAACAGGTTTATGCGCCCGTTCTGGGCCTCAAGGTGCAGGACAGGTGACCGGGTTCCTGCGGCTGGCGGCGGCGGTCTGTCTTGCCGCCGCCTTGTCGCAGTTCCCGGCCTTTTCGGACCAGTATGTCCAGCGGCTCGGCGGGCAGGTGGACGCGCTGTCCCGCGTCGCCGCCGAATTCGACGCCAGCGCGCGGGCGGCGGGCCTGACGCGGAACGAGGCCCTGGCCGACCTGTCCGGCAGCGCCTTCCGCGACACCCATCAGGCCAACATGCGGGCGGTCTTCGCCCGCCTGGACCGGGCGCGCGCCGATCTGCAAATGCTGCGCCTCGCCGGGCCGCTGGAGCGGATGCTGCTGCCGCACCGTTTGCGCGATCCCGAAACCCTGGCGGCCACCTGGGGCGATTTCCGGCCCGCCGTTCCCGTGACGGCGGCGGGATTGGGGGCGGCGGGGATCGGGCTGGCCCTGGGATGGTGCCTTGCCGCCCTGCCCGGCCTGATCTTCCGGCGCAGGCAGGACCGGCCCGGCTGGCGCTGACCCCGGCTGTCGCTGACCCGGCGTCACCAGCGCGAAAAGGCAGAGATTCTTGGCAATATCCCGCTTTTCTTTTGTGCAGGGCGCTTCTAACGTGCGGCCTAGGACATTGTTCCAACTGGGAGACAATCACATGAAAAAACTTCTTCTGGCCACCGCCATGGGCGCGTTGATGGCCGGTGCCGCGTCGGCCGAGGAAATCAAGCTGGGGATGTCGCTGGGCTTTACCGGGCCGCTGGAATCCATGGCGCCCGGCATGGCGTCGGGCGCCGAGCTCGCCATGAAAGAGGTCAGCGATTCCGGCCTGCTGCTGGACGGATCGACCGTTGTGCCGGTTCAGGGCGACTCGACCTGCATCGACGCCGCCGCCGCGACCGCGACGGTGGAACGCCTGATCACCGCCGAAGGGGTCAAGGGCATCGTCGGCGGCATGTGCTCGGGCGAGGCGATCGCGTCCCTTCAGAACGTGGCCGTGCCGAACGGGGTGGTGATGATCTCGCCCTCCGCGACCTCGCCCGCGCTGTCCACCATCGAGGACAACGGGCTGTTCTTCCGCACCTCGCCGTCCGACGCCCGCCAGGGCGAGGTCATGGCCGAGATCATGATGGAAAAGGGCATCCAGAACGCCGCCATCACCTATACCAACAACGACTACGGCAAGGGCCTGGCCGATGCCTTCGCGGCGGCCTTCCAGGAAAAGGGCGGCACCGTCACGGTCAACGCCGCCCATGACGACGGCAAGGCCGACTATTCGGCCGAGGTCGCGGCGCTGGCCGCCGCGGGCGGCGATGCGCTGGTGGTCGTGGGCTATGTGGACCAGGGCGGTTCGGGCGTGGTGCGCGCGGCGCTGGACACCGGCGCATTCGACACCTTTGTCTTTCCCGACGGCATGGTCGGCCAGGCCCTGATCGACAACTTCGGTTCCGAGATCGACGGCAGCTTTGGCCAGAACCCGGCCGCCGAGGGCGAGGGCCGCGAGAAGTTCCTGGAAATGGCCGAAGGCGCGGGCTTTGACGGCACCAGCGCCTATGCGGCCGAATCCTATGACGCGGCGGCCCTGATGCTGCTGTCGATGGCCGCCGCCAAGTCCAGCGATCCCAAGGTCTGGAAGGACAAGGTGATGGATGTCGCCAACGAGCCGGGCGAGAAGATCCTGCCGGGCGAACTGGCCAAGGGGCTGGAAATCCTGAACAACGGCGGCGATGTCGATTATGTCGGCGCCTCCTCCATCGAGATGGTGGGCAACGGCGAAACCGCCGGCGTGTATCGCGAGGTGGCCTTCGAAAACGGCGAAATGACCGTCGTCGGCTATCGCTGAGGCCAAACATGTGATACGGCCCGGCAGCCTGCGCGGTTGCCGGGCCATTTTTCATGACAAAAGCCGCTGAATGCGGTCACACTTCACCAATGGCGTGAAGGACGGGGAAAGAAGAATGATCAGGGTCGAAGACCTCCATCGCCATTTCGGCGGCTTCCGCGCCGTCGATGGCGCCAGCCTGACCATCGAGACCGGCTCGATCACCGGGCTGATCGGTCCCAACGGAGCGGGCAAGTCCACGCTGTTCAACGTGATCGCGGGCGTCTTGCCGCCGACATCCGGCCGCGTCTTCATGGACGGCGAGGACATCACCGGCCTGCCGCCGCACGCGCTGTTCCACAAGGGGCTGCTGCGCACCTTTCAGCTGGCGCATGAGTTCTCCTCCATGACCGTGCGCGAGAACCTGATGATGGTTCCCGGCGCCCAGTCGGGCGAGACGATCTGGAAGACCTGGTTCCAGCGCGGCCGGATCGAGCGCGAGGAAGCCGCCCTGCGCAAGAAGGCCGACGAGGTTCTGGATTTCCTGACCATCCGGCACCTGACCCATGAAAAGGCCGGCAACCTGTCGGGCGGCCAGAAGAAGCTTCTGGAACTGGGCCGCACGATGATGGTCGATGCCAAGGTGGTCTTTCTGGACGAGGTGGGCGCGGGCGTGAACCGCACGCTGCTGATGACCATCGCCGACGCGATCATCCGGCTGAACAAGGAACGCGGCTATACCTTCTGCGTGATCGAACACGACATGGATTTCATCGGCAAGCTGTGCGACCCGGTGATCGTCATGGCCGAGGGCAAGGTCCTGGCCACGGGCAGCGCCCAGGACATCATGCGCAACGAGGCCGTGATCGAGGCCTATCTGGGCACGGGCCTCAAGAACAAGGACATGGTGGGCGCATGAGCGATCAGGACGCAGTCTTCGGCCATCGCGGCAACCGCGATCTGTCGGTCGTGAACCCCCGGGGGCGCGGCACCATCGACGGCACCCGCCCCTCGGGTCCGGTCGGTCCGGGCCGCGCGGGCGATCCCTTCCTGATCGGAGAGGGCATGACTGGCGGATACGGCAAGGGCGCCGACATCCTGCACGACTGCACCATTTCCGTGGAACAGGGCCAGATCGCCGTGATCGTCGGTCCCAACGGCGCGGGCAAGTCCACCGCCATGAAGGCGATCTTCGGCATGCTGAACCTGCGCAAGGGCAGCGTGCGGCTGAACGGGCGCGACATCACCGCGCTGAATCCCCAGGACCGCGTGAAGGCGGGCATGGGCTTCGTGCCGCAGGTCAACAACATCTTCCCGTCCATGACGGTCGAGGAGAACCTGGAAATGGGGGCCTTCATCCGCAAGGACGACATCCGCCGCACGATGGAGCAGGTTTACGACCTGTTCCCCGCCGTCGCCGCCAAGCGCCGGCAGGCGGCGGGCGAACTGTCGGGCGGGCAGCGCCAGCAGGTCGCGGTGGGCCGGGCGCTGATGACGCAGCCTTCGGTCCTGATGCTGGACGAACCGACCGCGGGCGTCAGCCCCATCGTCATGGACGAGCTGTTCGACCGCATCATCGCCATCGCCCGCGGCGGCCTGCCGGTGCTGATGGTGGAACAGAACGCCAAGCAGGCGATGATGATCGCCGACAAGGCCTATGTGCTGGTGCAGGGGGCAAACGCCCATACCGGCACCGGCCAGGAGTTGATGCGGAACGACGAGGTGCGCCGCACCTTCCTGGGAGGTTGAGCCTTGGACATCCTCAACGCCCTTGCGGCCTTTCTGAACTTCGTCTTCATCCCCGCCGCCGCCTACGGGGCGCAACTGGCGCTTGGCGCGCTCGGGGTGACGCTGATCTATGCCATCCTGCGGTTTTCCAACTTCGCCCATGGCGACACCATGGCCTTCGGCACCGCCATCACGATCCTTGCGACCTGGGGGCTGCAATCGCTGGGCGTCTCGCTGGGGCCGCTGCCGACCGCGCTGCTGGCGCTGCCGGTGGGGATCGCGGCCACCGCGCTTCTGGTGCTGGGCACGGACCGCGCGGTTTATCGCTTCTACCGGGCGCAGAAGGCGGCGCCGATCATCTTCGTGATGGCCTCGGTCGGGGTGATGTTCGTGATGAACGGCCTGACGCGCCTGATCATCGGCGTGGACGACCAACGCTTCGACGACGGCGCGCGCTTCATCATCAACGTGCGCGACTTCCGTGAATGGACGGGCCTGTCCGAGGGGCTGGCGCTGCGGTCCACGCAGGCGCTGACGCTGGTGGTGACGGTGATCGTCTGCGCCGCGCTGTTCTGGTTCCTGAACCGCACGAAATCCGGCAAGGCCATGCGCGCCTATTCCGACAACGAGGATCTGGCGCTGCTGTCGGGCATCGACCCCGAACGCGTGGTGCGCCTGACCTGGATCATCGCCGCGGCGCTGATGACGGTCGCGGGCGTGCTCTACGGACTGGACAAGTCGTTCCGGCCCTTCAACTACTTCCAGATCCTGCTGCCGATCTTCGCCGCCGCCATCGTGGGCGGCCTGGGCAACCCCATCGGCGCCATCGCGGGCGGCTTTCTTGTCGCCTTTTCCGAGGTCGCCGTGACCTATCCTTGGGTCAAGGTCGCGGGCTATCTGTTCCCGGACTGGCAGCCCGGGGGGCTGCTGCAACTGCTGGGCACCGAATACAAGTTCGCCGTCAGCTTCGTCATCCTGATCGTGGTTCTGCTGTTCCGCCCGACCGGGCTGTTCCGCGGCAAGTCGGCGTAAGGGGGGTCCGTTCATGTCATCCAACCGTCAAGCCGCCGCTGCCAACCCCTGGCGGGCGCCCGTTCTGTTCCTGGTTCTCGCCATTCTGTTCGTGCTGGAAGGCACGGTCAGGAACGGCATGTTCTCGGGGTCCTGGAACACCTCGCTGGCGATCCTGAACATGGGTCTGATCTCGGCCATCACGGCCTTGGGCGTGAACATGCAATGGGGCTATGCCGGGCTGTTCAACACCGGCGTCGTGGGCTTTCTGGCCATCGGCGGGCTGGCCCCCGTGCTGGTCTCTCTGCCCCCGGTCGAGGGTGCCTGGGCCGCGGGCGGGCCGCGCCTGGTCCTGTCGCTGCTGGTGGGCCTGGGCACGCTGGCGCTGGCGCGGATCGTTTATGCCCGCACCCGCCGCGGCTGGACCGTGGCCCTTGTGCTGCTGGCCGGCTTTGTCGCCTATCGCTGGCTGTTCGATCCCGCCGTCACCGCGATCGAGGCGAACGACAGCGCCCGCACCGGCAATATCGGCGGCCTGGGCCTGCCGGTCCTGCTGTCCTGGCTGGTGGGCGGGGCCTTTGCCGCCGCCGCCGCCTGGGCCGTGGGCAAGGTCGCGCTCGGCCTTCGCTCGGACTACCTCGCCATCGCCACCCTGGGCATCGGCGAGATCATCGTGGCCGTGCTGCGCAACGAGGACTGGCTGGCCCGCGGCGTCAAGAACATCGCGGCCATTCCCCGGCCCGTGCCCTACGAGACCGATCTCCAGCAGAATCCGGCCTTTGTGGACTTTGCCGCCCGCTGGGGCTTCGGCACTGCCGAGGCCTCGGGCATCTGGGTCAAGCTCTGCTACATGTCGCTGTTCCTGGTGGTGCTGCTCGTCATCATCCTTTTGGCAGAACTGGCGCTGAAATCCCCCTGGGGCCGCATGATGCGCGCGATCCGCGACAACGAGACCGCGGCCGAGGCCATGGGCAAGGACGTGACCGCCCGCCATTTGCAGGTCTTCGTGCTCGGCTCGGCGGTGATCGGCATCGCGGGGGCGATGATGATCACGCTGGACGGGCTGATGGCGCCGACCTCGTACAACCCGCTGCGCTATACCTTCCTGATCTGGGTGATGGTGATCGTCGGCGGGTCGGGCAACAACTGGGGCTCGGTCCTGGGCGCTGTGCTGATCTGGTTTCTGTGGATCAAGGCCGAAGTCTGGGGACCGAACCTGATCGGCGTCCTGGTGGGGCCCCTGCCCGACGGCGACATCAAGGCCCATCTGCTGGGCAGCGCGCCGCATATGCGCTTCATCGCCATGGGCCTTGTGCTGCTGCTGGTGCTTCGCTTCGCGCCAAGGGGGCTGGTTCCCGAGAAATAGGACAAGGGGCGTCACGCGCCCGTTTCACCTTTGTGCAAATATCCACGGGGGGAAATCGCCGGAACGGCGATTGGGGGGCAGTCGGCCCCCCTTTTTTTTTGCCGGGATCAGCGGCAGTCGTCCCCCAGCACCACACTGTAATAAGCCGCCCCGTCCGCGCCGAGGGCATAGCCGCTGCCGATCTGACGGCTGGCCTGGCCCAGAAGCTCGGTCCGCTGCGCCTCGGCGGACAGCCAGCGCGCGACGGCATCCGCCGGGCCGCCGCCCCGGCCGACAAGCTGGACCACGCCGCAAACCGGATAACCGGCCGCCCGTGCCCGGTCCACGACGCTGGACCCGTTCGAACCCTCGACATCGACCCGGCCGGTCCGGGCCATGTCGCAGGCATGGCTTTGCGCGATCTGCGCCAGAAGCGGCGCCGGGGCCAGGGGTGTCTTGCCCCCGCCGTCGCGCGCGGCGGCGACGGCGGCATCCAGTTGCGCGGCCATCGCCGCATCGCCCGCGCATTGGGCCGCCAGCGCCTCCTCGGCCGGGGGAACGGTCGGCGTTTCCCAGGGCATGGTGGTGCGGATGCCTTGCTGGCAGGCGGCAACGGCGGCCAGGCCAAAGGCGGCGGCAAGAAGGCGGAAGGGGGCCATGGAAACCTCGGTTCTTGGTGCCGGAAACGCGCCGCGGACAAGCGCGGTTCCGGCAGCCAAATCCCTTGCGCGGCGGCATGGGCGCGCTTAAAGCGCATCCATGACCCAGCATCAACGCCTTCTGATCATCGACTTCGGCAGCCAGGTGACGCAGCTGATCGCGCGCCGCTTGCGGGAACTGAACGTCTTTTGCGAAATCCATCCCTACAACCTGCTGACCGACGACATCCTGCGCGGGCTTTCCCCGCAGGCGGTGATCCTGTCGGGCGGGCCGGACAGCGTGACGCGCCCGGGCAGCCCCCGCGCCCCGCAGGCGGTGTTCGACCTGGGCGTGCCGGTTTTCGGCATCTGCTACGGCCAGCAGGTGATGATGGAGCAGCTGGGCGGCAAGGTCGAGGCAGGGCACCACGCCGAATACGGCCGCGCCTTCATCGCCCCCGCCGAAGGCCACAAGAACGACGGCATCTTCGCGGGCCTGTTCGATACCGGGCGGGAAGAAGTCTGGATGAGCCACGGCGACCGCGTGACCGCGCTTGCGCCGGGGTTCGAGGTGATCGGCACGTCCCCCAACGCCCCTTTCGCGATGATCGCGGATGAATCCCGCCGCTTCTATGCCGTGCAGTTCCACCCCGAGGTGCATCACACCCCGAACGGCCGCCGGATGCTGGAAAACTTCGTCCGCCTGGCGGGCTTCACCGGCGACTGGACCATGGCCGGATACCGCGACGAGGCGATCCGCAAGATCCGCGAACAGGTGGGCGACAAAAAGGTCATCTGCGGGTTGTCGGGCGGCGTCGATTCATCCGTCGCCGCGGTGCTGATCCACGAGGCCATCGGCGACCAGCTGACCTGCGTCTTCGTGGACCACGGGCTTCTGCGCCTCAACGAGGCCGAGGAAGTCGTGACCATGTTCCGCGACAACTACAACATCCCGCTGATCCACGCCGACGAATCCGAGCTGTTCCTGGGCGCGCTGGAAGGCGTCTCCGACCCCGAGGTCAAGCGCAAGACCATCGGCCGGCTGTTCATCGACGTGTTCCAGCGTTACGCCAGCGGCATCGAGGGCGCCGAGTTCCTGGCCCAGGGCACCCTTTATCCCGACGTGATCGAAAGCGTCAGCTTCAGCGGCGGCCCGTCCGTCACGATCAAGTCCCACCACAATGTCGGCGGCCTGCCCGAGAAGATGGGCCTCAAGCTGGTGGAGCCCCTGCGCGAACTGTTCAAGGACGAGGTTCGCGCCCTGGGCCGCGAGCTGGGCCTGCCCGACAAGTTCATCGGCCGCCACCCCTTTCCCGGCCCCGGCCTGGCGATCCGCTGCCCCGGAGAGATCACGCGCGAAAAGCTGGACATCCTGCGCAAGGCCGATGCGGTCTTTATCGACCAGATCCGCAGGCACGGCCTTTACGACGACATCTGGCAGGCCTTTGTCGCGATCCTGCCGGTGCGCACCGTGGGCGTGATGGGCGACGGGCGGACCTACGACTATGCCTGCGCGCTGCGGGCCGTCACGTCCGTGGACGGCATGACGGCGGATTACTATCCCTTCACCCACGACTTCCTGGGTGAAACCGCCACGCGCATCATCAACGAGGTCAAGGGCATCAACCGCTGCACCTACGACATCACCTCGAAGCCGCCGGGCACGATCGAGTGGGAATAATTCGCGCCTACCCAAACGCCGCCGATAACCGCCAATAACTCTCCATAACACACTGACAATAAAGAAATTTCTCTTCGCCATCTTTCGCCGTCAATCGCCGGGCAAGCCTCGCGATCGACGGCGGAGCTGACGGTATGGGGCGTCTTGTGACTTCGCAGAATTGCATATACCGTCACGGCTTAGAGAGCTTGTGACGGTATTTTTTCGACATTATTCCATTGAGAATGAAAGGAAATTAGCCGTCAGCGCCAGCCCATTTTGGCCTGACGGTATTTTGGGGGCTCTCTGACGTTTCTTGAACGAGTTCGGAGGGCCCGATGCTTACTGATGCCGCAATCAAGTCACTGAAAGCAAAAGATAAATTATACAAGGTCTCTGACCGTGACTGTATGTATGTCGTCGTGAACCCGTCGGGCGCCGTGGTATTCCGCTATGACTACCGTATGCACGGTCGACGTGAGACTTTGACCCTTGGCCGGTACGGGCCGGCGGGCCTTTCTCTGGCCCGTGCGCGGGAGAAACTGATCGACGCGCAGCGCTCGATTCAGGAGGGGCGGTCGCCTGCCCAGGAGAAGCAGCGGGAGAAGCGCCGCATCAAGGAAGCGAAGAGCTTCGGCGAGTTCGGCGAACGCTGGCTGCAAGAGCATCGGATGGCGGAGAGCACCCGCGCGATGCGGCGCTCGATCTACGAGCGCGACATCCTGCCGACGTTCCGCAACCGGCTGCTGACGGAGATCACGCCCGAGGATCTCCGGGCGATGTGCGACAAGGTGAAGAAGCGGGGAGCGCCTGCCACGGCCGTCCATGTGCGTGACATCGTGAAGCTGGTGTTCGCCTTCGCGAAGCTGCACGGCGAGAAGGTGCCGAACCCCGCCGAGGAGGTCGGGCCGGCCTCGATCGCGACGTTCGTTCCCAGGGACCGTTCGCTCTCGCCCGCCGAGATCCGGGTCATGCTCGGCCAGCTTGAGCATGTGGCGACGCTGCCGACGATCCGGCTCGGCCTGAAGCTGATCCTGCTCACCATGGTCCGCAAGAGCGAGCTCAGGACGCGGTGTGGGATGAGATCGACTTCGAGAATGCGGTGTGGTCGATCCCGAAGGAGCGCATGAAGCGCTCCAAGCCGCACAACGTCTATCTGTGCGAACAGTCGCTCGACATCCTTGTCGCGCTCAAGACCTGCGCCGGCAATTCGCGCTACCTGCTGCCGTCGCGCTACGACGCGGATGCGCCTATGTCGCGTGCGACCTTCAACCGCGTCACCACGGCGGTCGTCGTACAGGCCAAGAAGGCGGGATTGCCGCTGGAGCCGTTCACCGTGCATGATCTTCGCCGCACGGGCTCGACGCTGCTCAACGAGCTGGGCTTCAACAGCGACTGGATTGAGAAGTGCCTGGCGCACGAGGACGGGCGTTCTTCGCGCGGCGTCTATAACAAGGCCGAGTATGAGCACCAACGCCGCCACATGATGCAGGAATGGGGCAATCTGATTGACGCGTGGGTCGGTGGCCAGAAATACACCCCGACGCTCTATCCCGCCTCCATGGACCTTCTGGCCCCGGAGCCTAGCCTTTGACCGGACGACTCTTCCTGAGCGTGACGTCGGGTGATGGCGCACGCTTGACCGTCTTCGCCCTGGAGGCTCGGCGCCGTTCGTCGAGCCAAGCCTCCACTTCGCCGAGATCCCACACCACCGTTCGAGAGGTCAGGTAGAAGCGTTGCGGAAACTCGCCACGCTGCTCCATGTCGTAGATGGTGGTGTCGGCCAGGGGGACGATCTCGCGAAGCTGGTCCCTGCGGATGGTGCGTTTGCCGAGAGGAGGCAGCGACTGGCTCATGATCTAGCCCCACCGCGTTTGATTCCGCCTAATCTGTTCATGCCAAACCTCGTTCGTTGAACTTGGCCGGGTCAGCGACTTGGCTTCACTCCCGGCGTCTGGCGAACCATGGCGAAAGATCGTTGACCGGTAGCGTGCCGTATTCCCGCTCATGCGCGGGCGGCACCCCGCCCAATCTGACGTTCCCCACGATGCACTAAGGGCGTTAATCGGCCGCAAAAGATGCGGCGGTTAACGCCCCCGAGATCACCGATAAAAGCGGTCAGCCCGTCGTGCGCCGGGCCTTGGCGAAACCGCGGTCGGTGGCGATGAAGCGTTCGAGCATCGGCACGATCAGTTTGGCAGGATCTTCGCGCGTCACGTTCTCGTCAAGGCTGATCTCGGCGGTATCGTTCGCCGTGTCGATGACGCAGCGGATGGGTTCGGTCTTCTTGATCTCCTTGCGTGTTAATTTCCACCCAGAAGTGACCCAGGTTTTCCATCGAGAACTGACCCACCTTTGATTATGGTTTTTGGGTC
>NZ_JBHRXY010000041.1:0-18641 GCF_042648745.1 Paracoccus angustae
CCATCTGTCATGCAGGCAGGGAATCACAGATCAAGCCACAGGGGTATCCTGAATCGGGAATGGCGCAACGTGCTCTAAGGCCCGCGGCCTCCAGGTCGGCCACCTCGTCGCGGATCGCCAGGGCGATCTGGCGGCAGGTCTGCTGCCGGGGCTGGTCGTCGCGCACGAAGGACCATTGCAGGATCGTCACCGGCCCCGTCAGCATCCCCTTGACCGGCCTGTCCGTCAGCGACTGCGCGAAGGACGACCAGCCCACCGTCATCGGCCCGGGGCGCGACACGTCGCCGAAGATCAGTGGCGGCTTCACGCAGCGCGAGCCATAGGACTGCACCCAGCCAAACCGCGTGAAGGCGAAGCCCGACAGGTGTTCGCCGAAATATTCGACCATGTCGTTGCGCTCGAACTCTCCATGCACCAGCAGGTCGAGGCCAAGGCCCTCTTGCCGGCGGATGCAGGCTTCGGTCTCGGCCTTCAGGAAGGCCTCGTAGTCGGCATCGGGCAGCGTGCCCTTGCGGTGGTCGGCGCGGGCGCGGCGCAGGGCGGGCGTTTGCGGAAAGGATCCGATGGTGGTGGCCGGAAAGGCGGGCAGGTCCAGAACCGCCGCCTGCGCCTTGCGGCGGAGGGCATGGGGCGAGCGCCGGGACAGGTCCGCATCCGTCACGGCGGCGGCTCGGGCCTTGACGCGGGGATCGTGGATGCGCGGAGAGGACCGGCGCGAGGCAAGGGCCGCATCGCTGGCGTGCAGGGCGGCCGCCACGTCCCCGCCGTCCAGGGCGCGGGCCAGGGCGGCGACCTCGGCCAGCTTCTGGACGGCAAAGGCCAGCCAGGATTTCAACGCCCCGTCCAGCCCGGATTCGCTGTCCAGGTCCACGGGAACATGCAGCAGCGAACAGGACGGCGCGATCTGGATGCGGTCGGGTCCAAGCACGGCGGCGGCCCTTCGCGCCACGGCCAGCGCGCGGGCCAGGTCGGCGCGCCACACATTGCGGCCGTCGATCAGGCCCAGCGACAGGGTCTTGCCGCCGTTCCGCGCCAGCAGCGCGTCGATCTGGCCCGGGGCGCGGACCAGATCGACATGCAGCCCCGCGACCGGCAGGGACAGCGCCAGATCCAGGTTGTCGTCCAGCGCGCCGAAATAGCTGGCGACCAGCAGCTTCGGCCCAACCGCGCCAAGCGCCGCATAGGCGCGGGCCAGGGCGTCGCGCTGCGCGCTGGTCAGGTCCGTGACCAGCACCGGCTCGTCCATCTGCACCCATTCGGCGCCCGCCTGGGCCAGCCGGCGCAGCATCTCGGCATAAACCGGCAGGATGCGCGGCAGCAGCGACAGCGGGTCCAGCCCCCGATCCTTCGCCTTGCCGAGAACGAGCCAGGTCAAGGGTCCGACCAGCACCGGGCGCGTCTCGATGCCAAGCGCCTTGGCCTCCAGGTATTCATCGACCGGCTTCAAGGACGACAGCCCGAAGACCTGCCCTTCGTGCAGCTCGGGGACGATGTAGTGATAGTTGGTGTCGAACCATTTCGTCATCTCCATCGCCGGAGCGTCCGCCGTTCCCCGCGCCATGGCGAAACACTGCGCAAGGGACACCCGGCCCTTCACGGCGCCGAAGCGCGGCGGCACCGCGCCCAGCAGGGCGGTCATGTCCAGCATGTGATCGTAGAAGGAAAAGTCGTTCGACGGGATCACGGCGATGCCCGCATCCCTTTGCGCCTGCCAATGCCGGGCGCGCAGCGCGGCGCCCTGGGCGGCCAGCCCGTCTTCGGACAGACCGCCCTTCCAATGCGCCTCGAGCGCGGTCTTCAGTTCGCGATGCGCGCCGATGCGCGGAAAGCCAAGGTTTGCCGATCGTGCCATCTGTCCCCTCGTTCATGTGACGGGCATGGCGTAAGGGCTGGCACCGATGAGCGGAAATGGTATTATCTCATCAACTTATGAGCAGGCATCATCCATGATCGACCGTCAGCACCTGGCCATCCTGCGCGAGGTGGACCGGCTGGGCAGCGTGACGGCTGCGGCCGGGACGCTGAACCTGACCCAATCCGCCCTCAGCCACACCATGCGCAAGTTCGAGGAACGCCACGGGGTGGCCGTCTGGCAAAAGAACGGGCGCGGGCTGCGGCTGACGCAGGCGGGCGCCCATCTGCTGGCGCTGGCGCAGCGGGTGCTGCCGCAGATCGAACATGCCGAACGGGTGCTGGGCGATTTCGCCGCGGGCCAGCGCGGCGCGCTGCGGGTGGGCATGGAGTGCCACCCTTGCCAGCAATGGCTGATGCGCATCGTCGCGCCCTATCTGGCGGCCTGGCCCGACGTGGACCTGGACATCCGCACCGCCTTCCGCTTTGGCGGCATCGCGGCCCTTCTGGGGCACGAGATCGACCTGCTGATCACCCCCGATCCGCTGGACCTGCCCGGCATCGCCTATCGTCCGGTCTTCGACTATCAGATGGTGCTGGCGGTGCCGCGCGACCATGCCATATGCGATGCCGTCCGTCCGCAGGATCTGGCGGGCGAAACGCTGATCACCTATCCGGTGGATCCGGCGCGGCTGGACGTCTTCACGCGCTTCCTGGTGCCCGGCAACTGCCTGCCGCGCCGCCACCGCACGGTCGAGACGACCGCCATGATGCTGCACCTTGTCGCCGCCGGGCGCGGCGTCAGCGCGATCCCCGACTGGCTTCTGCACGAGGAAGGCGGAGATCTGCCGATCCGCGCCGTCCGCATCGGGGACGGCCTGCCGAAATCCATCCACCTGGGAACCCGCCGGGGCGAGGACGGCATCGACTATGTCGCGGGCTTTCTGTCGCTGGCCGCCGGAACGCAGCCGATGCCGGACAAGTCCTGAACGCCGCGCCGCGCCCGATCCGGCCGGGCCGCACCGCCCGCAAGGGGCGCTGCCCCCTTCCCCAGGACATATTCCGCCATGCCGCGGCATGTCGGTCCGACAGGCGTCCTGCCGCCGGTGCCGGCAGCCATGGACAAGGACATCGCGCCGCAGGGTTTTCCCACGGCGCGTCGTTCCGGCGGGCATGATCCTGGCCAGTCGCGCGGCCTTTCGGGCGCCCATCGGGTCTGCACCGGCGCATCCCGGGCCGGACGCGGGCGGGCCGCATCTCGCCCCGCCAACCTGCGGCACGGAAACGGACATGGTTCCGGTCAGAAGTTCCGCAGGCCGCTCTCCCGCGCAGGCGGGGCGTTCTCTTGCGCGCCTTCACACCGCCATCGGCCAATCGGGACGCCGTGGCCGGTCAGTTCCGGTGATCCGTCGAGGCGACACGGATGCCGGGCGCGAAGGCCCTGCGCCGGCCGACCGGCTCATCGGCGTTGGGGCTGACGAACTTGCCGCCCTTTGAGATCCGCACCGGGGCGGCGGACCAGCTCTGGAACTCGTCCGGCCGGCTTGGCGCCTGCCCCCGCATGATCACGCCCAAAGGCGGAAACCGTCGCGGCATCCCCAACCCTGGCGCTGGCCGACCGCAGTGGCCCGGCACGGTTCGACCCGGGACTTGGCGCAATGCCTGCCGACAGGATGCGGCTCGTCACAGCTGCCGCGCCCGGACCTCGGCGGCGGCGGCAAGGCCCATGTCATGCGAGGTCCGCGCGAACACCGCATCAAAGCCCGCGAACATCAGCCGCGACAGGGCCTGCCCCCCGGCCGATCCGGCATAGGCGATATAGGCGTCGAGCTGCGCATCCGACAGCGAGGAATAGGCCAGGAACAGATAGGCCCCGATCCAGTTCTCGGCATCGGCGCGCATCTGCGGTTCCTGCGCCCAGGCGTCCGCGATGATCTCGCCTTCGCTCATCGGCATCGGAAAGCCGCCCCCGGCCTGGAAGCCCCGGGAAAAGGCGATGGCGGCGTTGAGGCCGCCCGCCACGTTCGATTCGACCAGGTCGGCGGTCTCGATCAGCCGCTCGATCCGGGCGGCGCGGGAACTGCCCTGGCTGCGGGCCTGCGCGAAGGCCTCGCGCGCCGCCGCCTCGACATCGGCGTCCAGCATCGCCACCCGGGCCGAGCTTTCCAGCGCCAGCATCCGCTGCCCGAAGCCCGTGCGATAGAACTCCAGCCCCGCCCGCACCTCGGCGGGATCAGCCCCGGGCATGGCGGCGGCCATGCCGGACAGGAACAGCGCCCGGATCCGGCCGGGGTGATGGATCGCGCCCACACGGTCCAGCCAGCGGCCCGTTCCGCGGCCCTTGAACAGGGTCGCGGCCATCTCGGCCCCCTCGGCCAGGGCCTCGGCTTGCAGGATGGGGGCAAGGCTGTCCAGGTCCATGACCTCCCAGACCGCATCGGCGGCCTGCTGGTGCTGGGGCATCGGCGGGCGCGGCTGCGCGGCAAGGGGCCCGGCGAGGGCGATCAGCAGGCTCAGACACAAAAACCGCAGCATCGGGCATCCTTTCCGCATACAGGTGCTTTTTTCGACAAAACCTCTTGCGCTTCAACCCCCGCCTCTCTAAACCCCCGCCTCACCACCCAGAAGCGCGGAGAGGTGCCGGAGTGGTCGAACGGGGCGGTCTCGAAAACCGTTGAGCCTTCACGGGTTCCGTGGGTTCGAATCCCACCCTCTCCGCCACTTTACCCAAGCCATTGTTTTCGCTGCGATTTCACTCCTGATGTCCAAGCCGAAGTTGTTCATAATGGACCACAGGAAGGCCGAAGACGTGCAGTATCTGGTGCAACCTCGCGGCCCCGGCAAGAGCCGGGTGTTCAGAATGGTGACGCCCCCCGCTTTGATGGGATTGCGGAACCCTTGGGATGGGAAGCGACTGGGCAAGGAAATCAAACGCGGCCTTGCCTTCCGTCATTTGCCCGACGCCCGCAAGCGCCGCGACATTCTCTTGGGTGACTTGCGCCGACTTGAAGCACAGCAGGGCGACAAGGGTGCATTCTCGCTGCCGTCAGCCTTTGAATGGCGGGAAGCGATTGCCGCAGACGCCGCCGCGAACGCCGACGATACCCACGGCGGTCTTGACGTGGTGCTACATGACAGGCTGGAAGCTGCCGCCGCCCGGGGCTTCCCTGTGGATCAACTGCGGCGGTTCTCTCGGGTCGTTACAGGGAAAGGGTATCCGCTGGAACGTGCCTTGCAGAATACATCGAATCCCGCCGCCCCGGAAACCCTTCCCAGTTCAAGCCGATCAGCCAGTCAACGGTGGATAACCTGAAGACCGCTGCCAAGCACCTGCGGGCTTTCCTTCGCGATGCCGACAACATGGTCCGGCGTCACACCCCCGGATCACGAGATTGTCCAGGCCTTCCGCGATTCGATGCGGTGGGGCGGAACGCATGGCCTGTTCACGGCACAGAAATGGCGGGCACTGGTGCGGGCAGCGCGGGCCGATGCGGGCATCCGGGCGCGTGTGGAAGCCACCTATGGCGACCTGGACGCCAGCGGCCTTCGGTCCCGTCCTGCGTGGCTATGAAGGGCGTTGGCGCGAGGCCGCGCTTGAACTGGAACGGCTGCAAGACCGCGAGGCGCCGGGGGGCTTGCACCATCCTGATGTGGGACCGATCGCTCTTGTCTGGGGCAAGGAAGGAACCAGCAAGAGCGCCAGCTTCGGCTTGTCCAAGCCGATTGCTTGGCATCCCGAAGTGCTGGATGATCTGCAAGCACGCCTGGATGGCATGAAGGTCACGTCGCGCAACAGCAACCGTGTCCAACTCCATGGCGAAACCGATCAGGCGAGCATCAGCCTGACGTTCTACGAGGCTGACAAGATCTGGTTGCTGACCGCTTATGATCGTGGGGTGCCGCGTCGCACCGAAAGGTCGATAGCCAGTCTCGGCGACTTGTGGGGCGATCTGGCTCCATCACCCCGGCGCGGCAACCCCAATATGGGTCCTAGCGGCGAGTCGGTCAAGGAACAGCGCGACATGACGGCGATTCGCGAGGCGCTGACCGCCAAGGCTCGTAAGGCCGACGTGCCCTTCGGCGCGCAAGGCTGGCGCAAGGGGTCGGTCTTCTGGTCGGACCTGCTGACCGACAGCATGGGCAGGTCCAAGACCTGGAACGCCCTCTCGCTGGTGCCGGGCCGCCCGCTGTTCAAGGAGTTGGGCCGCGATCTGCTGGCCGCGCAGGCTTACATCGCACACAAGGATGAAATGGACGCGCAGCGGGGCTCGTGGCACGCCCGCGCGGCCGGGACTGCCGATCAGTGGATAAAGCTGCGCCGCAAGGACAGTGACGCCAGCGCGGCCTTTATGGACCTTCTGCACGAGGCGACGATTGCCCAGGTCGATCCGACCAAGGCTTTCCAGCCGCGCAACGTCCCGGCCAACGACCCCGAGGCAGTCGCGCGCGGGACCTCCCGGAGCCGCAGCCATGCCGCCCTGAAAAAGCGGTTCGACGCAATGCCGCCCGAGTTCCGGGCGATGTGGGGCAAGGTCCGGTCGGACCATGACGCCATCGGCGATGCGTCCGAGGCGAGGTCGCAAAGCGCCGGGCGCGGCGCGATCATGCCCGGCGCCTCGAGGGCATCGAGGATGAAGGGCTGACCGGGATCGGGCGCGAGGCCGCGATCAAGGAGGCCGACGGCAAGCTGGCGAAGATCGAGGGCGCGGCGCGCGTGAACGGACGGGCCCGCCTGGCGCAACTCCGCAAGGTGTTCGGGGCCATGCCTTCACCATGAACCCCGAAGGCTCGGCCCTGGTGGCGGCGGCATCCGGCATGGTCTTCACGCTTCACCTTGCGGCCTCGCCCGCTGCGGCTCTGGTCACCGAAACCGACAACCCCACCCGCGCAATCGCGATCGCGCGGGTGGGGTCTCCGAGATGCTCGCCAACAACAGCGTCCTGCGGGAACAAGGCAGGAGCTGCCAATGCCGACCGCGCACCCCTTGCATGGCTTCGGAGGCCCGCGCGCTCGCCCCAGGTCCGACCATGGAGAACAGCCGGCCGCAGCTTCCTTGCCGGCGTCATGCTCGCAGTTCGTCGACCTTGCCGAAGCGACGGGGCTTCGCCTTGCCGGTCTGGCCGCCATCGCTTTCAGCAAGGCCCTCGATGATCGGGCAATCGGGCTGGTCGTCTCCGTGGCAGCGGCTGGCAAGGTTTTCCAGCGTCGCGATCATGGCCGCGATCTCGGCCTGCTTCTGTTTCAGTGCGTCAACATGGCCGAGCGCCAGCGCCTTCACGTCGGCGCTGGCGCGCTCGCGGTCGCTCCACAGGGCGAGCAGATCGCCGATCTGCTCGACGGTGAAGCCAAGGTCGCGCGCGCCGCGGATGAAGCGCAGGCGGTGGACATCGGCATCGTCATAGTCGCGGTAGCCGCTGTCACGCCGCGCCGCTCTCGGGATCAGGCCGGTCTGCTCGTAATAGCGGATCATCTTGGCGCTGACCCCTGAAGCCTCGGACGCCTGGCCGATATTCATGATCCCGTTCCTTTCTCCGCAGACTTGGCGATCGGCCCGAGTGCAGCGGCAATCTTCGGCCGTTGATCGGCGAAGGTCCCGTAGAAGAATTCGTCCCCGACAAAGGTAACGGGCGCGACGCGCACCCCTGTTCGGGCCTTCACTTCCTCCATGACAGCCCGGTCCGTCAGGTCGCGCTCCTCATATGGGATGCCGGATGCTTCCAGCCAACGCTTGAGCGCGAGGCAGTCGGGACAGGGCGGCGTGGTATAGATGACGACATCCATCGGATGGTTCTCCTTTTTCCTGATCGACAGGCCGGGGCGAGTTTCCCGCCCCTGCCTTCAAGGGTTCAGGTGTTACGCCGCGGCTAGATGAGCCTCGGCCTTCGTTCCGGCCGCGGTCGTTTCTGCCTCAGCCGCGAGCACCGGCTTGAAGGCCTTGAGCCGCAGCGCGTTCGACAGCACGAAGACGCTCGACAACGCCATGGCGCCCGCCGCCAGCACCGGTGAAAGCAGCGTGCCAGACACCGGGTAGAGCAAACCGGCTGCAACCGGGATCAGGGCGGCGTTGTAGGCGAAGGCCCAGAACAGGTTCTGCTTGATGTTGCGGATCGTCGCCTTCGACAGCGCGATGGCGTTCACCACGCCGCGCAGGTCGCCCGACATCAGCACCACATCGGCCGACTCGATCGCCACGTCCGTTCCCGTTCCGATCGCCAGCCCAACCTCGGCTTCCGCCAGCGCGGGTGCGTCGTTGATGCCGTCGCCGACAAACGCGACCTTGCGGCCACCGGCGCGCAGTTCATGGATCGCCGTCACCTTGCCGTCCGGCAGCACCTCGGGAACCACCTCGTCGATGCCGAGCTGGCGGGCCACGGCCTCAGCGGTGGCGCGGTTGTCGCCGGTGATCATCGCGACCCTCAACCCCAGATCGTGCAGCGCGCGGATCGCCTCGGGCGTGGTCTCCTTGATCGGGTCGGCGACCGCGATCACCGCCGCCAGCCTGCCATCAATCGCGGCATAGAGCGGCGACTTGCCTTCGCCGCCAAGCCGCGCGGCCTCGCCTGCGAACGCCGCCAGATCATGGCCGAGCTTCGACATGTAGCGATCGGCCCCGACCGCGACGTGGTGGCCGCCGACGGTTGCGGCGACGCCGTAGCCCGGCACCGCGTCGAAGCCTTCTGGCGTGCCGATCCGCAGACCCCGTGCTTCGGCTGCCGCAACGATGGCAGCGGCGATGGGGTGCTCGGACTTCGTTTCGACCGCGGCGACCAGCGCCAGCACCTCGTCGCGCTCGAACCCGGTCGAGGGCGTCAGGTCGGTCAGTTCCGGCCGGCCCTTGGTCAGCGTCCCGGTCTTGTCCACCGCCACCACCGTGACATCGCGCAGCGATTGGAGCGCCTCGCCCTTGCGGAACAACACGCCCAGTTCGGCGGCTCGGCCGGTGCCGACCATGATCGAGGTCGGCGTCGCCAGGCCCATGGCGCACGGACAGGCGATGATCAGCACGGCAACGGCGTTGACCAATGCGAAGGTAAGCGCGGGATCGGGACCGAAGACCAGCCAGACAAGAAAGGTGAGCGCCGCTGCCGCCATCACGGCCGGCACGAACCACGCCGTCACCTTGTCGACCAGGGCCTGGATTGGCAGCTTCGAGCCCTGCGCCTCTTCGACCATGCGGATGATCTGCGCCAGCACGGTGTCGGCGCCGACCTTGGTCGCCCGGAACGAGAAGGCCCCGGTCTTGTTGATCGTACCGCCGACGACCTCCGCACCGGTGTTCTTGGCAACCGGCACCGGCTCGCCGGTGATCATCGACTCGTCAACGTAGGAACCGCCCTCGACCACTTCGCCGTCGACCGGCACCCGCTCTCCGGGGCGGACCTGGACGATGTCGCCCGCGCGGACCTCCGACAATGGCACCTCGACGGTCTCGCCGTTGCGCTCGACGCGCGCGGTCTTGGGCTGCAACCCGACCAGCCGCTTGATCGCCTCGGAAGTGCGGCCCTTGGCCTTGGCTTCGAGATAGCGGCCCAGCAGGATCAGCGTGACGATGACTGCGGCGGCCTCGAAATAGACATTGGCCGTGCCGGCTGGCAGCAGTTGCGGTGCAAAGGTCGCGACCACGGAATAGCCCCAGGCGGCAGTGGTGCCGACCACCACCAGCGAGTTCATGTCCGGCGTGCCGCGCATCATCGCCGGCACGCCCTTCTTGAAGAAGCGGCGGCCGGGACCGAACAGGATTGCGGTGGTCAGCACGAACTGGATCAGCCAGCTCGTTTGAGTCCCTATGGTGTTCATCACCAGATCATGGATCGCCGGCACGAAATGCGAGCCCATCTCAATGACAAAGACCGGCAGGGTGAGAACCGCCGCGATCAGGGTCGCGCGGCGCAGGCCGGTCGTCTCGCGTTCCCGGGCCTCGCGCTCGCGATCGACTGAAGCGTCATCGCCGCCGATCCGGTGGGGCTCGTAGCCGGCGCCGCGGATCGCGGCTTCGATAGCCTCGATCGACGCAACACCGCCAAGGTGGCGCACGCTGACTCGCTCGGTCGCGAGGTTGACCGTGGCGGCGTTGACGCCCGGCACGGCCTTGACCGCCTTTTCGACATGCGCGACGCAGGAGGCGCAGGTCATGCCGGCCACGCCCAGTTCGACCGTCACTTCCGGCACGTCATATCCTGCGCCTTCGATCGCGCGCACGACAGCGGCGATATCGGGCTTGCTGGAAAAGACGACATCGGCGCGCTCGGTCGCCAGATTGACGCTCACCTTCGCCACATCGGGCAGCTTGGCGATCGCCTTCTCGACGTGGCCGACGCATGAGGCGCAGGTCATCCCCTCGACCGGAATACCGAGCGTTGAACCGGCGTCGGCCCCTCGCTGCAATGGAGCGCCATTGGTCATGATGATCCTCCTTCGTGAATCCATTGCAATTCAGATGGGGCTTCCAACGATGGGAAGGTCAAGGCCCGCGACCCTTTTTGTTTTTCCAGGTCCCGCTCTTGACCTTGCCATCGTGGCAATGCCCACATCGGACGGCGGACACCATCATCGAGGAGAGTTCGCATTTTCCAGTTCACCGTTCCCGGCATGACCTGCGGCGGGTGCGCCCGGCGGGTCACCAACGCGATCCTGAGCGTCGATCCGACAGCTGAAGTCATCACCGATCCGCCCACCCATGACGTGAAGGTCCATACGCGCGCGGACGAACGGGCGCTTGTCGCCGCGCTCGCCGAGGCCGGTTATCCGGCCGAGCGCAAGGATCAGCCCGGGACAGCGTAGGATAGCCTTGCGGGCGCGGCCGCTGCCTGGCCGCGCCCTTCGTTGCCCTCGTTCTCGATAGCCGGGACGCCGCCTGTGAAGCACGATCAACAGGCGGCACCACGGTCGTCCTGACTCACTGCATCCGCAAGGCCGTCCCGGCATCGCTGTTCTCGATCCCGTCAGTTTGACTGCCCGTAAACGATGCCGTTCGGGCCATCGCCGACCAACATCGTTTCGGCGACACTCTGGCTCTCGGTATCGACAATCGAAACGCTGTTGTCGGAGATAGTCGTGACGAAGACGTATGCGCCGTGGGCCGGGACCGACACGCCATGGGCACCGGGGCCGGTGGTGATGGTTTCATTACCTGGCCGCCCCGGTTCGGGCACGACGCACGAAGCGGTGAGCAGGCGGCGGCGCGGCGGTTTGCCACCTGCCGCCAGCCTTGCGGCAGATATGCAGATGGTCGCACATGGTCACAGCTTCACCCCGCGCAGCCGGGCCGCATTAGCGATCACGCTGACCGAGGACAGCGCCATCGCCGCCGCCGCGATGATCGGCGACAGCAGGAGGCCGAAGAACGGGTAGAGCAGCCCTGCCGCCACCGGCACGCCGAGCGCGTTGTAGATGAAGGCGAAGAACAGGTTCTGGCGGATGTTGCCCATCACCGCCTCGGACAGCTTGCGGGCGCGGACGATGCCGTTGAGGTCGCCCTTGAGCAGCGTGACGCCTGCGCTCTCCATTGCCACGTCGGTGCCGGTGCCCATGGCGATGCCGACGTCAGCGGCTGCCAGCGCAGGCGCGTCGTTGACGCCGTCCCCGGCCATCGCGACCACCTCGCCCGCCGCCTTGTGCCGCTGCACGACGGCGCTTTTCTGGTCAGGAAGAACCTCGGCCTCAACCTCGTCGATGCCGAGCTGGCGCGCGACCGCCTTGGCTGTCGTCCAATTGTCGCCGGTCAGCATCACGACCCGGATCCCCAGCGCCTTCAGCGCGGCCAGCGCCTCGGGCGTGGATGCCTTGACCGGATCGGCGATGGCGAAGATCGCGGCGACGCGGCCATCGACCCCCATGAAGATCGCCGTCGCCCCGCCCTCGCGCAGCCGGTCGGCCTCCTCGGCCAGCGGCGCCACATCCACGCCTTGCTCGGCGAGGAATTTCGCATTGCCAAGCGGGATGCGCTTGTCTTCAACCACCCCCAACGCGCCCTTGCCGGTCGGCGAGTCGAAATCCGCGACCGGCACGAGATCCAACCCACGCTCCTCGGCGGCGCGCACGATCGCGAGCGCCAGCGGATGCTCGCTGGCGCGCTCGACGCTGGCGGCCAGGCGCAGGGCCTCGTCTTCGGTGAAGCCTTCCGCCGGAACGATGGCGGTGACGGCGGGCCGGCCCTCGGTCAGCGTGCCGGTCTTGTCGACGATGATCGTGTCCACCTTCTCCATGCGTTCGAGCGCCTCGGCGTTCTTGATCAACACGCCCGCCTGCGCGCCGCGCCCGACGCCGACCATGATCGACATCGGCGTTGCCAATCCCAGCGCACAGGGGCAGGCGATGATGAGAACCGAGACGGCCGCAATCAGACCGAAGGACATGCGCGGCTCCGGCCCCCAGATCGACCAGGCGACAAAGGCGAGAATGGCCACAACAATCACCGCCGGCACGAACCAGCCCGAGACCTGATCGGCCAACCGCTGGATCGGGGCCCGGCTCCGCTGCGCCTCGGCGACCAGTTGGACGATCTGCGACAGCATGGTGTCGCGGCCGACCTTTTTCGCCTCGATGACCAGCGCGCCGGACTGGTTCATGGTGCCGCCGATGGCGGACGCGCCGACTTCCTTGGTCACGGGCATCGACTCGCCCGTCACCATCGATTCATCGACGGCGCTGCGGCCTTCGATCACCTCGCCATCGACCGGCACCTTCTCGCCCGGCCGCACCCGCAGGCGGTCGCCGACCTGCACGCTGTCGAGTTGCACCTCCTCCTCGCTGCCGTCGGCGCGGATGATCCGGGCCGTCTTGGGCGCCAGGTCGAGCAGCGCGCGGATCGCGCCGCTGGTGCTTTCACGCGCCCGCAGTTCCAGCACCTGCCCCAGCAGGACCAGGACGGTGATGACGGCCGCCGCCTCGAAATAGACCGCGACCGAGCCGTCAGGCTGGCGGAACTGGTCCGGGAAGATGCCCGGCATCAGCACCGCCACCATGCTGTAGAGCCAGGCTGCCCCCGTGCCCATGGCGATCAGCGTGAACATGTTGAGGCTGCGGTTGACCAGCGACTGCCAGCCGCGTTGGAAGAAGGGCCAGCCCGCCCAGAGGACGACGGGGGTCGCGAGGATCAGTTGCAGCCAGTTCGACGTTCGCTGGCCGATCAGATGGGTGAGGCCAAACAGATGCCCGCCCATTTCAAGCACGAAGACCGGGACCGTCAGCGCCAGGCCGATCCAGAAACGGCGCGTCATGTCGATCAGCTCTTCGTTCGGGCCGGACTCGAGGCTGACCAGCATCGGCTCCAGCGCCATGCCGCAGATCGGGCAGGAGCCCGGTCCGACCTGCCTGACCTCGGGATGCATCGGGCAGGTATAGATCGTTCCCTCGGGCACCGGTTCGGCTTCCGCGACGGCGGTCGGATCAAGGTGGCGTTCGGGATCGGCAAGGAACTTTTCCCGACATCCCGTGGAGCAGAAGTGATAGGGTCGGCCCGCATGCACGGCCTTGTGCGGGGTGGCATGCGGATCGACCATCATGCCGCAGACCGGGTCCTTGACCTTGTGTGCACCGTCGGTCGCTCCGGCCTCCGCGTCCTGTGGATGATCGGCCCCGCGCTGGTGCGCGGAATGATCATGCGGGTGATCGTGGTGATGTCCCGAGTGGAAACGTCCGTCGCCGATGCCTGACATACTGCTCTCCCGTTCCGTGTCCGCGACGGCCCCGCGCTCGTGTTCATTTTTCCTGGCCATGGCCCGCCTCTTCATCGAATCGCCTGCAACGTGGTTTGGAATCGTTCTGCGCCTTCCAGCGATGGCAAGGTCAAGACATAGCTCAGCAGACGCCGACAAGCTTCTTCAGTGACCATGATGGACACCTCGTTCCCGAGCATGATCTGGATGAGCGACTTGTCCCGTCCCCGATTGCGGCCGGGTAATGTCGATTTCCGCAGCGTCCTCCTCGCGATCAAGGCAGTATCCCTCGATCTGAATAGTCGAGAAATACACATTGAACTGGCCTTTCAGGAGACCGTTCACCTGTTGCAGCACCCGCTCGCCTTCCTGCCAGTCCCGGACGCAGACATGGCTCGAGAAAACGTTCCGCCCCGATGTGAGGCTCCAGGCGTGGACATGATGCACATCGGTGACGCCCTCCAGCCTGCGAATGGCTGCGATGGCGGCATCCAGGTCGAGGTTCTCCGGCGTGCCCTGCAACAGGATGTGCAACGCTTCCCGCAGGATGCCCCACGATGCCCAAAGCAGGACGACGCCGAAGGCCATGCCGAGCAGCGGATCGATGGCGAGAAAGCCGGTGAAGCGGATCACCAGGGCAGAGATGATAATAAGGAAGCTGCCGACGAAGGTCTGTAGGATATGCCAGTAGGCGCCCCGCATGTTCAGGCTGCCTTTCTGGCGCTCGTAGAGCAGCCAGAGCGCGACCAGTTCCGTGGCGATGCCGCCTGCTGCCGCGATCAGCATCGGCGTCGTGGCCAGCTCGATCGGCTCCATCAGGCGCATCGCTCCCATCCACAGCACGTAAAGCGCCATGACGACGAGAAACAGACCATTGAACAGGGCGCCGAGGATTTCTGCCCGGATGTAGCCAAAGGTGCGGGCGGGACTGGATTTCCGCTCGCCCAGACGCATCGCCACCAGAGCGATGAGCACGCCGCCCACGGCCGAGAAGGTGTGGAAGGCGTCGGACATGACCGCGACCGAGCCGGTCCAGAGGCCAATCCCGAGTTCGACGATGAAGTAGAGGCCGGTGAGCCAGCCCGAGATGGCCAGCGCCTTGCGATCGCCGCTGGCTGGCACGTGACCAGTGGGACCGCCGTGAGACATGGACATGGGTTCTGCCTTTCAATGACAGTGGCGGCGAAACGCCTGCAAGCCGGGGCAGGACTGCCCCGGCGCGACGATCAGGCCGAGATGGCGAATTCGGTCATCATGCCGGTTTCCAGATGCGGCATGTGATGGCAATGCAGCATCCAACGGGCAGCCTCGCCGGCGTCCAGGGCAACTGTCACCATCGACATGGGCGGCACATAGACGGTGTCGCGCCTCGCACCCTTGACCTTGCGGCCGTTGATGTCGACGACCTGGAACACATGGCCGTGCAGATGCATCGGATGCCCCATCATCGACATGTTGTGGAAGCCGAGCAACACACGCTCACCCGCTTTGGCCTTGATCGGGCGATGCTGGCCCCAGACCGCCCCGTCGATGGTCCAGACATAGGGCTGCATCATGCCGCCCAGCATGACCATCTGACTGCGATCGACCGGGCGGTCTGGCAGATTGTCCAGCGCCTCGAAGCTCAGCTCCTGTGACAGATCGACGTCGAAGGCCGGTGCATCCTGGTCTGCCAGTTCCGGCACCCTCGCGACCTCAGCACCGGAGGTCGCCAGGATGATCCCGGTCCGCTCTCGCGCGCCTTCGCGCAGGGCCAGGATCGGCCAGGCACCGGCTTCGTTCGGCAGGTCGAGCTCGAGATCCAGCCGTTGTCCCATGGCGACGCCAAAACGGCTGCCAGCAACCGGTCGGACATTATGCCCGTCAACCGCGATGACCCGGGCGGGCGCCGCTCCGGTATCAATCCAGAACACCGTCGCTGCGGCGGCGTTGATGACCCGAAGGCGGATGCGGCCACCGCGCTCGACCCGAACCACCTCGGGGTCCGACAGGGTCCGGTCGTTGGCGAGATAGGCGTCCCAGTCGTAATCGTTCAGGTCCATGGCCATGTCGCCCATGTCCATCATGCCGCCCATCGGCATGTTCCCCATGGCGCCGTGGTCCATGCCCCGCATCGCTCCCGTGCCCCCACCCATGGGCATGCCGTGCATGGAGGATGCGTCGTGACCGCCTCCATGGCCGTCACTGATCTCGGCCATGACCTCTTCGGGTGTCTTGAAGGCGAAGTCATGCAGGAACAGCGTGACCTCCTGCCGGTCGGCCGCGGCATCTTCGGCGCTGCGCACGATCAGCGGAGCCGCCAGCAGGTTCATTTCCTGGATGGGCACATGGCTGTGCATCCAATATGTGCCCGCAAGCGGCGCGAAATCATAGGATCTGGTTTCGCCTGGTTTCAGCATCGGCATCGGCATGTCCGGCACCCCGTCCTGCGCGTTCGGTGGGATCTGGCCATGCCAGTGGATAATCGTGCCGACGTCGAGATTGTTGGTCAGATCGACCTGGAACCTTTGCCCCGCGTCAAGGATCAGCCCCTGTCCCTTTGGACCGGCAAGTCCGAAGACGGTGGCGGCGCGGCCATTGATGTCGAGCGTGCGGGCCTCGGCGGACAGGCCAAGCGGTGCCACCGCCTGCGCCATGACGGCGCGCGGAAGATGGGCAGCGGCAAGCGCCGCCGCGCTTGCGGCAAGAAAGCCGCGTCGCGAAAGGGTATTCATTGTCGTCTCCTCGGGACATTCCGTCCCGTTCATCAAACCGATGGAACGCCGCGGGCCTCGGCCCGGACGCGATCAAAGGAGACGAGGTTTGGGAGGCTGTTCGTTCAGACCAGGGGTCCGACTGACATGGGCGCGCTCGGCAGGTCGGTCGTGGCCGACCGGCGAGCAATCGAAGCCAGCATCACCGCTGACAAACGGAAGAAAGATGGAAAGGCCCGTGCAGACGAATTCGCACATTCCGGCATCGACCGAACCGCAGTGCCGGTCGTCGTCGCAGGAAGCCTCACCGCCGTGCGAGACCTGCATCATCTCGGTCACATGCACGGCATGGTCCGGCGCCGCACCCACACGTGCCGCATGCGCCGAGGTCAACGTCGTGACCACGGCGATTGCGAGTACGGCAAGCATGGTGACGGCACGCGCGAACATGGCTCGAAGATAGGCATCGCTCACGGGATTGTCCATTGTCGAAGTGAACACCGTTCGGGCATCCGGTCATTTCAGCATGAAACCAATGGGGTCCGGCGCGATTGGAGAGAACACCGATGAGAAAATACCTCGGCAATACTGGCTGGATCGGAGCAATCCTGACAGGCGTGGCGTTGGTGATATTTGCTGTGTGGCACTATGCCGGCACCGCATCCACGGGCACGGTCTCGGCGGAAGTCCTCGCGCAAGGCCGGCAGGTCTATGTCGATCAGTGTGCCAGTTGCCACGGTGCGGATCTGGAGGGACAGCCAGACTGGAAGTCACCGCTTCCGTCCGGCCGTCTGCCGGCGCCACCGCACGACGCGACCGGCCACACCTGGCATCATTCCGACGATGTCCTGTTTCGCATTGTCAAGGAAGGCACGGCCGCTATCGTCGGGGGCGGATACGAAAGCGACATGCCGGGGTTCGGGGGCGTGCTGAGCGACGCGGAGATCCAGGCCGTGCTCGCCTACATCAAGAACACTTGGCCGCAACGTGAGGCGGAATATCAGCAAGAGATTTCAAGCCGCTGATCACGTAACCGCCACCTCGAAAACAGGCGGCACCGGACGGATCACGGCGATCGGCTCTGGGGTCAGGAACAGACCATGGCACCGCACCTTGTCCTCATTGGTGTTTGCCATGAACTCAACCACACAAATCAGTGCATGACACTTGTATGTTCAAATTGTACGCGGATGCCCTGCTACTTGCGCGACACAGCCCCAGATGCGACACACAGGTGTGCCACAACGCAACACGCGCACATAGCAGCGGAAGCTATATCAACGGCTTGACTGTCTGGTGGGAAGTCCCTCACCGCCCACCATTTCCGCCACGGCGTCTCTTGTCCTGCCAGCCGCGACAACCGGTCCCGAGAGGCGGTTTCCCCGGTCGAGCCGCTTGCTTTCCGATCTTTCAGATTCTCCTTCCGAGCACCGCATTTTCCGCTTGCGCCGTGCCGCGCGCGCCCCTATAGACCCCCCACGCAACGTCGAAAGACGAAGCAGACCTCCGGTGGGGCCATAGCTCAGTTGGTAGAGCGCTTGAATGGCATTCAAGAGGTCAGGGGTTCGACTCCCCTTGGCTCCACCAATTGAATCAATGACATAGATACCGTGATGTGCCGCTAGACAGGGCGGCATTGTGCGTCGGGTAACATCTTGGGTAACGAGAAAGCCCCGGTCTTCCGACCGGGGCTCTGCGCGCCACGCCCCAAGAAAGAGAGGCTGCGCACCGTCGGTGTTTTGTCTCTGGCACACCGCCGACTGGCACCACCGATCATCGGACCGGCATGGATATTCCGAAGAACCTGCCATTGGCGCTGCAGCCAGGCTAGACTTGGTCCAACCTTTTAGAGGCACGGGCCGATTGCCCATCTAATGCCAGGCGGTCGAAGATCGGCTATTCCGCACCGAAACGGGACCGGATCAACAACCTTTACCGAGGAGAGCCATCATGAAAGTCTACACCGCTATCGTTCACAACGACGATGGATCGGCCTATGGCCTGACCTTTCCCGATCTTCCGGGTTGCTTTGACACAGCCAAGAACGGGGCCGACATCCCGGCCGCCGCGACGGAGGCCCTTGATCTGTGGTTCGAGGATCAGGATGTAATCGAGCCATCGCCAATCGAGGCGATCCGCAGCCGAGAGGATGTCGCGGCCGAACTAGCGGCGGGCGCCGTGCTAATGCCGATCTCCTACCCTGCGCCGAATGGCCATCAAAGGGAAGCAGAATGATCGGCCTTCTCACGATCCTTCTGTCCGCGGGCCTGTCCCCCTAGTCGGCCAGCGGCGGAGCACCTCCGGCAGAACAGTGCGTCACCCTTAGAAATCTGAAGATGTGTATGACAGCCTGCATGGGTCAGGTGAACTGGCCCCCCTTTCGACCGGACACCAGGCATAACCATGGAGGCTTAGGCACATGCCTAAGCACGTGCTTATG
>NZ_JBHRXY010000042.1:0-18503 GCF_042648745.1 Paracoccus angustae
GGGGAAGGGTCACATGGGTCAAATCTCAATGGAAATTATGGGCCTGCCTGGGTCACTTCTGGGTGGAAATCAACACCCTGGCCGCTTTCAGGTGTCATTGCCCCGCAGGACGTGGTGTGATGATGGCGCTGCCGGGAAATGGCTCCGATCCAGCTTCATGAGCGGGCAGGAAACCTGAGCCGGTCCAGAGGAAGAGAACGAACGGTCTGATGAACAGGGGTGCAACAAAGGGCATGAAGCCCCGCGTTTGGAGGCAGTGGCTCGCGAGCGCATTGCTGTTTGTGGCTTTCGCCGCCCTTGCTCTGCAGGCCGGAACCCATTCTCTGCTGACAGAACACATGATTCATACCACGCCGACCGTCGCCCTGGAGCAAGGCTGCGATCACTCCCATGCGGCTGCAAAATGTGTCCAGCCGATCCCGGAAGATCTGGACGCATCTGGCAGCGCCGTGCCAGCTTCGCAGGGTGATTGCTGCAATCAGCTCTGCACGATCATTGCCCTTCTGCCTGAAGGCGCACGGGCGAATCCGCCGCCTAGTGGTGAGGCCTGTCTCGGCGTCATGGCGGACCGCCTGGGGCAGACACCCGAAGATATTCTGCGGCCGCCTCGTTCATCCATCGCTGCGTGAAGGCGTTCCGGGGCTGATAGGTCCACGCCGTCCGGCGGTTTCGACCGGCAGACCGGCAACGCCATCCAACCATCAACGATTATCGGGACCGCGCGTCCGCTGTGTGGCGGTGCCTCCCGTCAGCATGGATGAACAGCAATGAAACGAACTGTAATCGCCCTTTCCGTTGGACTCGCAGCAGGGCTGCCCGCTGTTGCCCTGGCCCAGGCCGGGCATGATGCCCACCACCCTGCTCAGGCGCAGGAACAGGCCATACCACCCGCCACTCCGACGATGCCGATGCCGGGCATGCCGGAGCAGTGCCGGACCATGATGCAGGCCATGCCTGCCGAGTGCATGAGCGCCATGCAGCAGATGATGCAGGGCGGGATGATGCACGGTGCGACCGATGCACCGAAGGCCGCCGGAATGGAAGCAGCCGACGGGAACGCCCCAGAGTTCACCCGCGACTATGTGGATGCCATGGACGCCATGCACGGGCCAATGATGGAAGGCGTCATGGCTGATGACCCCGACACGGCCTTCGTGCGGGGCATGATCCCGCATCATCAGGGCGCAATCGACATGGCGCGGATCGTGCAGCAACACGGCGATGATCCGCAAACCAAGGCATGGGCCGAGCAGATCATCGCGGCGCAGGAGCGCGAGATTGCCGAGATGGAAGCCTGGCTGAAGGAGAAGGGCAGCCCTGAGGGCATCGACTTCGGCCAGACCGGCGGCACCGTCTGGTCCGCCGACGAAGGCGGCAGCTCGATCAGCGCCCTCGACCTCGGCACCGGGACCGTGACCACGACGCCGATCCCCGTGGCACCCCATAACGTCGATCTGACGTCGGACGGGCGCTTCCTGCTGGCGGTCGGCACTCCGGCTTCCGGTGATCATGGCTCGGAAGGGCATGGCCACGACGGGGACGCCGCAGGACTCCTGATAATGCTCGATCCACAGGACCTCTCGAAGCCTGCTGTCACGGTCGAGGTCGGTGCCCACCCGGCCCACATCGTCGCCGATACGCAGGGTCGCGCCTATGCGTCCCTTTCGGGCGCGGACGAGGTCGCAGTGGTCGATCTCGCGAACGCATCGGTGGTCGAGCGCATCGAGACCGGAGCTTATCCGCACGGAATGCGGCTCAGCCCGGACGGGACCGAGCTCTACGTCGCCAATGTCGAGGACGGGTCGGTTTCGGTCATCGACACGGCCAGCCTCACCGAGGCGGCACGCATCCCGGTGGGCACGACGCCGGTTCAGGTCGGCTTCACCCCTGATGGCAGCCGGGTCTATGTCTCGCTGCGCGACGAGAACCGCGTGGCAGTGATCGACACCGCCACGCGCGAGGTCACAGACAGGATCGAGGTCGGTCCCAACCCGATCCAGGTAATCGCAACCCCCGACGGCAGGCAGGTTTATGTCGCCAACCAGGGGACCGAGGTCGCGCCCAACGATACCGTGTCGGTGATCGACACGGCGACCGGTGAAGTTGCCAAGACGCTGAAAACCGGCCTTGGCGCGCATGGCGTGTCGGCCTCTGCAAACGGCGCCTTCGTGTTCGTGACCAACATCGCGGACGACAGCGTCTCGGTCATCGACGTTGCGCGCCAGGAGGTCGTCGGATCGGTGCCGGTGGGCGACCGCCCGAACGGCATCGTCCACGGGTCGTCGAACTGACCGGATCGCAGAAGCTGGCGCCGAATTCAGGCGCCAGTCCGATCAAGGCCACCTCACCAAACTTAGCCTCTCCGGCACTGCTCGGGCGGCTCTTCCTTCGCGCGAGCCAATCAGAGGAATGACATCATGCGAACTGTTCTTCTCGCGGCGATTGCCGCGATCACCACAGGCGGTGCCTGGTGGCTCTGGGGCCAATCCGATGCCGGAAGGCCGGCTGAAGAGGGCCAGGCTCTTGCCCTCGTGACCATGCCTTCCACGCTGTCACCCGAAGCCAAATCCGGTCAGCAGGTCTTCGCCGCCAGTTGCGCATCCTGCCACGGCACCGATGCCGAGGGGCGGGCGGGGATCGCGCCACCGCTCATCCACAAGATCTACGAACCGAGCCACCACGGCGACATGGCTTTCGTCCTGGCAGCACGCAACGGGGTGCGTGCCCATCACTGGCCGTTCGGAAACATGGCTCCGGTACCGGGGCTCACGGACACGGACCTGGCCGGTATCATCCGTTTCGTGCGCGAGGTTCAGGTTGCGAACGGCATCCGGTAAACCGCTGATCCTTGGCAACCTGGCCGTGATCGAGGGCGTGTCCCGGCTGCAGCATTGCCGCATACTTGGCCGGCGTACACGTGGCATCCTTCAGGGCAAGGGAGGACTGGAATGAACATCTCTGAAGCCGCCCGCGCGTCGGGTCTCACCTCCAAGACGATCCGCTATTATGAGGACATCGGTCTTGTGGCCCCGCAGCGCGGGTTGAACGGCTATCGCTATTTCAGCCCTGCTGATGTTCACCGATTGCGCTTCCTCAGCCGTGCGCGACGGCTCGACTTTTCGCTGCAGGACTGCCGCGACCTTCTGATGCTGAATGAAGACACGAGCCGCAGCAGCGCCGACGTGCGCGAGATCGCCGCGCGCCATCTCGCCCAGGTCGACGAAAGGCTGGCTGATCTGTCGCAACTGCGTATTGCCTTGCAGCACCTTGTTCAGAGCTGTGCGGGCGATGGGCAGCCGGATTGCTCGATACTCGATGCACTCGCAGGAGATTGCACTGCTCCGAGCCGGGCCTAGCCGCCATTTCGTTCGGCCTGGATAGCGCGTATCCGGTCAGGCCAGGTCGACTTGATGAAGCCGAGGATGGCGGCGATGTCGCCGTCCGTCAGGATCTCGCCAAAAGCTGGCATGCCGGATGTCATGGACACGCCCATGTCATCCAGAACAGCCTGCCCGCCCCGGCGGATGTAGTCGGTCAGCATGGCATCATCGTGGTGCCAGGTGTGGCCCGATGCGTCATGGGGCGGGGCAGGGAGAACGCCGCTTTCGTCAGCAACCTGCCAGTCGGGCTGACCTTCGAGTTGGGCGCCGTGGCACGCCGCGCAATGTTGGGCATAAAGCGCGGCCCCTCGCTGGGTCCGGGCTGAAATGCTGTAGCTCCATCCTGCCCAGATGGCGATGCAAACAAGCCCCACGGAAAGCAGCGATGCAGTTGCAAAGAAAAGGGCAGACGAACGGCTTCCAGTCATGTCCGCCAGATTGTGGAAATTCATATGCAGGTCAACGTCAGGAAGTCGTCGGCGGCCTTGACCTTCCAGTGCTGGAAGCTCCCATCTGTTCAGGCATGAGAAGAACCAAGGAAGGTGTCATGCGTCTCCATCTCCCAAACATGAGCTGCGGCGGCTGCGCCCGCAGCGTCACTCGCGCCATCCAGTCGGTCGATGAGAATGCTGCAATCGTCATTGATCAGAACCGCCGTGAGGTCGAGCTGACCAGCGATCTGCCGCGCGAGCGCTTTGCGTCCGCCCTTGCTGCAGCAGGCTTCCCCGTGGTGCCGACAGCCAGCTGACAGCCCACATTCCGATATTTCAACCCGGCGGAGCATCGCCTCCGCCGGGCGGCTTCAAGACGAAACCGGTACAGGTTCACCCCCGATGCTAGGCGCGGCACAGCTCAGACTTGCTCAAGAAAACCCCAGCGTTGCTGCTGCCAGAACAAGGTAGCGGCCAATTTTCGAGACGCTGACAAGGAGCAGGAACACCCAGAAGGACTCGCGAAGCGCTCCTGCGACAACAGTCAGCGGGTCGCCGATGATCGGCACCCAAGCCAGCAGCAGCGACCATCTGCCATAGTGGCGATACCAGTTCTCCGCTCGTGCCAGGGCGGTCGGACTTGCCGGGAACCAGCGTCTGGTGCGCAACCGTTCAATCCCCCGCCCGAGGAACCAGTTGACTACGGAGCCTAATACATTGCCGACGCTGGCAATAGCCAGCACCAGCCATGGTGGGTGATCGGTCAGCAGAAGGCCGACAACCAGGATCTCGGATTGGGCGGGGAGCAGAGTCGCTGCGGTGAAGGCTGCCAGAAACAGGCCACCATAAACGGCAAGATCAATCATGATCCCCCGTCAGGCGCGCCGGCCCGACCACTTCCGATGCAGGGTCGTCGATGGAGAGGCCGATCTCCATCAGCATCACCTCGAAGCTGTGCAGCTCGCCACGATGGCTGAAGACCCCCCTCATTGTCGAAAGGGGCGCCCGTTGTAACGCTCCGCCACGCCCTTCTTCCTCGGTTGCGGCAACGAACAGGATAACCGCCCGCAGATCGACAAGGCGTCGGATGAGCTAGGGACAGGCAATGCGGATGGTCTTGGGCCGGACGTGCGTGAGCCAAACCATGCGTTCCTGTGCACCCCAGGGTGGCAGGGTCACGGGGAGCCCCTTCCATCGTTCTTCCTCACTCAGGCGGCGCGCTCGACTTCGATTGTAAGATGCGAGAGGTCGTGGATATGGGAGAGCTTGGCGCGATAAGCAGCAGGCTCCAGCGGCTCCCTGGACCGGATGGCGACAATCGCGCCGTGGTGGCCGGGCCCAAGCTGCCAGACATGCAGATCGGTTACCTGATCCGAGCCTGTTTCGAGGGCAGTGCGGATCTCGTCCGGTAGATCCTCATCCTCCGGTACGTAATCGAGCAAGACCCGGCCCGTGTCGCGGATCAGCCCCCAGGACCAGCGGGCGATCACTGCCGCGCCGACAATGCCCATCATGGGGTCCAGCCAGTTCCAACCATACAGGCTGCCAAGCGTCAGGGCTGCAATGGCCAGCACAGAGGTCAGAGCATCGGCCAGGACATGCAAGTAGGCGGCACGCAAATTGTTGTCGGTCGCATGCTCATGATGATGCCCGTGATCATGGGAATGGTGGGCATGTCCATGGCTGTGGCCATGATGGTGATGAGCGTGGTCATCGCGCAGCAGCCAGGCGCAGATCAGATTGACGATCAGACCCACCACGGCCACGGAAATCGCTTGGCGGAAACTGATTGCGACCGGGCTGTAGAACCGCATCAGGCTTTCCCAGCCGATCAGCAGCGCGACCAACGCGAGGACTACCGCACTCGCGAAGCCCGCCAGATCTCCCATCTTGCCTGTGCCGAAGGTGAAACGTTCATTGCGGGCGTTGCGGCGGGCATAGCGATAGGCAAGTGCGGCTATCAGCATGGCCCCCGCATGGGTCGACATGTGCCAGCCGTCGGCAATCAGCGCCATCGAGCCGAAGATACTGCCGGCGGTGATCTCGACCACCATCATCGCGGCGGTAATGGCTATGACCAGCCAGGTCCGGCGTTCGTTCCGCTCGTGATTGTCGCCGAGATAAACATGCTCATGCGGACTGGCCAGGCGCGAGGCGTTGATGTTCATTTGAGATAGGTCCTGATGATGTCGATCAACTCGCCCGCGGCCGCTCCGCGCCCGGCATCCTCGTCCCGGTGAGGATCGGAGATATGCTCTCGGATGTGGTCCTCGATCAGCTCTGCCGTCAGGCCGCCGACCGCACCGCGAATGGAAGCGACCAGGTTCAGGACCTCGCCGCAGGGCGCGTCAGCCTCCAAGGACCGCTCGACAGCCTCAATCTGCCCCTTCAGGCGGCGGACGCGGGCCAGAAGCTTGGCTTTGTGCTTTGTTGTATGACTCATAGAATAGGGGGTTACCCTATTTTATAAAGAGCACAAAGCTGTTTTCTGCGTTGCGCTTACGATTGCAGTTCCTGACTGGCTTGGTCTGCTGCCTCGTAGCAGGATATGGGAACACTGGCCCCAATTCGTCTGCAATATTGCAAGTGAGACGTCATGACCCTGTGCTGACTGACCGCAGTTGCGGCAGAGGCACATCCAACCGCACGCGTGTCAGCGTCAGGACATCACCGTCCCGTCCGCAGGTCAGACGAACCCGCCACTGAGGGGATTGGAACGTCAGGCGGAACTTCCCACCGTCCTTTCCTTCGCCTCGTTCCACCGTGCTCCTGATCTTCCCGGAGCGCATGAGATCCTGAAAGCTGGCCACATCGAGGTCCAGCAGAGGTGCGATCTCGGCCGCCTCGACGATGGGACGATCCTGGTCGAACGCGATCCTTGTGGCAAAGCCGTGGCTCATGCCGTTGCTCCTTTCTTCTAAATCGTCAAGTGTTCGTCGGTGGGGCCGAAGAACTCGTAGTGGATGCGGTCGGCAGGGATACCCACATCCTTCAGGCCGACAACGAAGTGCCGCAGAAAGGGACGGGGGCCGCAGAGATAAACCTCGGCGTCGTCCAAGGGCGTGTTGGCCCGGAGCCAGTTGATGGTGATCCGGCCCGGCTTGGCCCTGTCGTCGGCGCCGCTCTCGTAGAACGTTTCGACCAGGACATTGCCATGCCGGGCGGCTGCAAGCCGCACCTGTGCGTCGAGGGCATGATGCGCCGGGCTGCTGGTTCCGTGGACATAAAAGACGGGCACATCGCGATGCTGTTCTGCCAGCACCTCCAGCATGCTGACGACAGGCGTCAGGCCGACGCCGCCCGACAGCAGGATCAGCGGACGTTGCGGGTCTTTGGCAAGATGGAAGTCCCCGGCAGGCGGCGTGGCCTCGAGGATGGTGCCGACAGGCGCGCGATCATGCAGGAAGCACGACGCCTCTCCCTCCGGCTCCCGCTTCACGGTGATCCGGTAACACTCGTCGCTCGGAATACTGGAGATGGAATAGTTCCGCTTGACGCCCGGAAGTCCGGCCTCGTCAAAGCGCAGCGTCAGGTATTGCCCCGGCCGGTGCGGGACAACAAGGCCACCCTCCTCGGGTCGCAAGATGAATGAGACGATCCCTTCCGCCTCGACCTTCCGTTCCGCCACCACGAAGCGGCGCCAGTCGATCCAGCCTCCGGGCTTCGCTTCGATTTCCGTGCGGATGGCGGCTTCGCGTTCGATCAGAAGGTCAGCCAGGAACCAATAGGCCTCGCCCCATGCCTGCAAAAGGTCCGGTGTCGCCGCATCGCCAAGAACCTCTTCCATGGCGCCAAGCAGAGCTTCGGCCACAAAGGGATAATGCTCTGGCAGGATCGCATAGCCGATGTGCTTCTGGGCGATCCGCTCAACCGCTCCACCAAGAACGGACAGGTTTTCGATGTTCTGGGCATAGGCCAGCACGGCCTGCGCCAAGGCAAGGCGCTGCGTACCCTTCTTCTGATTGGCCTGGTTGAACAGCGCAGCAATGTCTTCGTTGCGGAACAGGCGGCGGTACATCGTCTCTGTAATGATGGGACCATGCTGTTCCAGCGCGGGCACCGTCGCCTTCACGACGGCGATGGTTTGTTGCGACAGGGGACGCGGCATGAGGCTCTCCTAATCATGTATTTCTGGTGCATCTATAGATCTATATACATGCAGATGGAATACATCTAATGTAGAAAGAGGTGGTCGCAGGAATTCGGACCAGTTGCTAAGCTCTGGCGATTGACGAAGGACTGATCCGCATGACGAAACGGAAGCGCTATTCGGCGGAGTTCAAGGCGAAGGTGGCTCTTGAAGCCATTCGCGAGGAGCTGACGACGGCTGAACTGGCCAAGAAGTATGACATCCACCCCACCATGATCACGGGCTGGAAGAGAACTGCGATCGAGAACATGGCCTCGGCCTTTGACACCAAGAGTGCTGCTGAGCCGACGATTTCCGCGGGTGAGGTCGAGAAGCTGCATGCCAAGATCGGCCAGCTGGTTGTGGAGCGGGATTTTTGTCCGCAGCCTCCAGTCTCATTCTCGGCACTGGAGGCAAAAAGCGGTGAAGCAGGATCATCCTGATCTCAGCGTCCGGCGGCAATGCAGCCTGCTGTCACTGGCGCGCTCCGGCCTTTATTACCAGCCACGTGGCGAAAGCGCCGAGAACCTGAAGTTCATGGAGATCATCGACCGGCAGTTCCTGGAGACGCCATGGTATGGCTCACGGCAAATGGCCCGTCATATGCAGCGAGAGGGGCATCGCTGCGGACGGCATCGAGTCCGGCGGCTGATGAGGCTGATGCGTCTGGTGCCGATCTACCAAGAGCCCAAGACCAGCAAGAAACATCCAGAGAACAAGATTTACCCCTATCTGCTCAAGGGTCTGGCCATTACCCGGCCCAATCAGGTCTGGTGCACCGATATCAGCTACATCCCCATGCGCCGGGGGTTCCTGTATCTGGTGGCCATCATGGACTGGCATAGCCGCAAGGTGCTCAGCTGGCGGCTGTCGAATTCCATGGATGCGAGCTTTTGCGTCGAGGCCCTGAAGGAGGCACTGGCCCGCTATGGCACGCCTGGGATTTTCAACAGCGATCAGGGCTCGCAATTCACCAGCACCGAGTTCACCCAGGTGCTGCTCGACGCCAAGGTGAAGATCTCCATGGACGGCCGTGGCCGCTGGATCGACAACCGGATGATCGAAAGGCTGTGGCGTTCCCTCAAATACGAATGCGTCTACCTGAACGCCTTTGAGACCGGTTCCGAGGCCCGCAGGGGGATCGGCGCCTGGATCAGCTATTACAACGAAAAACGTCCGCACTCATCGCATGGATTGCTGACGCCCGCTGAGGCCTATGATACCGCCAACCAGAACCTGAAAGCCGCTGCCTGACATGAAACCCATGCCCGAGCTTAGCGAGGCGGCAAACTGGTCGAAAATCCCGGACCACCTCTGAAAGATGAAGTTGACCCGCTACACCGACTATGCGCTGCGTGCGCTGATCTACCTCGCCGGCCATGACGGTGGGCGGGTGTCGATCCGGCAGATCGCGGAAGCACATGGCATTTCGCAGAACCACTTGATGAAGATCATTCAGGACTTGGGTGCTGCTGGCTTCGTCAAGACCACCAGGGGACGTTACGGTGGACTGGCGCTGGCCCGACCGGCTGCGGACATCACTATTGGTCAGGTTGTTCGGCATACTGAACGCGACAATGGCCTCGTCGATTGCAGCACCTGCCGGATCGCCGAAGGATGCAGCCTGCCAGACGTCTTTTCCGAAGCCAGGGAAGCTTTCATGGCCGTGCTGGACAAGTGCCGCCTGTCGGATGCCGCACGCACCCCGGATGCCTTTCGGCATCTGTTCGTGGCTTGACCCGGCAATCTCGACGGACGTCTTGACCGGCGGCACTTCGTTTGCCTTTCCGCTTTTCATCCTGATCAGCGCTCGTCCAGCTGAATGACCCCAGGCCGCGTTCCTACCTTCCCAGCTGCGCTTTATCGCTCGTACTACCCTCTGATTGTCCTCTTTTCAGTCCGCAACAGGTTGAACAAACGGCATCTTTTCCTGTTTGTCGCACCGCAAACCGGTCGTTTCGATCAACAGGAGCAAGGGCGTGTTCACCGCATCAGCATACCGGGAGCGGCAAGGTCTCCTCGTCCTCTGCGACCTGACGGAGCACCGAAACAGGGATTGCACCATTCAGAACGGTTCGTCCGATCACAAGGCCTGGGGTGCCGATGAACCCAAAAAGATCGGCCAAGGCTCGCGTTTGATCGAGCTCGGCCTGAATCTCGGGTGAGGCCATATCCTTTGCAAGCTGTTCGACATCAAGGCCAAGGCCGGACGCCACACTCAACACTGAGGACGTGTCGGCTACGAGCGGCGTTCGCATGAAGCGGCGCCTCAGGTCCTGCTGTCTGCCCTGCCGTGCGGCCGCCACCGAAGCGCGGGCGGCAAGTTCAGATGCCGGTCCGAAGATCGGAAGTTCGTGCTGCACCAGCCGATAGGCGTCCCCGCGATCAGCCAGCAGCTTGTCCAGATCCCTTTCAAGCGTTCGGCAGAAGGGGCAGCGAAACTCGCCAAAATAGGCGATCGGGATGACATCCGCCGGAAGGTCGGTGCCAAAGAGGGCAGGGCAGGGGTCGGCGCGCATGGCTTCCATTCGGGCGCGGCGCACCTCAGCATCATCAGAGGGTCCATCGAGGCCAATCAGTGCAAAGCTTGCAGAGGAAGTTTGCCCCTCGGATTTCAGGCGGCGGAATGGCGGCACGTCTTCAATCTCGACATAGGCAAGCCCGCGGCCAGTCAGCCGCTGCCAGGGGAGCGCACGCAAGCCATAGATCGCGGAGACAATGCCCCCGAAAATCAAAACATCACGCCGCCGGATTGTCATAACGCGGTCACCGGAGTTCCTACCGGGATCTCTTCGTAGAGCTGGACCACGTGGTGGTTCAGCATCGGGATGCAGCCCCCCGCCACTGATTGCTTAATCGTCCAGGGTTCGGTTGCGCAATGGATGCGGAAATATGTGGCCTGCCATAAGCCCAAACCGCACAACCAACTCCAAGCCGTCTTGAACTTCCGCACTGGCACCTAAGGCTGCATGGGGGATGAGGTTGCATATTCGGTCAGCCCCGGTCGTCTGTGTCCGAACGAATGAAAAACCCAGTCACAGCTCTTCCTGCCACAAGCAGGAACCTGTCCGCTGACTTGGCGACCATTGACCGCGCTCTCGGCGTCTTCTGCATCGGGTCTGTCGGTTGACCATCGATACGAACTTCGTAGTGCAGGTTCGGCCCGCTGACGAGGCCGGTCGCACCAACAGATCCGATCCGATCTCCCGCATTCACCTCTGATCCTTCGGCAAGGCCAGAGGCAAAGCGGGACAGATGCGCATAGCGAGTGACAACGCCACCCCCATGGTCGATATCAATCGTTCGTCCATATCCTCGCATGGTGCCGGCAAAGATCACCTGGCCAGTACCGGTCGTCATCACTGGGGTCCCGGTTTCTGCTGCATAATCGACCCCGGTATGCAGGCGCTGCACGCCCAGAACCGGGTGCCGCCGCTTGCCGAAGACAGAAGACAGGCGTGCACCCAGGACGGGGCGGGTCGTTTGCTGTACCGGCGTTCCATCTTTGAACAGGATGAAGGGACGGTCCGCTGGGCCTGCCACCAATTCAAAGGTATTTTCGCCCAACTCAAGCCGGGCATAGGATAGTGCAGGCTCGGCCATCATCGTTCCATCCGGCAGGGCACTTTCCTGCCAGATCAGCGCCATCCGTTCTTTTCCTTCAAGATCGCGACGAAAATCGACTTGCCCGGCTAACAGCGCGGCAAGATCGACGGCAAAGCTTTCGGGCGCATTGTGTGCGGCAAGCGTCTCATAGAGCGAGCCACCAATCTCAAAGGTTTCGCGGCGATCGCGACGTTGAACCTCAGTCTTGACCAGAGCAGCTTCAAGCGGCTTGTTGAAATCGAGAACAATGTCGATCCCCTCAAGTGTCAGGAGCGACAGGTGTTCCAGACGGGCAGGATCATTCGCCGACACGCTCCACCTCAGCACCTGGCCCGGACTGAGGGTAGACAGGTCGAACACATCGTCGATGGCCAGGGCCGCTTCAATGCGGGTGCTGGCGGCTATTCCGGCATCAGACAGGATCCTGTCCAGCGTATCCCCAGGCACCACCTCGTGCCGCGCCACGACGACCGTTGATCCTGGCCGGATTGCGGTTTCGGTGAGGGTCTGGGCGTGCAGGGGTGTTGTTGCCGCCACGGCGCCAACGAGAAGCAAGGTTCGCAAGATCATCAACTCTGATATCCGTCAGGTGGAGAAAACGCTGCTTTGGCTGCAGGATCACATGCAGGCAGCGTGAGTAGTCCAGTTTAAAGAGAAAGAAAACGCGCAAGAATGATCCCGACCAAGGTTGCCAGCAGGCCGAATGCGATTGCATGGCCACAAGCATACTGGATCATGTCCAGTCGGTTTCCTCCCAGCTTCCGGGCTCGGACGATGCCACGCAAGGCACCCAGCACGGCCGCGATGATCGTCAGCATCGGCCTGATCGTTGTTTAGAGGGGAGCATGCCTTCATCCTGCTTGCTGGAGCCAATGAAGGCCTTCTGCGACCTCAAGCAGCTAGAGGTTCAAGCCGAATAGCAGCAGATCACGCCCTTGTCATACTATCGACCGCAGCGTAAGCCTCGCAAAGCCCACGAGTATTTGCCGAAGAGCAAGCTGCGACTTTGACAAGAGCATTGAGATAGTCGAGTTGATTCCACAGGAAAAAGTAAGCGCATTGCTGTTTCACGGTGCATCGGCGGGCATTGGATGCGAGCCTCCGGCCACAGGAAGGGCGTTGTCGTTAGCGAGGTGATCGGTAATGCAATGCGCGTGATCGCTCAGCACTTCGATTACCCGGCAATCCGATATGGTGTCACCGGCACATTGCACCACCATACGCTGCAGTTCGGTTTTCAAGGCCATAAGCCGCGCAAGGCGGCTCTCAACCTCGGCAAGCTGCGCCCGTGCAATGGCGTCTGCAGCGGCGCAGGGCTGATCGGGATTGTCCGACAGGCTGAGCAGATCGCGGATTGCCTCCAGCGAAAAACCAAGCTCGCGGGAATGACGGATGAAGCGTAGCCGTTCCAGGGCCTTCTGGTCGTAGAAGCGCTGATTGCCGCCGCTCCGCTTTGGCTCAGGCAACAAGCTGATTTGCTCGTAATAGCGGATCGTTGGGACCTTGACGCCGGTCGCCGCACTCAGCTTTCCGATCGATAGCATGAAAAACCCCTTGAAGCTCTAGTTGCTGGAGCAGTTATGTTCCCGATTCGATGAATGCAAGCGGGCACCACCCGCGGGAGTTTCGACATGACGGATCAGGGCAAGCGGGAATGGGTAGTCAGCGGCATGGATTGCGCGGCCTGCACGACAAAGGTGACGCGCGCGGTCGAGCGCCTGCCCGGCGTCAGCGCGGTGCGGGTTGCCTTGATGTCGGAACGGCTGAGCCTGAACCTCGAACCCGAAATGACCCAGCCAGAAGAGATCGAGGCTGTGGTGCGCAAGCTGGGCTTCGGCATTGCGCCGAAGGGCCACGACGCTCCACGCAAGAAGGCCTTTGTCTTGCCACAAGCTTCCGAGGCCCTTCAGACGCCTGGGCCTTCGATAAAGGGGGCCTGCGCGACGGGTTGCTGTCCGCCTGCCTCCCTGCCTGACGACGCGACCGACGATCCCAACTACAGTGACGCAGCGCACAGCCATGACAATCCTGCAGAGCGTGGCAAGCCCTGGTTTCAGACGGCCAAGGGACGGCTGGTCATCCTGACCGGCTTGCTGCTGGCCGTAGCCTGGATCTTCGAGTTGCTGACCTCGGCCGAGGCAGGCTACTGGGCCTTTCTGGCCGCCTGCCTGATCGGCGTGGCGCCTGTCGCCAAGCGGGCCTACGAGGCGACGCGCATGGGCCAGCCTTTCACCATCGAAAGTTTGATGACCATTGCAGCCGTCGGAGCCCTGATCATCGGCGCAGCCGAGGAAGCAGCCCTTGTGGTCTTTCTGTTCGCGATCGGCGAGGTGCTGGAAGGTGTGGCCGCCAACAAGGCACGTAACGGTATTCGTGCGCTGGCCAATCTGGTGCCCAAGACGGCGCTGCTGGAAAGTGGCGGCCGCACGCGCGAAGTGCCCGCCGACAGTCTCGGGATCGGCCAGATCGTCGTTGTGCGGCCCGGAGACCGCATGCCCGCGGATGGCGAGATCGTCGAGGGCAGCAGCGGCATTGATGAAAGCCCCGTCACCGGGGAAAGCGTGCCGCGCAGCAAGGGGCCGGGCGAGTCGGTCTTCGCAGGGTCGATCAATACCGAGGCTGTGCTGCGCGTCCGCGTCACCAAAGAGCCGTCGGACAACACCATTGCGCGCATTATCCGCCTGGTCGAAGAGGCCGAAGAGGCCCGTGCCCCTACCGAACGCTTCATCGACCGCTTCAGTCGCTGGTATATGCCCGCCATTGTCGTCGTGGCGGCACTTGTCATCATCGTGCCACCGCTTGCCTTTGGCGCGGATTGGAACACTTGGGTATATCGCGGGCTGGCGCTTCTGCTGATCGGCTGTCCCTGCGCCCTCGTCATCTCGGTCCCCGCCTCGATCGCTTCGGCCTTGTCCTCGGGGGCCAAGCGAGGGCTGCTGATGAAAGGCGGCGCGGTGATCGAAGGGGCGGCGAACATCCGCCACGTCGCGTTCGACAAGACCGGGACGCTGACGGTGGGCAGGCCTGTAGTCACGCGCGTCCTGCCCGCCGTGGGCGTGGCCGAGGCCGAACTGCTAGCCGTGGCGGCGACGGTCGAGGCAGGCTCCAGCCACCCGCTGGCCCAGGCAATCCTGCGCAAGGCGCAAGAAAGCGGCGTCGCGCTGCTGCCCTCGCAAGATGCAAAGGCGCTACCCGGCATGGGCGTTCAGGCCTTGGTGGACGGGGCAATGGCGTGGGTTGCATCGCCACGTTACGCCTCCGACATGGCAGCGATCGACGGCCCTGCGATCCACCAGGCAACTGAACTGGAAGCCCAGGGCATGACCGTGGTGGCCGTGTTTCGTGAAAGGGAGGCGCTTGGCATGATCGCCATGCGCGACGAACCTCGAATGGACGCGGCCGAGGCGATACGGCAGCTCAAGGCCATGGGCGTTTCGGCGGTCATGCTGACAGGGGACAATCCACGGACAGCCGCGGCCATAGCAGGCAGCCTTGGCCTGAATCACCAGGCGGAGATGATGCCCGAAGACAAGCTGGTGGCGATCCGCGAGGCTGCGGCCGACGGCGGCGTGATGATGATCGGCGATGGCATCAATGACGCTCCGGCCTTGAAGCAGGCCAGCATCGGCGTCGCCATGGGATCGGGAACCGATGTGGCGTTGGAGACGGCGGATGCGGCGATCCTGCGCGACCGCGTGACCGATGTGCCGGCACTGATCCGTCTTTCCCGCGCCACCATGGGCAACATCCGCCAGAACGTCACATTGGCTTTGGGGCTGAAGGCGGTGTTTCTTGTGACCTCTGTCCTGGGGATCACAGGGTTGTGGATTGCGATCCTGGCCGATACCGGCGCTACGGTTCTGGTGACGCTGAACGCGCTCAGGCTTCTCGGCTATAACCCCGAGCGTGAAAGCTCATGATGGCGGGCTTCAGCTGGTCTGCCCTATCCATCCTGACTGCCTACTTGCTGCTGTTTTTCTGGGGCACGGCAGAGACAGGACGCGTCAACGGGCAGACCGCATGGCTGATGGGTCGAACCATAGGCCGGGATCGATGGGCGGCGTTTGGCTTCAGGTTGGCGTTCGCGTGCAGCTTGGCCGGTCCACTGGTCTGGTTGATCTGGCCCGTCCTTCGCGAGCTTGATCCGTTCTGGCTTGAAAGTGGCGGGGCAGGGCTGCGGCTCCCCGGCATATTTGTCGCAGCACTTGGCGCGATGATTGCCTTTGCCGCACAAATGTCCATGGGAGCGTCCTGGCGGGTGGGCGTTATCGGGTCAGAGGTGGGGGCATTGGTGACGGGCGGGTTGTTCCGAGTCAGCCGCAATCCGACCTTTGTGGGGCAGTTTCTGCTTTTAGCGGGTGTAGCCCTGGTAATTCCTGCAGTGCCTACCTTTGTTGCGCCCTTGCTGTTTCTTGCGGCCGCGAAAGCGCAAATCTCGTCCGAAGAGGGGATGCTGCACAGCATCCATGGCAGCGCCTACGACGAGTGGGCCCGGCAGGTGCCACGCTGGGTCAGCTTGCGCCTGGTCAGAGGAAACTGATGCGACTGGAAACGACCCTGATCCTGGCGTTTCTCGCCGACCAGACCAGCAAGGCCGCGGCATTGATCTGGTTGCAGCTTGGCGTTCCCCTGCCGGTATTTTCCGGCTTTTCGCTGACATTGGGCTTCAACACCGGCGCAAGCTTCGGACTCTTCTCAGAGCGCATGGCCAACGCGCCGTTAGCAATGGCAGCATTCACCGGCATTCTTACCGCAATGTTCTGGCTGTTTGCCTTGAAAGGCAAGACGGCGATGGAGCGGCATGGCTTTGCGCTGATTGTCGGTGGCGCCATCGGCAATATCATCGATCGCTTGCGGCAAGGCGCGGTGACTGATTTTCTGGATTTCTCGTGGAAGACTTCGCACTGGCCTGCCTTCAATCTCGCCGATGTCGCCATCACCTGCGGTGCGGCGCTCGTTCTTTGTGCAACGATCTTGAGACCTCGCATCAGCACAGTCCGTCACTGACACTCACCACATGCTCAAAGGGGCAGCTTGACCAGTAAGGGCGAAAGGATCAATCTCAGTTGCAGATGATATTCACTTGCAACTGGTGCCGCTCATGGAATCATCCTCCCACGGCTGGCGCGAAGCCGCCCATGAACCCTCCTTGTCCGACGTCTTCCGTTCGATTGCTGTTCCGCAGGGACGATCAGGCCTGCGGCGCTTCTTGGCCTTTGTCGGTCCGGGCTATCTGGTTGCCGTCGGCTATATGGATCCGGGCAATTGGGCTACCTCGCTCGCTGGTGGCGCGAAGTTTGGCTACACGCTGCTGTTCGTTGCGCTTTTGTCAAACATCATGGCGATCCTGTTGCAATCGCTTTGCGCACGATTGGCCATCGCGTCGGGCCGCGACCTGGCGCAAGCCTGCCACGATGCTTTTCCCCGCTATGTCTCGTTGCCGCTTTGGGTCTTGGCCGAGGCGGCCATTATCGCCACGGACCTGGCCGAAGTGATCGGCACGGCCATCGGCCTGAACCTGCTGTTCGGCATTCCGTTGGAGATCGGCATCTTCATCACCGCGGCGGACGTGTTCCTGATCCTGTGGCTGCAAAATCGCGGCTTTCGCTGGGTGGAAGCCTTTGTCATCGCCTTGCTGGCGGTGATCGCAGGGTGCTTTCTGGTCCAGATCGCCATGGCCGATCCCAACTGGAACGCGGTGATCCGGGGCTTTGCTCCCTCGGTCGAGATCGTGACCAATCCCCAGATGCTGTACATTGCCTTGGGCATCATCGGGGCCACGGTCATGCCTCACAACCTTTACCTGCATTCGGGCATTGTGCAGACCCGTGCCTTCGGGGCAGATCCCCGACAAAAGCGGCATGCCTTGCGGCTTGCCACATGGGATTCGACCATTGCACTGATGTTTGCGCTTTGCGTCAACGCCTCGATCCTGATCCTTGCCGCCGCCACCTTCCACAGCACGGGCAATACAGAGATCGTCGAGATCGACCAGGCTCACGCCCTGTTGTCACCTCTGCTGGGCGGGACCGTCGCGCCGACCTTGTTCGGGATCGCGCTGCTCTGCTGCGGTTTGAATGCCACCATTACTGCCACCATGTCCGGGCAGATCGTGATGGAGGGTTTCATCCGCTGGCGGATCAGCCCCGTGTTGCGGCGGCTGATCACACGGGTTTTCGCGATCGTGCCGGCGATGGTGGTGATCCTGCTTTGGGGAAGCGAGGGCACGGGCCAGTTGCTGATCCTCAGTCAGGTCATCCTGAGCTTCCAACTTCCCTTTGCCATCGTTCCGCTGGTGATGTTTACCGCCAGCCGCCCGAAGATGGGCGATCTGGTGGCGCCACGATGGCTGACCATGGCCTGCGCCGTGGTCGCAGCCACGATCATCGTGCTGAACATCAACCTTCTCTACAGCGTCTTCCTGGCCTGACAAAGCCGTGAACGGCCAAAGTTCTGCTTGAACCTCAAGTTGCTAGAGGTGCTAGGCCGGGCTGGGGCAAAACAGCACGAACGGTGATTGATGACGCTGCAACCACTTGGAAAAGCGCGTGGCCGATTGAACGCCATAGTGCTTGCCACCGTCGTGGCCGGGGCCAACGTGTCGCTGACGGCTCTGCACTCGCTGGACCGTCGGGAACTAACCCATGGCTGACACTGCATCGTCCCGATCCGAAGCACTGCTTCTTTTTGCCTTTCTGATCGCCTTGGGCGCAACCCTGGGCGCGCTGTTCATCGGCGAGGTGCTGGGGCAGATGCCCTGTGTGCTGTGCTGGTATCAACGGATCGCCATGTTCCCGCTGGTCCCTATCCTGGCCATTGGCCTGTGGCGCGAAGAGGGAGCGGTCAGGCTTTACGCGCTGCCGCTGGTGCTGGCGGGACTGAGCTATGGCTGAAAATGGGTGATGGGGCCTGAGAAGGCGGCGTATCGTGGCGGGTGTGTGAGCCTGCCAGAACCTC
>NZ_JBHRXY010000043.1:0-18392 GCF_042648745.1 Paracoccus angustae
CCAGTTGCCTTTGGTCATCGAAGGCGTCACATTCACCGACGGTGTCGCCGCGAGCGTCGCCGAAAATCGCGCCGCTTGATTAGGCCGCGTCACCCAAACTCTCGCATAGCTCGGACCAAAGGCCCCGGCGGCTTGATAGGTGCGGCTGTCAGGGGCGGTCCTTGGCGGCCAGCGGCCGCTTGGTGCCGGTCAGCATCGACAGGACGAGGTTCTCTCGATGGCGCAGGCTTTCCACCACCACGCCCGCCACATGCAGCCCAGCTAAGATCAGGATCAGCGTCGCCAGGAACTCATGCACTTCCTCCATCACCTCCGACCCCCAGAAGGCATCGGTGGTCTGAAGCCAGCCGGTCAGGGCAGTCCCGGACACGGCCAGCAGCAGCGCCACGATCATCGCCCCGCCGGCCGGGTTGTGGCCCAGATACCGCGGCTCTTGGCCGCCGCGCAGCGCCTTCAGATAGGTCAGGACCGCGCGCGGTCCCCGCACGAAGTCGCCAAAGCGGGCATGGCGGGGGCCGACGAATCCCCAGACCAGCCGCGCCGCGATCAGGCCAGCGATGGCATATCCCATCCGTTCGTGCCACAGCTTCGGGCCGTCGGCGGTCAGCCAGGTTCCGGCGATCAGTGCGACCAGCGACCAGTGGAACAGCCGCACGAAGCCGTCCCAGACCCGGACCGTGTCAGTCATCGGAACCCTTGGCCTCGAAGGTGGCAGGGTCAAAGAAGATCTCAACCTTTTCGCCTTTCTCGTCCTTGCCATAGACTTCGTAGCAACCGTCCTCGGTCTTGACGTTGCTGATGGTCCAGCCCTTGGCGGTCAGGTCGGCCTTCAGTTCCTCGACCGGACGCCAGTCCGCTTCCGGCACGGTGCAGCGGTCCTCGGCCAGGGCGGGCAGGGCAGAGGCGATCATCAGAGTGACGGCGGGGATCAGGGTGAAGCGCATGATAAGGTCTCCATCGACAGTGTTTCAATGGCACCCTTCAAGCAGGCCAAGCTTGCGGAAACCTTGCAGGGGCAGGCCTAATGTTGCAGCAGAACTTGTTTATCCTGCACTTCGGGAATTGCTGTCCGATAGTAGCTGGCAAACCAATCGACATAGCGCTGCAGCGCCAGGGACATAGGCGTTTGCTGACGCGGTCCGATCAATCGCTGCAAAAGCGTGGTGTCCGCCCAGGTTGCCTCGACATCACCGGGCTGCATCGGCATCAGCTGCAATCGTCCCCTGCGCCCGGTGGCGTCTTCAACTGCCCTGATGAAATCCATCAGCGGGATCGGCCTGCCGTTGCCGATATTTACGACGCGGAATGGCGCCACGGTTGACAGGCTGTCGCCCTCCACGCAGGTGGCGGGATGACGCGGGACTACGTCCATCAGCGCGCGGATCGCCGCGACCAGATCGTCGATATAGGTGAAATCGCGCATCAGCTGGCCGTGGTTGAAGAGCTGGATCGGCCGATCCTCGAACAGGGCCGAGGTGAACAGGAAGGGTGCCATGTCGGGCCGCCCCCAAGGGCCGTAGACGGTGAAGAAGCGCAGCATCGTGATCGGCAGGCCATAGAGCGCCGCATAGGAATGAGCCATCGCCTCGGACGCCTTCTTGGTCGCGGCATAGAAGGACAGCGGCTGGTCTGTGCGGTCTGTTTCGCGATAGGGCATCCGGTCGCTGCCGCCATAGACCGAACTGCTGGAAGCCATCAGCAGATGATCGGGCGGAAAAGCCCGCACCGCTTCCAGGACTTGGAATGTGCCGGCGAGGTTGGCCGAAGCATAGCTGCCCGGCGCCTCGATCGAATGGCGCACACCGGCCTGGGCTGCCAGATGAACCACGATGTGCGGGCGGTGCCTGGCCATGATCCCTGCCAGCAAGCCCGGAGTTTCGACCCCGCCGCGCAAGGAAAGGTAGTGGGGGTGGGCGGCCAATTGCCCCTCGCGGGCGGTTTTCAGGGCAGGATCGTAATAGGGATTGTGGTCGTCCAAGCCAATCACGCTGGCGCCGTCGGACAGCAGGCGTCGGGCCAGGTGAAAGCCGATAAAACCCGCGGCACCGGTGATCAGGACGGTCATGCCGCACCCCGCATGTCTTGGGCCGCGCGCGGCACCTCTTGCGCTTGCGGCAGGCGACGGCGGCGGATCAGCCAGGCTACCCCCAGCAGGTCCACGATGCCGACTAGGGCGCGTTGCAGATTGCCGTATTTCGACCGGCCGAAGGCGCGAGGGGCGTGGGTGACGGGGAGGGTGATGACCTTTAGCCCTTCGCGCGCGATCATGGCGGGCATGAAGCGGTGAATGTGGTCGAAGAAGGGCAGGGCCAGATAAACTTCACGCGGGAACGCCTTGAGCCCGCAGCCGCTGTCCTGCACTCCGTCACGCAGAAGCCTCGCACGGATCCGGTTTGCCAGACGCGAGGCCAGGCGCCGCGTCCAGCGGTCGCGCCGCCCGACCCGCTGGCCCTGCACAAGGCCCAGCAAGGGAACGCCCTGCTGGAAGGGGGCCAGAAGGGCGAGCAGGTTCTCAGGCGGGTTCTGGCCGTCGGCGTCCAGCGTGGCGATCAGTTCGCCCCGGGCGGCCAACACGCCGCTGCGGATCGCGGCGGACTGCCCGCAGGACCGGTCGTGGCAGATCACCCGCAGCTGTAGCAAGGAGGTCTGCAACGTCGCCAGTTCTTGCCGCGTCCTGTCGGTCGAGGCGTCGTCCACCACGATGATCTCGTGCGGGTGATCTTGCAGAACGGCCGCGATGCCGCACAAAAGTGGGACAATGTTGCCAGCCTCGTCCTTGGCCGGAAGCACAACGGAAACGTGGGGCGTCATGGCGCGACCTCTTGTGAATGGTAAAGGGTGTATGTGCCGCCGCGATAGGGTAGCGCGGCAAAGGGGGTCATGCCGGAAATCGACAGGCCGCTCTGATCCAGAAGCAGCCCGTCGGGATGGGCTTGCCGCCAGGCTGCGACGGCTTCGGGACCTGCCAGCCGGGCCACGGGATGGCGCAGCCGGCCCGCGAAGTTCAGCTGGGCGTGATAGGTGCCGTCGGTGACGGCAATGCCCGCACGATCAAAGGGGGAAACTGTGCGGCCAAGCGCCGTCATGTTGTAGCACGCAAACAAAAGCGGGCTCAGCGCCAGGTGGAGCCCGACCATTAGCGCCAGGGGCAGCGCGGCCAGGGCAACGGGCGCCGACCGCAGCCGCAGGAAGCCCACAATGCCAACAAGCAGGCAAGCGGTGCCCAGGGCCAGGGACCACCAGGGTAGAGGGTCGTGCAGCTTCCTCAACGCAGGGATCAGCCCGGCTGCGGCGGCACTGAAGGCCGCAAGCGCGGCAAGCAGCGGCAGCGCCAGCCAAAGATCGCGCCGTCGCCATTTGCGCGTGGGAAGCCTGCCCGCCAGCAGGAGCGCCAACGCCGGCATCTCGGGCAGCAGATAATGCGCCTGCTTGCCGCTGATGAGCGAGAAGGCCGCCAAGGCGCCGCCCGCCCAGAAGGCTGTAAACCGTGTCCCCGGATCGGCAAGCAGACGGCGTGGCGTCAGCATGGCAAGGCCTGATTGGGACCAGCCGAAGGGCCAGATCATCAGCGGCAGCAGCGCCAGGAAGAACCACCAAGGTTTCTGGTGTGCGAACGCGGCGACCATGCGCCCGCCGCTCTGGCGCCAAAGGACCTCGGTCCGGTATTCCGCGCCTCCCAGGATCAGCGCAGGGATAAGCCACAGCCCCACCAGCAGAAGCGCCACCAGCAGCGCCAGCCCGAGGCCCCTGGCCCAGACAAGCCCGGATGAACGCGCTGGACCGGCCCAGAGTGGCATGGTCAACGCCGCGGGCAGCACGTGCAGCAGGATCACCGGCCCCTTGGCATAGACGCCAAAGGCCACCGCTGCGCCAAGCGCCACCCAAGCCGCGCGGCGGGGCCGCTGCGCCGCCGACCACAGGGCCAGCATGGCCAGCAACGCGGCGCAGGTCAGCATCGCGTCGAACATCGTGGTCGAGCCGAACAGCACCCAGACGGGAGAGACGGCAAGGATCAACGCCGCCGCCCCGGGTCGTTCGGGCTGGTTCGGCCAAAGCCGTTGCGCAAGCAGCCCCGTCAGCGCGACCGAGGCAGCGGCAAAACCCGGTCCGATCAGCCGCGCTGGAAACTCGGCAATGCCGCCCAGGGCCCAGGCCAGATTGATCAGCCAGAACAGCAATGGCGGCTTGTGCCCGTAAAGCGCGCCGTTCAGATGGGGCACCCAAGCCGAGCCGCCGACCCGCATCTCCCAAGCGGCGGCAAGATAGCGGGTCTCGTCGACGGGCATCAGGGGCCGCAGCAGGATCAGGGTAAGGGCTGTCAGCGCGAACAGCATCGCGGCCGAAAGGACGGATCTCATGCGGCGGCAGCCAAGCGATGCCGCCGGATCAGCACCAGGTTGCGCAGATAGACGACAAGGCCCAGCCCCTGTCCCAGCACGAAGACGGGATCACCCCGCCAAAGCGCATAGCTGAGAAGGGTCGCTCCACCGGCCAGCGAGAACCACCAGAAAGCCAATGGCACGACGCTTTGACGCGACCGCTCGCTGGCCAGCCACTGAATGATGAAACGCGCGCTGAACAGCGCCTGCCCCAGAAAGCCGATGCCGATCCAGACCGTCTGCGCCATCATGTGCCATGCCGTTCGTTGTCTCTTTTGGCGGGACTGGCATGGCAACCTTGCGCCCAGCTTACAGGTCGGGTGCAGCCGTCACGTTATTGGAGCCCGTGCGTTACCCAACCGTAACGCCAAACAGCGTTCCCACGATGGCCGTCGCCCCCATGGCGAGGACGCCCCACAGCGTCACCCGCAATGCGCCGCGAAGAATACCGGCGCCGCCTGCGGAGGCGCCCAAGCCACCCAGCACGGCAAGCGCCAGCAACGTCGCGACGACCACGAACACGACGATCTGCGCGGGTGGGGCCAGCAGCGCCACGATCAGCGGCACGACCGCGCCTGCCGCGAAGGTCAGGGCCGAGACGACCGCCGCCTGCACCGGACGAGAGGTCACCGTCTCGGAGATCCCCAACTCATCACGGGCATGGGCGCCGAGCGCATCCTGTGCTGTCAGTTGCACCGCCACCTGCTGCGCCAGATCGCGCGTCAGACCGCGCTCCTGATAGATCCGGGTCAGTTCCTCAAGCTCCGCCTCGGGCATCTCGGCCAGTTCCTTGCGCTCCTTGGCGAGATCGGCGTTCTCGGCATCGGTTTGCGAACTGACCGAGACATATTCGCCTGCCGCCATCGACATGGCGCCTGCGACCAGTCCGGCAAGCCCCGCAACCAGAACCTCGGTCCGTCCGGTCCCGGAAGCGGCCACACCCACCAGCAGGCTGGAGGTGGAGAGGATCCCGTCATTGGCCCCCAGCACCGCCGCACGCAGCCAGCCGATGCGATGAACCATGTGGATTTCCGAATGCGACAGACGGCTCATGCAGGGGCTCCTTCCTGGTGAGGTTCATTGGCCCAGGGGGCCGTGCGGGCTTGGGCGGGTTGGATGCGCAGGGCGCGCAAGGCGTTGAGGATGACCGCCACGTCGATCCCCTCCTGGATCAGGGCGCCTTGCACGGGAGTCAGGTAGCCCAAAGCGGCGACGATCATGCCCAAGGCCGACAGGCCGATGCCCGCCACAACGCTTTCAAGCGCAATGCGGCGCGAGCGGCGGGCGATCTCGATCCCAGGGCCGATGCGGTCCAGCCGGTCCACCAGCAGCACCACGTCGGCGGCCTCGGCACTGGCGGCGGCGCCGCGCGCGCCCATGGCCACGCCCACGTCGGCCGCGGCCAGGGCCGGGGCGTCGTTGACGCCGTCGCCGACCATCATCACCGGGCCGTGCTTGTGTTCGGTCAGGACCAGAAGGACCTTCTCGTCCGGCGTGAGGCCGGCGCGGATTCCGTCGAGGCCCAGGCCCTCGGTCACGCGGCGGGCAACCTCGACCCGGTCGCCTGTGGCCAGCAGGATCCGTTCGATCCCTTGACGACGCAGGCCCGACAGCATGTCGCCCGCGCCGTCCCGCAGGGGATCGGACATCACGAGATGGCCCGCCATCCGGTCATCCACCCCGACCGCCACCATGACCGATCCGGCGGCCAGGTCCGGATGGTCATCCGCGTGATCCACGCGCCCGACGACGAAGCCGTAGCCTCCGACGACGACCTTCCGCCCTTCGACGACGGCAACGACGCCCTCGCCAGGGATTTCGACCGTGTCGTGGGGAGCGGGCAGCGTCATGCCGCGGGCCTTGGCGGTCGCGACGATGGCCTGCGCCACTGGGTGCTTGGTTGCCTGATCTGCTGCTGCCGCGAGGCGCAGGATTTCGTCGGGCGCCATGCCGTCGGCGCTGTCGATGCTTACGATCCGGGGGCAACCGTCGGTCAGCGTGCCGGTCTTGTCGAGGATCAGTGTGCGGATGCGGGCCATCGCCTCCAAGGGCTTGGCGCCCTTGACCAGCACGCCGAAATGGGCAGCCCGCGACAGACCCGCAACCAGGGCCACGGGCACGGCTAGAATGAGCGGGCAGGGGGTGGCAACCACCAGCACGGCGACTGCGCGGATCGGATCGCCGGTGAACCACCAGGCCGCCCCGGCGATCAGAAGCGTCACGGCCAGAAAGCCCAGCGACCAGCGATCGGCCAGCCGGGCCATGGGGGCGCGGGACCGCTGCGCCTGCTCGACCAGGCGGACGATACCGGCATAGGTGCTGTCTCGGGCCTCGTGCGTGGCGATCAGGTCAAAGGCATCGCCCGCGTTGGTGGATCCGCTCATCGCTTCGGCGCCTTCCTCAAGGCGGACGGGCAGGGACTCGCCCGTCAGCGCCGACGTATCCAGGAAGGCCGTGGCCGAGGCGACCAGACCGTCCACCGGCACCACGTCACCCTGGCGGATCAGCAGGCGGTCGCCGGGGCGGATGTCGTCCAAGGCCACGTCCTCCAGCCCGCCATTGCGGTGGCGGGTGGCGGTGCGGGGCACGCGGGACAGCAGGTCGCGCATCTCGCGCCGGGCGCGGCCTTCGGCAAAGCTTTCCAGGAAGGTGCCGCCGGAATACATCACCGCCACGACGGCGGCGGCCAGGGTCTCGCCAAAGGCCAAGGCCGTGGACATCGACAGCGCTGCCACGATGTCGAGGCCGACCTCGCCCCGTGACAGGCTGCGCAAGATCTCGGCCAGCAGGGCGGCCAGAACCGGCAGCACGCCCGCAGCCCAGGCCAGGCCCGCAAGATCGGCACGGCCGACAAGGTGCAAGGCAAGACCCGCCACCAGCCCCGCAAGGGCAACGCCCAGCAGGCCCGTCTTCAACTGATCTGTCCGCTTGTCGGTCACGCCTGTCCCTCAGCCGCTGCCGCAGCCTCGCCTCCAAAGAGGCGCCCGATGGCTCGCGTCTGCAAGCCCCCGACACCATCGCGCAGAAGAAAATGCGCGTCGAGGTCATATCTGGCCACAAGCTCGGCCCCCGCCGAGGGGCCTGCGACCATCAGCGCGGTGGCCCAAGCATCGGCCTCGGCGCAGGTTGCTGCGACCACGGTCACCGATGCGGGAGACGCGGCAAGCGGCGCGCCTTTCTACGGGTCCATGGTATGGGACAGGCGGCAGCCCTGCACCGTGACCCAATGGCGATAGTCGCCCGAGGTCGCCACCGCCGCGTCCTGCAGCATAAGGACGGAGTGTGGAGTGCGGCGATCGGGATCAGGTGCCTCGATCGCGATGCCCCATGCCGTTCCGTCCGGCCGCAGGCCAAGGGCACGCATCTCTCCGTCAATGCCCACCAGGCCAGCGGCAATCCCGTGGTCAACCAGCACTTGGGCAAGACAGTCCACGCCATATCCCTTGGCAATGCCGTTCAGGTCCAGGGCAATGGGCGCCGACTTCCAGACCTTGTCGCCGTCGATCTCCAGAACGTCATGGGCGGGTCACAATTCGCCCGCCATCGCGCACCTTCAGATAGGTCGCGTCGAGCCACAGGTAGGGCCACTCGCCTTCCAGCGACCGACGTAAGAAGGCGTTCACCCGCTCGTCGATCTCGGCGCACAGGCGACTGACCTGGCTCTTGGACATGCCGCCCGCGCCCATCGCCTTGACCAGGTCGTCGACCGAGCGGGTTGAGACACCGTGAACATAAGCCTCTTGGATGACCGCACCAAGGCCTTCTCGGCTGTGCGGCGCGGTTCCAGAAAGCTGGGAAAATAGCTGCCCTTCCGGAGCTTCGGGATCTCCAGCGTGATCCGCCCGGCACGGGTGTCCCAATCGCGGTCACGGTATCCGTTGCGCTGAACCTCCCGCAGGGCCGTTCGCGCCCCCTTGGCAGCCCCGGTCCGCGCCTCAACTTCGGCTTCCATGATCCGCTCGGCCGCAAAGGCCAGCATCTCGCGCACGAGATCGCCATCAGCCTGCTTCTCAACCAGCTCGATAAGCGCCATTCTGTCATTGGTCATCGTCGTCTCCATTCCAGGTTTCAGGTCTTGCAACCCAAACCTACTCCGAAGATCGGCGATGACCGCCAGCGTTACCTACGGCCGCGCGGCTCGCGGCTCCGCGCGCGGCCTCCTACACTACCACATGGGACACAGCCTCTGCACCGTATTTACCATGCCCTTCTTCGTGGCAGCGCCGGAACGGCATCACGCCGGAGGCGGAAGAGGCACTTTACAAGGGCGAGTCTGATACGGCGAAAGCACGGGCACGCGCTACCGGCTGATGCTTCGTGAGCTGCCCTCGTGCGTTTCTCGCTTGTAAAGAGAGGCTGCCAGGGAGATTGGCAGCCTTCGATCGCATGTCGGACAAGCGTCAGGAGCGACGTGAGGTCGTCCGAGCGAGACTGGGATCAGGCGTTGCGGTCATGGCGCCAGAGGGTGGGCGTCATTTACGGAACTCCGGTCAACCTGGCGACCTTGACGAAATCACGAACCTGGCGCGACCGGTTCGATCTTTTCCATGCAAGAACGGTGTGGATGCGAAACAGCGGATGCATGATGGGGCGTACTTCGACATTACGGCCCAGGAACCCGATAAGGCTTTCCGGATAGAGGGTCACACCCAGACCCGCTGCCACAAGGCCCAGAAGGGCCAGGGTGTTGGAGGCCTCGATAGTGATGTTCAGCGATATTCCCTCGGCGCTGAACAGGTTGTTCAGCCGCCAGCGATATTCCTCCCATTCCTGTGTATCGCCCAGGATGATCTCCTGGTCGGCCAGATCGGCGGGCGTTACGACCGTCAGGCGAAGCAGCGCGTGGTTGCGCGGTGTCACTACATAGAGCGGTTCGATCGACAGCGTCAGGCTGTGGTAATCTGAATGATCAAAGGGGCCGATCATGTAGCCCAGGTCGATCTCGTCATTTGCCAGGGCGATCTTTTGTCCTTGCGTTCGGATATAGCGGATTTTCAGGTCTACGTCGGGATGGGCCTGGCGGAACCGGGCGACCGCCGCGGGCATCAGTTCCGTTGCCGCAAAGGCCATGTAGCCGACGTTGAGCGCGCCCAGCTTGCCCGCGGCGATGCGCCGTGCCAGCTGGACTGACGATTCGTAGGCGCGCAGCAGGTGGGCATTGTCTTCATAGAAACTGCGCCCGGCCTGGGTCAGCCTGACCTCGCGCGTGGTGCGCTCCAGCAGCCGAAATCCCAGCGATCCCTCCAGCTTCTGGATGCGACGGCTGAGCGCCGACTGATCCAGATGAAGTCGTTCCGCCGCGCGGCGGAAGCTCAATTCCTCAGCAAGAATGACGAAGGAATGCACATTATCGATGCCTGGATAATCGCTCACGAAATGGCACCTCCTGATTGATGCGTACCGTGCATGAATAATTGCTGACACGCCATTTCCGTTGGGTCAAGGGAGCGCTGAATATGGCAATCAGAGCAGCGGTTCATCAGCCGACACGGGGATTGAAGACGGCTCGTACACAAGGGCGCAGCCATGCACCCGACTCACCAAAACAAGGATGACGACGATGAGCGAAGTGGACACCAAGGAACTGGATCGCCTGCTGCAGGAAGCTTTCGACACCGCCAGCAAGCTGTACAAGGAGCGCGGCTTTCAGCGGCGCGTCGGCTTTGGCAAGCGTCCGGCCCTGGTCAGCGTGGACCTGGCCAATGCCTGGACCCGGCCCGGCAACCCCTTCACCTGCGACCAAGAGAAGATGGACAACGAGATCATTCCGGGCATGCAGAAGCTGCTGAAGGCCTTCCGCGCTGCGAACCTGCCCGTGGTCCACGTCACCACCGCCTACGAGATCACCGACCGCAATGCCGATTTCACCGACATGGGCCTGTGGCACAACAAGATCCCCGTCGACGTGGTGGATCTGAAGAACAAGGACCTCTGGGCCATCGACAGCCGCATCGCTCCGGTGGAGGGCGAATACACGCTGCTGAAAAAGCGCGCCTCGTCCTTCCACGGCACCGAACTGGCGGGCATCCTGCGGGCCAACGGGGTGGACACCATCCTGGTGACGGGCGTGACCGCCTGCGCCTGCGTGCGCCAGACGATCTGCGACGGCATCGCCGACGGCTTCCGCACCATCGCGGTCAAGGAGGCGATCGGCGACCGGGTGCCGGGCGCGGTGGCCTGGAACCTCTTCGACATCGACGCCAAGTTCGGCGACGTTCACACCGTTGATGAATGCGTCGCCTACATCGACAGCCTCGGCGCGCAAAAGATCGCCGCGGAATAGAGAACTCCCCCCTGCGCCGGCCCTCGTGGCCGGCGTCTTTTCAGCGCCGCAAGAGACCGGCGCGGCAAACCAGCAGAAGGTGTCACATGGCCAGGATAGGCGTCGATGTGGGCGGGACCAACACCGATCTCGTTCTCGAATGCACGAAGGGTGTCTTTTACCATAAGGTTCCGACCACGCTGAAGAACCAGTCGATCGGGGTGGTCCAGGGCGTGCAGGGAATCTGCACAAAGGCCGGGATCGACCCGGCCGAGGTCGAGATGATCGTTCACGGCACGACCACCGCGACCAACATCACCATCGAACACAACGGCGCGGAATGCGGGATGATCACCACGCATGGCTTCCGCGATATCCTGCATATCGGCCGGCACAAGCGGCCCTACAACTTCAGCCTGCATTTCGACGTGCCCTGGCAGAGCCAGCCGCTGGTCAAGCGCCGCAACCGCATCGCCGTGCGCGAGCGCATCCTGCCGCCGACCGGCGAGATCGCCGAGCCGCTGGACGAACAGGCCGTGCGCGAGGCCTGCGCGCTGTTCCGCAAGCGCGGCATCAGTTCGGTCGTGATCGGCTTCATGTTCAGCTTTCTCAACGACGCGCACGAGGCCCGCGCGAAGGAGATCGTGCTGGAGGAAATCCCCGGCGCCTATGTCACCATGTCCTCGGAACTGGCGCGGGTGATGCGGGAATACGAACGATTCTCGACCGCAGCGATGAATTGCTATGTCGGGCCCAAGACCGCCTATTACCTGCGCGACCTCGATGCCCGCCTGCGCGAGGCCGGGGTCACGTCCAAGCTGCGGATCATGCAGTCGAACGGCGGCGTCTCCACGGTCGACAGCTGCGCCCGCCGCCCGATCCGCATCCTGATGTCCGGCCCCGCCGGCGGCGTCATCGGCGGCGCCTCGGAAGGTGAAATGGCAGGCACACCCAACATCATCACCGTCGATATCGGCGGCACCTCGGCCGACATCTCGACGATCCCCGGCGGTCAGCTGAAGATCATGAACCAGCGTGACACCTATGTGTCGGGCTATCCGGTGCTGACGCCGATGATCGACCTTGTCACCATTGGCGCGGGCGGCGGGTCGGTCGCCTTCATCGACGAGGCCGGCGCCTTCAACGTCGGTCCCCGGTCTGCCGGATCGGAGCCGGGTCCCGCCTGCTATGGCCGCGGCGGCGAAGAGCCGACGGTGACCGACGCGCAGATCGTGTTGGGGCGCCTGGATCCCGATATGGCGCTTGGCGGGGATCTGCAGCTGAACGCCGACCTGGCACGCAAGGCGGTCGAGGACAAGATCGCCAAACCGCTGGGCATGTCCGTGAAGGATGCGGCCCTTGGGATCATCAAGATCATCAACAACAACATGGCGCTGGCGATCCGGTCAAACTCGGTCGCGCGGGGGATCGACCCGCGGGAATTCTCGATCATGCCGTTCGGCGGCGCGGGCCCGCTGCATGGCGTGGCCCTGGCCGAGGCGATGTCGGCGCGCGACGTGATCGTGCCGGTGGCGCCGGGCATCACGGCCGCCGTGGGCCTGCTGAAGACCGACCTGCAATACGAACATACCGAAGCAGGGATCCTGATCCTCAACACCGCCACGGATGCCGACCTTGCGCGTATCAACGGCCACATCGACAAGCTGTGCCGGGCGGTGCACGAGGAACTGGATGCCGACGGGGTCGCCCGCGATGCCCAGCAGCTGAAGATCATTGCCGAATGCCGTTATCAGGGGCAGGGGTTCGAACTGCGCGCGGATGTCCCGGACGGGCCGCTGACGCAGGAGAGCAAGCAACTCATCATCGACAGCTTCCATGACGCGCATGAACAGGACTACGGCTATGCCTATCGCGCGGCCGAGGTCGAACTGATTACGCTGCGGGTCATCGGCTCGGCCAGCGTGCGCCGGATCGAGATTCCGAAGGTGCAGCTCACCGACGGCTCCTCGATCGACCGGGCGCTGATGTTCGTGCGCCCGACCACCTTCGACTGCGGCCGCACGCTGGAGACGCCGCGCTATGACCGGACCAAGCTCTATGCGGGCGACCGCGTACCGGGCCCGGCAATCCTGGTCCAGCACAACTCAACCACCCTGGTTCCGCCCGGCTATGTGGCCGAGACGCTGGACTTCGGCAACACGCGCATCAGCAAGGGGGCCTGACATGAACCAGATGGCAAAGATCACCGAGGTCGATCCGATCACGCTGCAGGTCATCCGCGGCGCCTTCGAGACCATCGCCGAGGAAATGGGTCATGTCCTCTACCGGATGTCCTTTTCCTCGATCATCCGGGAAAGCCAGGACCTGGGCGCGGGGCTGTTCGACACGAACTTCAACACGCTGTGCGAATCCGAATCGACGCCGATGCATATCGGGTCCATCCCCGGCTATCTGCGCGGCATTGCGGAAACGCTGGAGGACGGCGAATGGTATGAGGGCGACGCGGTCGTCCACAACCATCCCTATCACGGATCGTCCCACACGCCCGACCTGGCCATCGTCGTGCCGGTCTTCTTTCACGGCCGGCTGGTCGGCTTTGCCGGGAACACCGCGCACCATGTCGATATCGGCGCGGCGACGCCCGGCCTGATCATCGACGTGCCGGACGTCTATGCCGAGGGGATGCTGTTTGCGGGCACCAAGCTGTATCGCAAGGGCGAACCGAACAACGCCATGTGGAACTATATCCGCCGCAATTCCCGCGCGGCAGGACAGCTGGTGATGGATATCGAGGCGCAGATCGCCTCGGCCCGCCTGGGTGCACGCCGCATGGTCGAGTTGCTGGAGAAATACGGCGAGGACATCGTCTTCGGTGCGGCGAACCAGCTGATGGATTATGCCGAACGCATGACCCGCCAGCGCATCAGCGAGATTCCCGATGGCGACTACACCGCCGAGGGTTGGCTGGACGACGACGGCCGCAACCGCGACCAGCGGCTGAAGGTCAAGGTGACGGTCCGCGTCCGAGGCGACGAGATCGAGGTGGATCTGACCGGGTCCGCCGACCAGACCCCCACGGCCTACAACGTGCCCTTCGAGGGGTCCACCAAGGTCGCGGCCTATGCGGGGTTCCGCAAGCTGCTGCTGGACGCCGCGACCTCGGACACGCGGGTGCCGTCGAACGAAGGCTCGTTCCGTCCCATCAAGGTCACCGCGCCCTTGGGGTCGATCTTCAATCCGCGTGCGCCGGCCTCGGCCGAGGCCCGGTTCACCCAATGCAACCGCATGATCGACCTGATCATCCGCGCCCTGGCCCCGGTGATGCCGGAACAGGTGATCGCGGGCTCCTCGGCCTCGATCAGCTTTGCGGCCTATTCGGGGGTGCGGCCGTCGGGTGATTACTGGGTTTTCCTCGAGGTGAACGAGGGTGCCTATGGCGGGCGGCCGCGCAGCGACGGGCCGGACAGCATCGACAACCTGATGGCCAACACCCGCAACAATCCCTTGGAAGATCTGGCGATGCACATCCCCATGATCTGCGACCGCTACGAGCTGCGCGACGACGCCCCTCCGGGCGCGGGCGAATTCCGGGGCGGCATCGGCGTCGTCAAGGCCCAGCGGGTGCTGACGCCGGCCTTCATCACCCATGAATCCGAACGCCATACCGACGCGCCCTGGGGTATCTTCGGCGGGCAGAACGGCGCCGTCGGGCGCTGCACGATCAGCAATTCTACCAAGCCGGGCGAAGAGACGGAGATGTACTCCAAGTTCTCGGGCCTCGCGGTACAGGCCGACGACGTGATGACCTATTACAGCCCCAACGGTGGCGGCTACGGCAACCCGCTGAACCGCGCGCCCCGCAAGGTGCTGGAGGATGTCCTCGACGGTTTCTGTTCGGTCGAATACGCCCGCGAGGTCTATGGAGTGGCCATCGACCTCAAGACCGAGACGGTGGACCTGGCGGCCACTGAAAAGCTGCGCTTCGCGATGCAGCGCCACAGCTGAACTAGGGAAGGGCCGCACGACGCGGCCCTTTTTTCGTTCCAACAATAACGGCCGCGTGGGATGAACCATCGCGCGACGGCTGCATGTGTCCAACGCACAGGGATAAGCATCATGACAATAATACAAGACGGGCTATCCGTCGGGCGGGATCGCACCGCCCTGATCGAGGAAAGCATCCTGCCCACGCGGGCGAGCCAGCGGCCAATCGGCATGCTGGGCTATGCCTGGATCTGGGTAGGCATTGCGGTCATCATTGCCACCTACTCTCTGGGCGCGACCGGCATCCAGGGCGGTTTCGATCTGGCCACGGTGGCGCTGACGATCATGCTGGCAAACCTCGCCATCGGCGCGCTGATGCTGGCGACCGCAGACATTGGAACGGAACACGGATTGTCGTTCGCCGTCTACCTGCGCGCCCCCTTCGGCATCCACGGCACGCATCTGCCCGCCGTCTCGCGCGGGATCGTGGCGGCGATGTGGTTCGGTATCCAGACTTATCTGGGCGCCCTGGCGCTGAACGGGATCGGCGAATACTTCCTGGGCTTCTCGAACTGGGTCGTGTGGTATGCGCTGTTCGCCGCCGTGCAGGTCGCCAACACCATGCTGGGCATCAAGTCGGTCGAAAGGCTGGCGTCGCTGGCCGCCCCCGCGATCATCGCGATCTCGGTCTGGATGTATTTCACCCTGGAAGGCGTAGCTGAAACCAAGGGCCTCAACATCTGGACCTTCCGGGCCGAGGGGCAGGCATCCCTGATCGTGCTGTTCATCGCCAACATGAGCTTCTGGTCCACGATGGCCATTGACATCCCCAACCTGACCCGCTTCGTGAAGACCCGCACCGGCACGCGCAGCTTCGTACAGCGCAACCGCGCGATCTTCCTGGCGCAACTGATCGCGCTGCCGGTGACGCAAGGGATGATTGCCGGGATCGGCGCGGTGTCCTTCATCGCAACCGGCAATTGGAACCCGGTCGAGGTGATCCAGGGCGACGCACAGGGCATTGCACTGCTGGTCCTGCTGATCCTCGTCGTGCTGGCGCAATGGTCCACCAACAACTCGGCCAACCTGATTCCGGCGGCGCTGACTTTCATCAACCTCGCCCCGCGCGTCATCAACTATCGCATGTCCGTGGTCATTGCGGGCGTGGTGGGCACGCTGTGCTTTCCGTGGCAGATCCTCGACAACCTGTTCGTGTTCCTGGGCTATTACGGTGCCTTCCTGTCGGCCATCGGCGGCATCATGGTCGCCGATTATTATGTGATCCGCCGGCGCCGCGTGAACGTGCCCGCCCTGTTCGATCCTCATGGGCAGTATCGCTATCACCGTGGCTTCAATCCGGCCGGGCTGACCGCCTGGATTGTGGCAGGGACAGTCGCGGCCTGGTGGTCAGTCTATGCCTTCGTGATCGGCTTCCCGCTGGGTTTCCTGCTGTATCTGGTCCTGATGAAGGGGCTGGTGCTGCCGCGCTACCACCAGGCGGAACTGAGATGGCCGGGATCCGACGACTACCTTGCTGCTTCGGTCGGAATGGACTGGGTGCATTTGGGCGCCGGCCGATTTGCCCACACCCCCTGTGGATTAGGTAGGTCGGGCCAGGAGCGCGAAGACCTGTAAGGCCATTCATTGGTCCGGGCGACAAAGCTGCGCCCGGACACTGACCAACTTTCCCGGACAAAAGAAAGGTGCACCATACGCCCCCACGTTCCTGAGGCATCAAGGTGACTGAGGGCATGGATCAGTGATCATGTGTATGGGCTTTTGACATTCACCTCTGGCACTATGCTCATCAACGCGATCTTCCCGCAACGAAGTTAACCATAACACCCGTACTGCCTCGACGATCTGCAAAGGCTGAAGGTTGTTTGGCAAACAGTGCAATATGACGCATGGCGGCGCTGACGTCCTGGGTGTCAGCCGCCGCATGTCGGACAGATTGTGCTTGCCTGTGAGGTGATCAACTACGGCGCGGTATAGCCGCCATCCACGAGGTGATAGCTTCCGGTGATGAAGCTGGCGCGGTTCGACAGCAGGAAGCAGGTCAGGGCCGACACCTCGGCCGGTTTGCCGATGCGACCCATCGGATGCAGGGCCGCCAAGCCTTCCATGACCTCGGGCGACAGATTGGCCGACAACAAGGGCGTGTCGATGAAGGCCGGACCCACGGCATTCACGCGGATGCCCTGTTGCGCATACTCCATAGCCGCGGTCTTGGTCAGTCCCAGAAGCCCGTGCTTGGCCGCGACATAGGGCGCGGAATTGGCAAAACCAACCGACCCCAGGATCGAGGACATGTTGACGATGGACCCGCCTCCCGTGCGCAGCATGGCGGGGATCTGCCACCGCATGCCGTAGAAGACCCCGTTCAGGTTGATGTCGATCACACGGCGCCAGTCCTGCGACGGATAATCCCCAGTCGGCATCGACGGCCCACCGATGCCTGCATTGTTCACCGCCATGTGCAGCCCGCCGCAGTCCTTTTCCGCGAACGACGCCATCTCGCGCATGGCGTCCTCATCGGTGACATCGGCGGCAAAGGCCTTGGACTTGCCCCCGGCTGCCGCAATTTCGTCCACCACGGCACGGCAGGCTTCGTCCTTCAGGTCGCTGACGATGACAAATGCGCCGGAGGCCCCAAGCTCCAGAGCAATCTCGCGCCCTAGCCCCGAGGCAGCGCCGGTCACGATCGCGGTGCGGCCCGAGAAATCAAAGCGGATGTCGGTCATGGCGTGTTCCTTTCAGGTTCATCAGGATGTTCAGGTGACCCCAACGGGCTGGTTCGCACCTTGACCCAGGTCAAAGGATGGTGTGGCTCCCGAGAAGGCCCAAGGTGTTGATTTCCACCCAGAAGTGACCCAGGCAGGCTCATAATTTCCATTGAGATTTGACCCATGTGACCCTTCCCCGACGCGGAGAGCGGAGGGGGTTTACGGAGTGATCCACATGGGACTTTTGAACGTGATCCGGAAGCTGCGGCTGCGGGAGAAGTTGCCAATCCGCGAGATCGCGCGTCGCACCGGCCTGTCGCGCAATACGATCAAGAAGTATCTGAACTCAGGAGCGATCGAGCCGTCCTTTGCCACGCCGGATCGGCCAAGCAAGCTTGATCCTTTCGCCGAGAAGCTGGCCGGCTGGTTGAAGACGGAGGCCGGCAAGTCGCGCAAGCAGCGGCGGACGCTGAAGCAGATGCATGCCGATCTCGTGGCGCTCGGCTTCACCGGCTCCTACAACCGGGTTGCGGCCTTTGCGCGGGACTGGCGGACAGATCGCCAGCGCGAGCAACAGACCACGGGCCGCGGCACCTTCGTTCCGCTGTCTTTCCGACCGGGAGAGGCCTTCCAGTTCGACTGGAGCGAAGACTACGGGCATCTGACCGACGAGCGCACCAAGCTTCAGATGGCGCATATCAAGCTGTCGCACAGCCGGGCCTTCCTGTTGCGCGCCTACCCCCTGCAGACCCACGAGATGCTGTTCGATGCCCACTGGCACGCGTTCCGTGTGTTCGGCGGCGTGCCTGAACGCGGCATTTACGACAACATGAAGACGGCAGTGGATCGTGTGGGCCGTGGCAAGGAGCGGCAGGTCAACCTCCGCTTCCTCGCCATGGCCAACCACTATGTCTTCGAGCCGGAGTTTTGCAATCCGGCAGCGGGTTGGGAGAAGGGACAGGTCGAGAAGAATGTTCAGGACTCCCGCCATCAGGTCTTGCAGGGGATGCCGGGCTTTCCCGACCTTGCCACGATGAATGCCTGGCTGGAACAGCGCTGCCTGGAGGTGTGGCAAGAGAC
>NZ_JBHRXY010000044.1:0-18358 GCF_042648745.1 Paracoccus angustae
AATGACCCAAAAACCATAATCAAAGGTGGGTCAGTTCTCGATGGAAAACCTGGGTCACTTCTGGGTGGAAATTAACATCGAGAGCGCACATTCCTCGACGACCTCGAAGCCTGCTACGTCGCGCACCCGCTGACGCAGGATCTCCATGATGCGCGGGATGTCTAGGCCGCTTTCATCACGCGGCAGATCCCCCTCCAGATCGGGGATGCGCAGTTCGAAATCGCGCTTGAGCATCTCCAGAAGCGTGGAGTTGATCCGAACCTCGTCTTCGAGCTGGCTCAGACGATATTCCGATTGGGCCGAGCGGCGCTCGAGCTTTACTGGCAACAGCAGAAGCGGCGCGCGATAAGACCGGGTGTCGCCCTCCGATCTCTTCCAGCGCAGGAAGCCGACCGCCAGGAACAGCGTGTTGGTGCCGCCTTCGGCCATGTCGCTGCGCGCCTTGCGGTAAAGCTCGGTTAAACGTGCTGCCATGTCGCGCGCGGTCAACGGCACGGCGATCTGTCCCCGTGTTAGGGCATCCAGCGCCAGATCCCGTTCGATCTGGCGGGCCTCGTCGGCCGGGATGTCTCGGCCTGAGATGGCATTCTCGTCCTTGAGCGCGAGCAAGCGGAAGACCTCGCCATTGGCAAGCCGGTCCTCCGTCGCCGAGATGTCCGGGCAGATCATCGGCACCGCGCCGCGCGTGTCGCGGAAGTTCAAGAGACGATTGGCCAGCGACAGGTCGAGCAGCTTACGCTGCCAGCGTTCGATGCGGCCCATGGCCGTCGTGGGCGCTTCCTCGACCAGTTCGCCGGGTAACAGACCCAGATCCAGTGGCCGCGGCAGGGCGGCGGGTGACGCAGCAATGTCCTCGTGGGCAGGAGAGTCAGGAGTGCGATGACTGGCCAGCGGGCGGATGCGCGCGGCGCGGGCGCGGTTGATGTCCACCACCTGGATGAATTCCGTCTCACGGGCTTCGGACAGGCGGTCGCGTCCGGCGGCGATGGCTTCCTCGAAGCCCACGGCGGGACGGCGGGTCAGCAGGGTGGTTTCCAAGGGCACGAATTCGCGCGCCACCGTAGCCTTTCTGACGGCCACCACATCAGGTTCGACCAGCCGACCGAAGTCCTTTTTGACCAGCCACACCCCTACCCAAGCATGACCATGTGAGAAAAGCACGGCCGTGTTCAGCCCTGCCGCTTCGTAGGCGGCCGCGATGAGCAGGGTGCTATCGAGGCAGGTCGCAAGGCCTTCGGAAACGATCCGTTCGGGATCGCGGATCTTTTGACCAACCCGTTCAAAGGAAGCAGGCGGCACAGCATAGGTCAGGCCGAGGCCCGTTGCTGCCGACCAAATCGCGCCCGCCAGCATCCACACGCGATGTGGATCGCCGCCCTGGTATCCATCTATGGCGCCCGAATGGCCTGCCGCCTCCAGCAGCCGGCCAGCCTCCTTCAGGATCCGGGCTACCGCCGGCTGATTGGGCGAGATAAAGGCTGCCAGGATGTTGTCCATCTCGGCCAGACCGCCCCATTCGTCCCGAGCCAGCATTTCGATCCGGTGGGTCGATGTGACGTCTTCCAGTCCCTGCGCCGACAGCCGGAACTGCAGCTGGCCGATCTCCGCCTCATCCAAGCCCCCCAGCAAGGCGGTATCAAGCGGCGTTTCCAGATCGCTCAACTGCAGGGTGACACCCGGGGCGATGCTGTCGATGACCCAAGTCTTTTCTCGCAGGATGGCGGGACTCGCAAAAAGCGTCAAACGGACATCCCGAACGGCCTCTGTTTCCGTGTTCTCGATTGCCAGCCGCTTGACGACTGCCACGCCGTTCTGAGCGGTGGCAAAGTTCACCTTGCCCGCAAGAGCGGGATGCAAGCTCAGGGCCAAGGTCGGTTCGGACGTTTCCAGAGAGACGGGGGGCGAGCTTTCATCCTGCATGGGCGCGGCTTTCAAAGGGATTGCAGATCAATGACGTTGGCCGAGGGACAGGCGGCAAGGGCAAGGTCGCATAAATGGCGGTGATGGGTCAGATAGATCACCTGCCCCAGACGCGACATGTCCGACAGCAGCGCGAAGGCCGCGGTGGAACGGTGATCGTCAAAGGTTTCCATGATGTCGTCGGCAATGAAGGGAACCGACGGGCGGCTTTGGGCCAGTTCGTGATACCCGGCGATGCGCAGGGCCAGGTAAAGCTGGAACCTCGCGCCCTTTGAAAGATCGGGCGCCACTTTCGCCCCCTCACCCGCGGAAAGCGCCACGAGGATTTCGTTTGCGCCGTCGGGCTGGCTGGTCAGGCCGCTGTAAGCCCCCATGGTCAGCCTGCTGAACGCGTCCGAGGCACGGGCCATCATGGCGCTGCGGTGCTGGTCACGGTAACGCCGCATCCCCTTCTCGAAAGCCATCAGGCCAAACCGGGCGGCCAGGTGATCGCGCGCCCGGTCTCGGATCTCCAGCAGCAGGTTCTGCCGGTCCGATGCGATCCGCGCCAGCGCATCATCCCCGCCCACGGCCTCGATTTGCCGCCTGGCCTCGTGATGCGCTTCCAGAAGGGCTTCGGTCTCGCGACGCAGAAGCTGCGCGTCGGCCTTGAGCGTCTCGATCTGTTGGCGGATCGTCAGGGGGTCGTCCCTCTCGCCGGGCCTGGGGCGATCGCGAAGGTCATCCTCCAGGGCGGCGATGTCGCGGCGCAGCTTTGTCGCCTCCAGGCAGCAGGCAACATGGCCGGCCAGCGTGCATTCGCCCTTTGCCCAGTCAAGTGACGCGCCGAGATCGGCGGCTTCCCTGTCGCGAAGGGCAAGGAGGCGGCGATCATCCTTGTCCTGCAGCATTTCAGCGTCGCGCTGCCCGGCAAGCCCCTCGCAGTCGCGCGCCGCATCCTGGGCGCGGCGCAGGCGCTGCAGCACATCGCTCCACGGCACCGTGTCCGGCATGCCAAGCGACAGCGTGATAGCCGATCTGGTCTGCCGGAAACGGTCCTGGTTTGCCTGCATCTTGGCGATCCGGTCTTCCAGCATCGCCAGATCGCGCACGGCACTGCCAAGCTGATCCAGCAGATCAAGGATCGCGCCCAGGCCGGGATCGTCGTCGGGAAGGCTCGCCAGGACCGTGCCGCGGCAAGCCTCTGCCCATTGTTCCCGCCAGCCGGCCAGCGCGTCGCGGGCTTCCTTTTCGGCCTGCTCGCGTTCGCGCAGGTCCGCTGCAAGCCCGGTCAGTCGGCGTCGCGCCTCGCGGCGGCGGTCCGTGGCGTCCAGTCGTGCAAGAGCGGCGGCCAGCAAGGCCTCGTATTCACGCGCCTCACCGTCGTCGGCCACGCCAAGCCCTGCAGCAAGCGCGCGCACCGCGCTGTCCAGCAAGTCGTTGCTGCGAGCCAAGGCGGTCTCGGCATCGCGCAGGGCGTGGCGTTCCGTCAATGCGGCAAGCCGCAGGTCTAGCCAACGTTGAAGGTCAGGCAGCGAGCCCCCGGTCAGACCAAGCGCACCGCAGGCAGAGTCGATCTCGGCGCCGATCGCCATGCGCTTTTGCCGGGCAGTCTCAAGCCTTGCCTTGGCACCGTCCAGCCGCGCGCCGATCTGGTCCCGTTCGCTTCGCTGCAGGGCTTCCCGCCTTGCCGCGGCCAGGGCTTCGGCAAGAAGCGCCGAGATGCGGTCATCCTCGCGCAGGGCCTGTTCGAAGCTTAGCGCGCTGCCTGCGGTCATGCTGTCCAGATGCTCGGCCCACAGGGCCTCGCGCCTGCCGCGCGCGGCGGCGGCATCGGCCAGGGTCATGCCTGTTGCTGTTCGGACCTCGGCCTCGCCCGCCATGTCAGCCTGCAGGCGATCCAGCTGGGCCTGCAGGCCCTCGACCTCACGGCGGGTGTCCTGTTCCTGCTGGCGGGCGGTTTCGCCATCATCCTCCCATTGGCGGATCTGCCATCCGGGCGGGACGGCAAGCGCGGCCAGGCTGTCGCCGTCCCCGGACCAGGGCGCCAGCGCCTCGATGGCGGCCGACAGCCGGCCCTGCGCCTGATCGCGGTCGCGCAGCGCACGGTTGCGGACATCAGCCGGATCCTGGGCACGCAGTCTTGTCAGCAGGGCGGAAAGCGCGGCGTCATCATCAACGGGCTCGGAACTGCCAAGCTGGTCCCGTTCCCGCATCAGCAGATTTGCGGCCTTGCGGGTTTCAGACGAAGCGGCGGCCAAGGCTGTCAGCAACCCCGAGCGTTCGGACAACAGCGACCGCATCCGCGCCAGAGGGGCGGACGGCAGCACAAGATCCGGCGCCTGACGGTCGCGCTGCCCCAGTTCCGACAGAAGCGCACCAATGCGCGCCTGCACCTCGGCTGCCTCTTGCCGCCTGCGAGGCAGGTCCTTGATGGCGGTATCATGTTCCGACCGCAGCGCCTCGGCCGCATGGATATCGTCCGCGCGGGCCAGCACGGCGGGGTCGGCCACAAGGGAAGCCAGCTTTTCCTCGAACCCCTGCAACCGCACGGCACGGTCGGCAATGCGCGTGTTCAATTCCAGCCGCTCGCGCTCGATCCTGGCACAGTCGTCCTGAACGCGGGCGTCGATCTCGGGCAGATGGGCCATAGCCTGCAGCTGGTCCTGAAGCGCAGACAACCTTGCCAGCATGGGCAAAACTGCGGCAACATTCCCAAGCCGCTCCAGTTCCGCCTGCGCCGCATCCTCGCGCAAGCGCGCCTCGCGCCATGCCTGTTCCGCGGCTGCCGCTTCCCGCGTCAGCTTCTGCAAGGCGGACGCAGAAACCTCCATGCGCCGCCGCTGGGCGTCCAGATCGGCCAGTTGCTTCTTGGCGTCGTAAAGCCAGCCGCTGCGCTTGCCGCTGCGGTGAAAGCCGTCCAGGTCCGCGCGAAGGCCTTCCAGCCGGGGAGCAAGCTCGGCAAGGCCGGCGCTTGCGGAAAACAGCATCTCGCCCAGATCGCCCCGGCTCGCCAGGATGCTGTCGCCGCCCTTTTCAAGCGTGTCGTCATCCAGCGAGAACATCGCGGAATAGCTGTCGCGCGACAGCCCACCCAAGGCTGATTGAAGAACGCTTTCAGGAACAGGCGCGTCGTGTCCGTCCAGCAGGCTTGCATTCTGTCGCTTGAGCCGCCGAAGCTCCAGCGTGCCGCTGGCATGGGTCAGCCGGGCCCCGATCTGCATGGTGGGGCCGGGATGCAGGAAATCGTATCGGCTGCGAAGGGGAATGCCGAACAGCAGGTCCAGCCAGGCCGAGAACAGGGTGGACTTGCCGGCCTCGTTCGGTCCGTAGACGATGTGGAGATCGGCGCCACCCGGCACGGGCGGCGCAAAGCTCAGCGACTTTCCCGTAAAGCGGCCATAGCGGGTCAGATCCAGGCGTTCCAGGCGCATCAGATGGCCTTGTCCCCGGCCAGCCGCGCCAGGGTCGATGGGATACCCTCCCGCAGCAGTTCCCGACATCGCGCGGGCACCTCGCCCTCCTCTTGGCCCAGGATATCGCGCGCATCAGGCGGCAGGTCGCGCAGCAGCTCCCGCGCCGCCGAAACAAGGGCGGCTTCGAGACCGGGATCCTGCGGCAGGTCATTCAGCATCATGCCCGCCAGTTCGCCCGGCAGCCCGGGCGTGACGATGGTCCCCTCATCATCGGCATTCAGCCGCAGCTCCAGCTTGTCGATCCAGATGCCTGCCGCGGCGGCGAAGGCCCGCGCCTCCTCTGCCAGCCGGTCGTGATCGCGCGCCAGCCGCCAGGCAAGCGGTGTCGTGCCGCGCAGGACCGGCCGGATCACCAGGTGGCTTTCGGCGCGGGACGCCTGACCGATGCGCCGGATCTCGGCCTCCAGCAGCGTCAGCAGATCCTGCCAATCGCTCGTGCCTGAACACTCGACCTCGAGCCGGTCGAAGCGGATCGCAGCGACCGTCCGCTCTTCCAGCGAGACGGTGTTGTCGTCCGCCACATCGACCAGGGTGACCGAGGTCGGACCTGCCTCGCCGATATCCCGCCCTTGCGGTATGCCGGGCATGACGATCGTCGCCCGGCCCAGATGCTGGGCGCGGCGATGAACATGGCCAAGCGCCCAGTAGTGATAGCCGTGGCCATCCAGATCCCCGGTGCTGCACGGCGCATAAGGGTCATGGCCCGGGCTGCCGTTCAGGCTGGTGTGCATCATGCCGATGTTGAAGGCGCCCGGTTTCGCGGCAGGGTAGCGCGACAGCAGGCTTTCGGGCGCGTGCGGGTCGCGGAAGCTCAGCCCGTGGATGGCAATCGGGTGGCCATCGACCTCGATCTCGGCGGTCGAAGGGCGGCCGGCGAACAGGGTGGTGTTGTCCGGTGCATCCAGTTCACCGGTCAGCCGGGCAAGCGCGTCGTGGTTGCCGCGGATCACGAAGCAACGGATGCCGGCTTCCTTCAGGCGCAACAACTCCTGCTTCAGGAAGCGGGGTGTCTTGGTCGAGCTGTGTTCCCCATCCCAAAGATCGCCCGCGATCAGCAGAAACGCGGCATCCTCCCTGATGCACAGATCCACGATCCGGGAAAAGGCCGTGCGGGATGCGACGCCCACCTCTCGGGCAAGATCGGGGTCGCGAAGGGCGATCGCGGTCAGCGGAGCATCGAGATGCAGATCGGCAGTATGGACAAAACGAAAGCTCAAGAAAATGCACCATCGAAAAAGGTCATTCCTCTAAGTATTGGAGAGGATGAACCCTTCCGGCAAGCTTATTTGAGGGCAAGACTCGTTGTTCATTCACGGCCAGAGCATGACAGTTGCGGCAAGAGCGACGGCTGGGAGGAGGTCACCGGAGATCTTTAACCGTCTGCAATGCAGTCACCTTGGCGCTATCTGAAGCTGCGGACTTCGCAGCACGCTGGCTGATGGCACAGGGGCGTTGTCAGCGGCCAGTAAAGACTGCTCATGAATCAGGTCTCCCGGCACAGCCTGAATCATGCCGAACACTTGGAAACGATGGGTCTGGTGCCAAGGATCGGGCTTGCGAGAAAGTCTTAGGGCCGCCGGGCTACGAAATTAAGCTTCGATGAGTGCAATCATTCGTTCCAGCCTCTGCATCGCCAGCCAGCCATCGCGGATCTGAGGAACGGCATCGCTTTCGCCGCGGATTTTGGCGGCGACATCGAGAAGCAGCGTATGATAGCCTTTGTGATCCTCATTTGCAGCGGCCGTGAAGTTGGGTGTCCAGACCAGCGTGTCGCAGCCAGGATCCAGCACTGCTTCGGGATCCTCCGCCTTGAACGGTGGATTGCGGTGCCACGCGACGTTGATGATGTTCTCGACTTCAACCCGGTTCTGGTCGCCCATAATCTGCACGAATTCCATCGGCGTGCCGCGGGATTGCACCGTGCCCATGACCACGTTGCCGATTACGCCATTCTCGCACTCGAAGTTCATGTGGATCAGCATCTTGCCTTTGCCGGGCACGTTCTTGCGCAGCCGCACATCGGCGAATTCCGATCCAGCGAACCAGGTGATCAGGTCCATGTAGTGGACACAGTGATGCAAGTAGAAGCCGGTATAATCGACCTCGCCCGCGAAGTAGGTAGGCGCGGTCATGTAGCTGCCGTGAATGCCCAGAACCTGACCGAAGTCGCCGCCATCCAGAATGTTCTTGGCGATCTTGTTTCCGGTGGAGTAACGCTTCATGAAACCGACGGTCACCGGCACCTTTGCCGCATCCGAGGCATCCAGCAGTTCCTTAGCCTTTGCAGCAGAGGCGGCCGGAGGTTTTTCCATGAAGACCGGGATGCCCCGCCTGATTGCCGCCATTGTGGCACGGAAGTGAACCTCCGGGCCTACCGCCATGCCAATCGCGTCAATGTCGGCGTTGGCGATCATCTCCTCATAGTCTGAATAGACCGCTTTGGCGCCGAACTGGCGTGCAGCATTCTGCGCCGCCCCTTCGTCTCGGTCACAGACTGCAGCGATTCCAAAACCGCTGCGTGCCAGCTGCGGCATGAGCATCCAGGTTGCGTGGCGGCCGCAGCCGATCCAGCCGATCTTGATCGTCATCAGTGATTGACCTCTGCAAAGGCAAGCGCCGAGCGGATCAGGCCGAGGCCCGCACGCAGCTTGCCGTCTTCATCTTCATGGGGTGCGCGCCAATGCGCGATGGGCAGAGCAACGCGGTCATCCTCCCGCCGGAATGGTTCCAGCGAAACTGGCCCCTGGTAGCCGACCTGATGCAGCGCCCGCGAAATGGCAGTCCAGTCCATGTTGCCGGTGCCGGGAAAACCGCGATGGTTCTCGTTGGCCTGGAAATGCACCAGCCGGTCGCCCGCCGCGCGGATCGCGTCGGGGATCGAGCGTTCCTCCATGTTCATGTGAAAGGTATCCAGCATGACACCAAGACCGGGCGAGCCTACCGCATCGACGATCTCATTCGCCTGAGCGGTTGTGTTGACGATATCGGTCTCGAAACGGTTCAGCGGCTCGAGACCAAAGACCTTGCCCGCCGCTGCGGCCAGCGGCGCAACCTCGGCCAGACCATCAATGGTGCGTTTGGCGCGCGTCGCGATCTGGTCGGCCGTCCATGGGAAGGGGGGCCGCCCCGCAAAGACCAAGGGCTCGCCATACAGGGGGCCACCGATGATCCGGGCGCCCACTTCCTCAGCAGCATCGATGCAGAACTTCAGATAATCCAGTCCACCTTGGCGATGTCCTGCGTCTTCACTGGCGATCGAGCGTTGCAGGTTGACTCGCGCGGCCAGCACGATGTCCAGTCCCTCGCCCTCGCAGATGCGACGCACCTCACCTGGGTCCAGATCATCCCCGGGTTCGGGGACCAGCAGTTCGATAAAGTCGAAGCCCAGCTCGCGGGTCTTCTTCAGATAAGGCAATGCGGCGTTGGTGAACGGCCGGACGTATTGCATCGAGATGATGCCGATCGGATTATTCAAGACAGTTCCTCGGATTAGGGCTGCCGTCCACAAGAGACGGCAGCAAAAATTTCATCAGCCTTTTACGGCGCCCTGGGTCAGCCCGCCGACAAGTCGACGCTGGACGATCAGGAAGAGGATGGTTGCGGGCAGCGCGCCGACGATGCCTCCTGCAGTCAACAGGCCCCATTGCACCTGATATTCGCCGATCATCGTCTGCACGGCGACAGTGATCGGTCGCACATTCTGACCGCCCAGCGTCAGTGCATACAGGTATTCGTTCCAGGCGGTGATGAAGATGTAGATGCCCGTCGCAATGATCCCCGGCGCACAGAGCGGGAGGATGACCTTGCGCATTGCCTGCAGGCGCGAACAGCCGTCGGTCATCGCAGCCTCGTCCAGCGACTTGGGGATGCCGTTGATGTAGCTGGTCATCATCCAGACCGAGAACGGAATGGCGATCGTCGAGTTCGCCACAATCAGCGCGAAGTGCGTATCCAGAAGCCCGAGTTGGCGCATCAGCACAAACAGCGGCAGGATCAGCAGCACCAATGGGAACATGTTGATCAGAAGGAACTGCAAGAGCAGCACCTTCTTGAAGCGGAACTCAAAGCGCGAAAAGCTGTAGGCGGCCGTGACCGACAGCGTCAGGCCCACCACCACCGTGCCCGCCGCGATGATGAAGCTGTCGAGCATGTTCCTGGCAAAGCCGACGTTGGCGAACAGCCTTTCGTAATTGCTCCAGACCAGGTCGAAGACCGAGGGGCCGCGCGTGAACAGGCTCTCCTCGGCGGTGAGCGAGGTCAGCAGCATCCACAGGTAAGGCCCAAGCGTGAAGGCCAGAATGGCCAGCATCGGCAGATCCACGGTCAGCACCCGCCTGAGGGTCGATTTGCGTCCCAGCGCCATCACTGCACCGCCTTTGCCGAGCGCTTCAGATACAGGATCACGATGCCAAGCAGCAGAAGCGTGAAGGTCATGGCCAAGGCCGAGCCGTAGCCGAAGTTGAGGTTCGTTCTGGCTTCGAGGAAGGCATAGAGCGGCAGGGTATAGGTCGAATATCCCGGCCCGCCGCCAGTCATCACGAAGATCACGTCCATGGAGTTGGCAACCCAGATAGTGCGCAACAGGATTGCGGTGAAGAGCACCCCAGAGATGCCCGGCAGGGTGATATGCCAGAACTGCCGCAGGGTGGATGCGCCATCCAGAGAAGCAGCCTCATAATAGCTGCGCGGGATGGATTGCAGGCCCGCCAGGATCATCACCGCGAAGAAGGGAAAGCCCTGCCAGGTCAGCGTCAGGATGATCGCGTAAAGCGCGGTATCAGGGTTCGCCAGCCAAGGGATCGAGGTTTCCAGAATCCCGATCCGCAGCAGCAGGTCGTTCAGGATCCCGTAGTTGGAGTCGTAGATCCAGGTCCACATCAGCGCGATCACGACCGACGGCAGCGCCCACGGAATGATGATCAGCGCCCGCGCGATGGGCCGCCAGGGAAATTGCTGGTTCAGTAGCAGCGCGGTTGCCAGTCCCAGCAGAGCCTGTGCAGGGACGGTGATCGCGATCCAGAGCACCGTGTGGCGTAGCGATATCCAGAACACCTCGTCTTGAAAGACGTTGAGGTAGTTCTGCAATCCCACCAAGTCGAAGTTCTTCGGGCGGAACAGGACATACTCGTGCAGGCTCATCCAGGCGGTCTGGACCATCGGAAAGAACACGATGGCAAGTGTGACCAGGACGGCCGGTGACAGCAGGGCAAGCGGCATGACCTGACGCCAAAGCGCTGTGCCTCTGGCGGGGGATGATCCCGCTTGCTCGGGGACGGGGATGGATGTCATCGGACAGACTCTCCTCGGCCTTCGCGGAAGGCTCCGCCAAGGACGTTCCATTCGGAAGAGGGGCGGGGAAGGGTAGCCCCGGCCCTAAGCACAATCAGTTGTCGGCGAAAAGCTCCGCGATGGCCTCGTTCATCTGCAAGGCCGAGATCTGACCCAGCAGGGCGCGCTGCATATTCGCAGGCCAGACCGTGTTCACGAACTCCGGCGTATTGGACGATGCCGGCAGCAGTTTCGCAAAGGGCAGAGACTGTTTGGTCGCCTCAACGAAACGAGCCTCGTGCCCTTGCCAGGTCGCTGTATCGGACAACGTCACCGGGAGCTGGCCCGTCGCGGTGTTGAACAGCGCGTTGTTTCCTTCACTGGACAGGAACGAGATCCACTTCCAGGCGGCTTCCTTGTCCGAGGCATTGGACAGCACGGCGGTCGACTCATCGCCAAAGGTGGTCCAGCGTCCGCCGCCGCATTCCGGCACCGGCACGGCCGCGACCTTGTCGCCGAGTGCCTCGACCAGATCGTTCGACGATCCCACGTGGTGGATGGTCATTGCGGTCACCCCAGTCTTGAACGCGCCGATGATCTCCTGAAAGCCATCGTTCGGGGCCGAGGGCGGGAACACCTTGTCCTTCTGGAAGAGGTCGATGACGAACTGCGTGCCTGCTACCCCTGCATCCGAGGTCAGGCTATTGTCCAGGGCAACGCCCGTCGCGCCCAGCGTGAAGCTGCCCCAGTGTTCATGCCCTGACTTGCCACCCCGGAAGCCGAAGCCATAGGTGTCGATCTTGTCTGCTTCCTGGGCGGCCGCGAGCTGACCGTGCGCATCGCTGCCGAGGAAAGCCGGGGTCTAAGCGGCACACTGCCACTCCGCTTTGATCGAAAGCACCTTCACATTTTCGATGCTTCGACAGGCCGACGCTTGGAGGCAGCATGATCATGCTGAGATGTCCATAACTTCCCATGTAGTCCAACACGAGTCGGCCCGCTGGTTGTAAAACATCCGGTTCAACCATCCTATCGCTTACGTGAAGCTTTGGTCCTGCAGCTGCTTGTCGACGTAAAGCGTGTGGATCAAGAGGTCATCGAAATTCGCTCCTTGTGATAGAGGTAGCTCCCGCAAGAGTGAATACTTGACAATTAAAATCAGGTTCTCTAGCCGAAGCAGCAGCCTGGCCTTTGGCGCGTCCATCATGTGCCGGCGCGTCTCTAATTCCCGTGCCTCCACGTGGGGCACTTTCTGCCATACTGCCCAAGGAATCATGATGAACAGACCGTTGGTTGCCTGCCTGCTCGCCGGTGTTGCGGCCCTTCCCGCTGTGGCTCAAGACGCCCCTTATGTCTTGTCCGAGATCACGCTGGAGGCCGAAAGCGACACCACGCTGGTTCAGGACGGCTATGTCCCTGGCATCAGTCGCACGGCGACCAAGCTGGACACGCCGGTCGGCAAGATCCCGCAGGCTGTCACCATCATCACGCAGGACCAGATCGAGGATCAGGCGCCGCGCACGCTGAACGAAGCTCTGGGCTATACGGCGGCGGCGAACCCGAACAACTACGGCTTTGACACCCGGTTCGACGCCTTCTTCCTCCGGGGGCTTCCGGCTTACTACAACGGTTATTTCCGCGATGGGCTGCGCCAATACAACGCGCCGACCGCCTGGTTCAAATCCGAGCCTTACGGACTGGAAGGAGTGGCTGTGCTGAAGGGTCCGAACTCGTCGCTCTATGGCGTCAGCGGACCGGGCGGCATCGTCAATCTGATCACCAAGCGCCCGAAGAACGAGCGCTACCGCGAGATCGAACTGACCACCGGTGCCAACGACCGCGCCCAGATTGCGGGCGACATCTCCGGCCCCGTCTCCGAAGGCAGCGAGTTCAGCTATCGCCTGACGGGTCTGGCCCGCAAGGCAAACAGTGATCTTCCGGGCTATGCAGACGACAAGTCCTATCTTGCTCCGGCCCTGTCTTGGGACAATGGCGTGACACGCGCGACGCTGCTGGCAGAGGTGTCGAATTCGCTGACGGGCGGCACCGCCGCCTTCTACAACCCGGCTTATGGCACGGTGTCGGACCTCTACGAGGGTGATCCCGACTACAACGATTTCGAGCAGGACCAGTGGCGCCTCGGCTATGAGGTCGAGCATGACCTGAACGACAGCGTAACGCTGCGCCAGAGCTTCCGGGCGGCAAGCGTTGACATCGACCTCGAATACAGCGGGCACTATCCCGTCGGGGCCGATCTGGCCCGCTATTGGGGGCACTACAAGGAAAACATCGACACGCTGGTGCTCGACAATGGGCTGCGCTGGAGCATGGACACCGGTCCGGTGTCGCACGAGATCCTGGCCGGCATTGACATGACCCGCGCCGACTATGAGACCTACAGCACCCTCGGCTATGTCTCGGCTGCCGAGACGGCCGCGGCGGCGGTGCCGTTCGACGGTGCGCAGGAGCAGCGCCAGAAGGGCGTCTACCTGCATGATCAGATGCAGTGGGGCAACTGGCAGGCCTTTGCCAGCGCCCGTTGGGACAGTGTCGAGACGATCACGACGGCTCCCGACGGTTCAAATAGCACGCAGGACGACACCGGCCGATCCGGACGCCTGGCGCTGAGCTATGACTGGACCAACGGCGTCATGGTCTATGGCAGCGTTTCGACCTCTTTCGCGCCCAATATCGGCTTTGTTTATGATGATCCGGCCGATGACAGCACGCAGAGGGCCGCCCGCCCGACGCAATCCACGCAGCGCGAGATCGGCCTCAAATACGCGCCCGAAGGCACGAACCTGCTGCTGTCAGCGGCCGTCTTCGACATCGATCAACGTGATGGCACCGTGCTTGATGTGTCGACCGGCGAGAACCGCCAGCGTCAGCTGGACCTGAACAGCCGCGGCTTTGAACTGGAGGCACAGGCCAACTGGGACAATGGTTGGGGTGTGATCGCCAGTTATGCGCATCAGCGCGTCAAGACCGAGCGAGGGCTGCCCGGCACTGTCGGTAAGGAATTGTCCGGCGTGCCGAACGATACGCTGTCGCTCTGGGGCAAGTATGACGTCCAGTCGGGACCGGCAACGGGCCTGGGGTTGGCGGCAGGGCTTCGCTATGTCGGGGAAAGCTATGGCGATGATGCCAATGCCATCACCAACGACGATCGCGTCTTCGTGGACCTCGGCGTCAGCTATGAGCCCGCGCAACTGCCGGGGGTCGAGATGCAGTTGAACGTCAAGAACCTGTTCGATCAGCAAAAGCAGACCTGCACGGCCGGATACTGTTATCGTGACGAAGGCCGCACCTGGACGGCGAGCCTGAGCCGCCGCTTCTGATGGCACGTGGTGCAGGGAAGCCTGGACAGGCCGCGATCCTGTCCGGCCTGTGGGCCGCCTATGTCGCGCAGAGCGTGATTGGCGGGCTGACCTGGGGTGGACTGCCCGCCGTGCTGCGCGACCAGGGCCTGCCCTTGGACCGGATCGGCCTTCTGTCGCTGCTGATCGCGCCATGGGCGCTGAAGGTGCTGTGGTCGCCAGCGATCGAACGGTGGCGGCTGCCGCCGGGCCGGCCACCACGCAGCGCCTTGCTGGTTTTGCTCTTCGGTCTGATCGCTGTTCTTGGTCTGCTGGCCACCGGCACCGTCGGCCTGGTGCCGCTGCTGCCGGCATTGGCCTGCCTGATGGGGGTGGCCTTCGCCACGGCAACCGCCGATGTCGTCGTTGACGGCCATGCGGTCGGCGCCCTTGCCCGCAGCGAGCACGGCTGGGGCAATGCCGCGCAGGTTGGTGGCGCCTATGTCGGATCAGCGATCGGTGCGGGGCTTCTGCTGGTCATGGTCGCCCGGATCGGCTGGACCGGGGCGGTCTGGTGCATGGCCGGTCTGGTGTCTGTTCTGCTCGTCTGGTTTGCCCTGACGGCGCGGAAGTCCGCGCCTTCTCCGGCCGGAGGTGCGCGCCCCAGTCTGCGCCGGGCACTGGCCCGACGGGACATCCGGCAAGGGCTGATGCTGACGGCAATCTTTGTCGTCGCCCAGAAGCTGTCCCTGGGAATGCTGGGACCGTTCCTGATCGACAGGGGCATTTCCCTTGCGACAGTAGGCCTGCTCAACGGCTTTGGCAGCCTGGTCCTGGGCCTCGTGGGGGCGCTGCTCGGCGGGGCGGCGGTTCAGCGATGGGGGGTGCGGACAACCATGATTGGCGCATTGGTGTCCCAGGCTATCCTCATGCTGTGCCTGGCGCTGAGCGGTGCCGGGACCGCCCTGCCGACCGCCTTGCCGGTCGCGGCCGCGCTCCTGTCCGGATCGGCGCTGTCGGCCATCGGGTTTACCGCGCTTTATGCCCAGTTCATGCGGTGGTCGGATCCGGGGCAGGGCGGTGTCGACTTCACCCTGTTCCAATGCCTTGATGGCGCTCTCAGCATGGGTCTTGGCCTTGCAGCAGGGATCGTGGCGCAGCAGGCGGGATATGGCGTCTTCTTCGGCCTTGCCGCCGTCCTGCCCGTTCTGGCAGTCCTGATGCTGCAATGGCTGGTGAAGACCCAGGCCCAAGCGATGTCGGCGTAAGGAAGGGGCGGCCGCCGGGTTCAGGCGGCAGAACTGTGGTGCGGTTCTTCCGCCATCTCGCCGGCCACGCCGCGCCGCCAGTAGGCTGCGACCATGTGCCGGTCGCGCGGCATCTTCCAGACCGAACGGACGTGGCGGCGGATATCGCGGAACGCATCGAACTCGCATCCGGCCCAGACGTAAAGATCATCGGACGGCTGCCGCCGGGCAAGCGCCTCGACCAGAAGCCGCCGCGTGCCCGGCGCGGCGCCATGCCGATGCAGCCACTCCACCGGGCCGGCCAGATCTTGTTCATCCTCGGGGCCATCCACCTCGATGATCGCCTCGCAGATGGACCTGGGCGACGCAGCCTCCAGCATGCGGGCGATGGACGGCAGCGCCGTCTCGTCGCCCAGCAGAAGCACCCGTGGTGCCTGGGGGATCGCCCCGCCGCCCGGACCCAGCAGTCCCGCCACCTCGCCCGGGCGGCACGCCGCAGCCCAACCCCCGGCCGATCTCTCGGCGGTCGGATGGAGCACGAAGTCGATGTCCACCTCGCCCCGCGCCAGATCGACATGGCGGATCGTGTAGACGCGCACCAGCAAGGCATCGGACCGGGCGGGAAAGCTCAGCGCACCACTTGCTGTCAGCATCGGCCACACAGGCGGCAGGTTTGCTGGCCGATCCTCCGGAGGCAGGAGCAGACGGACGTGAAGCTCGTCCAGCGGCAGGTCTTCCAGGTCCGGAACGGCGAAGGTGACCCTTTGCATCGACGGCGTCAGGCGGCGCGAGGCCGTGACGCGGACCTCGCGGAAGAACGGCGGAACGCCATGGGACTGTCCGTCGCCCTCCCAGTGCAGATCCACGTCTTCTGCCAGATACTCGCGGATATGATCCACGAAGATCAGCTTCATGTAGCTGAGGCCGATGGGGTTGACCCCTGCTGCCTCAACGAGAAGCGCCTCGCCATCCCGCCGTGCCTCGAAGCCGCCCAGGGGGATCTGCATCCGCCAGGGACCTGCCTCCGTTCCCGTGATGTATTCCGGATGATCCGCTGCGAAGCGGAACATGGCAGCGGCGGCGCCAGGATGAACAAGCCGGGTCTTCGCGTGCAGCATGGGCGTCTCTGATGCAGGAGGTTTCTGGCTGCGCAAAGCGTGGCTGGCCTCCATGTAACCCAAGGCACCGTGGGCGGCTAGAGCGCCATGCATACCACGGAGACATATTTCTCCCGGCCACGGCAATATGATCGGCCGCTGCTTTCCGGCATACAAAAGAGTGTCAAAACATACTCTTCTTGGCCGAGAGCAGAGCATGGTCAGAACAATAGGCGTTTCACCATTCACCAGTTGCCGCGTTTGCCGGTTTAATGCTCTTTGAGCAGATTGACAGAACCATCGTCACAGCTACCTCCAGCTTATCTCAGGAGGAGGTAAGTTACCTCCAACTTCTGCGGAAGAGAGGTCGGTGCGTGATCGATTGCTACAACGGTGACAATCGAACTGAGCTCCATGCCCGCGCAAGATCGAAGCAAGTCAGCGCTTGAGGAAGGAAGCTCGTCAGCAAGGGTGCCTCAGGCACTGCCGTTCCAATTTGCAGCGGACGACATTCGACCGGCAAAATGACTAAAGGACGGGATGAAAGCTTGCTCGAACGGCTTTTCTTTGCTTCACTTCGGATATGGACCGTTCCGTCGCCATGAGAATCGCATCGCTAGGGGGCTCTTGCAGCTCTCCCACGACTGCCTGCAAATCTCGGCGCCGCCTCACCAGCTGGAAATCACGGTCTTGCCGCCTGTATGTGACGTTGCTTCATACGATCGGCAACGACAGACCCTGAGCGGTCTCGTTCCGACCTGCGGAAACTTCTGACATAATAGATCCTGAACGGACGTGCCGCTGCGCGGCTCCAGGGTTCCGCTTTTCGACTTCATCATCCTCAACAGGGAGTTTCAGGTATGGACCTGGATCGTCGAAGCATGCTTGGCATGTTCGGCTCTGGCATCGTGTTGGCCGCGTCGGGGGCGCTTCCGACCTTGGCCCAAGGAAGCCGTGAGCTTGTCATCGTAACCTATCCGGGGGCGCTGTCAGGACCTCACCGCTGGTTGGCAGACCAGATCGAAGCCAAGCACCCGGGCCTGCGGATCCGGCTGGTTCCATCGGACAGTCAGGACATCGTGGCGCAGATAAAGGCTGCCCAAGGCTACGTTCCCTATGACGCGGGACCAAATGATGAGCCACCTCATCTGATCGGTCTGTCCGAAGGCTACCTGGCTGCGCGAGATGACCGGCAGATCCCCAATCTTGCGAATGCACTGCCGGATTTCGTGGCAAAAAGCCAAGGCGCCGGCGTGCCTGCGACGTATTCGCTTGTCGGACTTGCAGTGAATACCAACGTGGTGTCGGAGCTTCCGCAGACTTGGGCTGATCTCTGGGCTCCACGTTTCGCAGGACAGGTTGGCATAGCACGGACGTCATCAAACCTGGGTTTGGCTACTCTCGTGCAGGCCGCCAAGACTTTCGGGGGCTCCGAGGACGATCTCGAAATCGGCTGGCAGAAGCTGAAGGAACTACAGCCACGCGCCGCCAGGTCACCTGCGGCGCTGACACAGATGCTGGAGCGCGAAGAGATCGCCATTGCCCCGCTTTGGAACAACAACACGGCCGGTTTGGCGCAGATGGGCTTGCCCATCTCCTTCGTAAAACCTGCTGATGGGCCGGTCGCAATCCTGTCCTTCTTTTCGGGGTTCGCTAATTCGGCTCACCCTGAGCTTGTGGCGGAGTGGCTGAATGGGATCTTGTCGAAAGAATATCAGTCACATGCTGCCGGCGCACCCTACTACTTCGGGCCTACGGTCACCGGAGTGGAGGTTCCTCCTGAGGCGGCGCCGTTCACTCCCAATTCAGCTGAAGAAATTGCCGCACTGCAGACGATCGACTGGACCCGGATCGTGCCGCAGCGGTCCGAGCTCGTCGACCGCTTCGATCGTGATTTCTCCGTCTGATCCTTCATGAACAGGACAAAACACATGCACGACGCAACCGGGGCGCCGATGCACATGCACCTGTTAGAGACGCCTTACCAACGAGATTATGCGTATGCGCCGTCTCTGACCCATTGATTTTGCGCATTCCTGGCTTGGGTGGTCTCTGCCACCTGTCCGTCGAAGCAG
>NZ_JBHRXY010000045.1:0-16674 GCF_042648745.1 Paracoccus angustae
AAGTTCTGGCAGGCTTCAGCACCCGCCACGATACGCCGCCCTCTCAAACCCCGTCACCCATTTCCCCGCATAGCTCATGTGGACGAAGGCCACGGACATCGCGAGGCGGCCCGGCACTTTCGAGTGTCGCCCAAATTCGTCAACGATCTGGTGAAGCTGCGACGCGAGACCGGGTTGTTGACGCCCAAGCGGCAAGGCAATGGCGGCGGATACGGGAAGCTGGCAGGCGTAACCGATTGGCTCAAGGCGCGTGTCACCAAAAAGGGCGAGATCACGCTCAACGAATTGGTGGTCGAACTGGACAGAACCCACGGCATCGCCGTCCACCGTGCCACCGTTTGGCGGGTATTGCGCGGGCTCGGACTGACACACAAAAAAAGCCCTGCAGGCGCTTGAACAGAAGCGCCAAGACGTCGCTGGCCTGCGCCATGTCTGGATCGCGAGACGCCAGCCTTTCATGGCCAACCATCTGGAGCGATTGGCGTTCATCGATGAGACCGGGGTCAAGACGAACATGACCAAGACCACCGGCTGGGCGCCTTGTGGGCAGCGCCTCGTCGATCATGCGCCGTTCGGACATTGGCGGAGCCAGACCTTCATTGCAGCTCTGCGCCATGACCGGCTGGACGCGCCTTGGGTGATCGATGGCGCAATGAACGCCGAGATGTTCAACCTTTATACCAAAACCCAGCTGGTCCCGACGCTCAGGGCCGGCGACGTTGTCATTCTGGACAACCTTTCCAGCCACAAGAGCCCTGCCGCGGCGGCAGCACTGCGCGATGTCGGCGCGTGGTTCCTGTTCCTGCCGCCATACAGTCCTGACCTCAACCCGATCGAAATGGCTTTCGCCAAACTCAAGGCGCTGATCAGAAAAGCTGCCGTACGAACTTACGATCAACTATGGGCGGCGGTCGGCCAGGTCTGCGATCTGTTCTCCGACGAGGAATGCTACAACTACTTCAAAGCCGCAGGTTATGAGGCCGATTGAGTGCAACAGGCTCTAGTCTGCAGCAAAAACTCAGCCAATGGTCGTCTGTAGCGCGTCAACAGGACGGAACGGTCGAATATCCTGCCCTGCGGTCAGACGCGGAACGTTGAGACTGCTGCTGACGCGGGCGGGTCAGAAATAAAAGACCGAGAACGGCATCCTGATGGCAGGTGACGTTCCCGGTCATCGCATCCCGACAGGGTCAGTCGAAGATGTTGATCCCGGGCATCAGCTTGAAGCGCGGTAGATGGACAAACCTGCGTATCCAGCGCTGGATTGCCGGGTAGTAGAACAGCTCGATGCCGCCGTCCCCTGCTAGTGCCACATAAGGGAAGCATGCGATATCCGCCACCGTGGGGCGTGATCCCGCGATCCAGTTGAACCCTTGCAGTTCCTGGTTGGCCAGATGGTCATCTAGGACACGGAACAGCTTGTGAGCGTCGGCCCTTGCCTGCGCCACATCGAGGTCATAGCCCAGCACGTCATGCAGCCGCGCCGCCGAGGCCGTGGACGTGATGCTATCAGCGAAGGCCAGCCATTGCGCGACCCGACCCAGTTCGGACGGATCGTTGACCGGCCACCACGTTCCTGTCGGATCGTAGCGCGAGGCGAGATACACGAGAATGGCCTGCGCATCCCGGATATAGGCTCCGTCGTCCTCCAGAACCGGGATCTGTCCCAACGGATTTATCTGGAGGAATGCATCGGACTTGTGTTCACGACCCGGAAAGAAGTCCACGGCTTGCTTTTCATGGGAAAGCTCAAGAAAATCCAGCAACAGCCGTATCTTGTAGCAATTGCCGGACAGGACATAGTCAAACAGCTTCATCTCATGCCGCCTCGTTGAAGAGGGCGACCCCCCACTGAAGTTCATTGGCCTTCAGCCAGCGGCGGTAGGCGATCGAGGACGCGTCCGCGCGGGTCGGCAATTCCCAACGGGGATCGAGCGGCAGCTTCCGGGGAACCTGGTTCTCGAGGATCATCCGGTCCTGCAGGAAGATGTTCTGCTGGAAGTGGAGAAGGCCGGTGTCGGTGTTTTCCTCGTCAAAGACCAGAATGAACGAGTGGACGATACACTCGTCCTCTTCCACGGGCTGGATGAACAGCCCGACCAGATCCCAGACATTCTCTCGGATCGGGCAGGTCTTGTACAGGATCGTCGAATAGGGATGCGGGACGCGATACTTGTATTCGGTCATCTGGCCGCCCGATGCCGCCGCGGAAGCCATGGGCTGGAAGAACTTGCATTTGGTCGCCCAGATTTCGTCCTTTTCCGCATCCATGCTGACGTCGTAGCTCTCGACGCTCGGATGTTCTTCCACGCCGAGGATGTCGGTGTGAACGAAGGGAAAATGAGCCATGTCGAGGAAGTTCTCGACGCAGCGCAGTCCCGAGCAGCGAACGCCCACGCCACCTGCGGTCACAAGACGCCGGTCCGGCTCGTCGAACTCCGGCATGTCATAAAGCGGGCGCGGCGTATCGCTCAGCGTGGTCCAGAGATGGCCGTAGCGGATCTGCGTCAGAAGGCTGCGCCCATCGGCATCGTTCACCGAAAGAACGCCAGCCGCGTCGCTCACGGTCAGATCCTGCGAAAGCAGTCGGACGGGTTTCGCTTCCGCACCTTCGAAATCGGGAAGGCGACCGATTGCATACCATTGCGAACGGGTGAAAGTGTCGGGTGTCATAGTGTTTCTCCTCGCTTGTCGAAGTGAGACGATCAACTTGCTAGGCTGCGATGCCTATCAAGCGGCGCTTGACGCCTTGAATACCTGCCGCAGACGGGTGGACAGCTTGCTGACGGCGATCACGACATCCTCCGATGCACTGGCCGGAACCGAGGTGTGGATCATCGCCCCGTGTTCCTTCATGTCCAGGAACGCCAAAAGGACTTTTCCCTCCACTTCGGGAACGCGGACGATCGCGGCGTGATCGGTGATCTTCGATACCAGTTCGGCGCCAATGCCTTTGGCAAGCTCATTCAGGCTAGCCGGGGCAAGGTCGATATGGACCGAACGGTTGGGAACCCAGTCGCCATCGATCGACGGCGCCGCCGTCGTCTCGCCCGAGTTTGCAACCCAGATGAACCCGCCGGAATCCGCCGCGCGATAGGCCTTTGCGCGGATCGTCTTGGGCGGAGTCAGGTCAGGATGCGCCGGGATGCCCGCGCAGGCACCCGCCCCGTCATAGGACCAGCCATGATACAGGCATGTCAGCGTGTTGCCCCGGACGATGCCGTAGGACAGGCGCATGCCCCGGTGGGGGCATCTGTTTTCCCATGCGCGGATCTGGCCGTCCTCACCGCGCCACAGGGCGATGTCGTTGTCGGCGATCACGACACGTCCTGCCGTCTTGGGAAGGACGTAGTTCTGAAGTCCGGCAGGGAACCACCCGGCTTCCAGTTCTGAAGGTTTCATTTTACTCCCCATTTCTGTGTTTTCAGCCCTGGACACTGGTCGGTTGGGCTGTAGTCCAGCCCGTCCGTTTCAGCGTCCTTCGCGGCGCCGGGCTTCGATTCTGTACCGCGTCAGACAGTCTCAAGCGTGATCGTGTCGATGTTTACGTCGTCCGGTCCGAGCCAGCAGGCAATCTCGAACATGTCGATAAGGCGTTCATCCCCGGTCAGGATCAGCGTGATGTAACTGGGGGTCGCGCTTGTGATCGTGCTCGACAACGAAAGACGCCGAGCAAAGTGGCTGATCATGGCAAGGCAGGACTCGGTCTTGAGAGCTCCCTCAAGAGATACGCGCCGTGTTACCATGTCACAGGTCCAGCACCAGCTTCTTGCCCTTGCAACGCGACACGCAAGGCAGGATCAGCGTCCCTGATTCCTTCTCGGCCGGATTGAGGTAGAAATCGCGGTGATCCGGTTCGCCCTCCAGAACGGTGGTCAGGCAGGTGCCGCAAACCCCCTGTTCGCAGGATGTCATCGGCTCCAGCCCGGCAGCCTCCATCGCGCCGATGATGGTCTGGTCTTCCTCGACCGTCAGGGTGACACCCGATTTCTGCAGCACCACCTCGAAGCTGTCGCCGTCGAGTTCCAGCGTGGCCGCATCGACGCTGAACCGTTCCAGGTGGACGCGGTCGCTTTTCCAGCCGCAGTTATTCGCCAGTTGCTCGATCAGGTCCATAAAGGGTCCGGGTCCGCAGAAATACAGGCGAGCATCGACGGGCGGATCGGACAGGATCCCGGTCAGAACTGCGTTGAGCGTCGGCGGAACAAGGCCAAGATAGATTGGAGCGTCGTCCAGGGTGGCGAGTTCGCTTTTGAACGGCACATGTTCGGCGCTTCGGGCGAACAGGTGCAAAACGCATTTGCGGTTCACGGACTGAAGATGGCGCGCCATCGCCAGCACCGGGGTGATGCCGATGCCGCCGGCGATCAGGATCACCGGACCCTCGTCCGAGCGAAGCTCGAAGTTGTTCCGTGGCAGGCCAACCTCGATCTCGTCGCCTTCGTTCAGCGCGTGCATCGCAACCGATCCGCCGCGGCCGTTCGTTTCGCGCTTTACGCCGATATGATAGGCATCGCAGTCGGTGGGGGCGTTCCAGAGCGAGTATTGACGGACGAGACCGTCGCCCACGCGGACCTCAATATGGTCGCCTGGTGTGAATTTGACAGACGATCCATCGCAGGGGACCAGTTCGAACGAACGGATTTCGGGCGTCTGCTCTACGATCCGCCTGATCTTTACACGTTGAGTGTTCATGGCGTTTCCTTCGGCATTTGAAGAGGCATCATGCCGGGCATCGGCTTGAACTTCTCGAGTCTCATGAAGCGCTCCATCCACCGTGAAACGGAGAAAAACGGAGCCAGGTCGATGCCACCTTCTTCGGCAAGTGCAATATAGGGAAGGCAGGCGATATCCGCGATGGTCGGATGCGGTAACGGCAGCAGCCAGTCATGGCCGTCTCTTTCGGCGAACCAGAGATGTTCGTCGATGATCCGCAGCAGCCTGATGCCTTCGGTCCGGGCCTTGTTCACGTCCAGCCGATAGAACATCGCATCATGCAGCCGCGCAGCCGAGATGGAGCCCGTCAACTGGTCCGCGAAGGCGAGCCATTGATAGACCGCGCCCTGGTGATCGCGCGGAAACCATTTGCCGGACGTGTCGTAAGCGGCGGCAAGATAGACCAGGATGGCCTGCGCATCGCGAACCGTTTGACCTTTATCCGTGATGGCCGGAAGCTGCCCCAGCGGGTTTATGCTAAGGAACCGCGGCGATTTGTGTTCGTATCCCGGATAAAAGTCGACAAGGACCGACTGGTATTCCAGGCCCAGCTGATCCAGCAGGAACCGGACCTTGAAGCAGTTTCCCGAAAGCGGGTAGTCATGGAGCTGTATCATGACGCCTCCAATCTGCGCCGGATCGCCGACAGTTCTGCGCGCCTTTGCGCCGGATCGCCGGTCGGGTAAACCATCGTTCCATCGACGCCCCAGGGGGTAAGACGATCGACGCTGGAATCGACATGCAGTCTGACCTGATCGACCGGTGCCGCGATGTGAACCGGATAGCAAGGCTTGCCTGTGCTGCCCGTGGGCGAGCATTCTTTCTCGCTTGCCCAGACAAAGCCGTCCGCCACGGCGGTGGAATAGACGGTCGCGCTTATGTCCTGGGACGGGCGCCCCCGCAGCGCGGGAACCAGCGTCACCTTGCCCGATTCGTCGAATCGCCAGCCATGATATACGCCTTCGAGGTATTCCCCCATGTTCCGTCCGGCGCTGAGCCTTACGGAGCGGTGCGGACAAAGATCCAGCCAGACGTTGATCGCGCCGCTGGCGCCCCGCCAGATGACCAGGGGCTTGTCGCCCATCATCGACCTGACGATCGAGCCGTCGCGGACGTCTTTTTCGATTGCAACAACATATGAGGTCATGTCATCGCCCCATAGGATACATTGTTGGCCCGCAGCCATTCGCGGTAGTTCAGCGAAGGGCTGTCCACCTCGATCGAGGTTTCCGCACCGTTGAGCGGCAACTTCTTGTGGACATGCCGTTCGAGAACATATTTGTCCTGCGCCGAGATGCTCTGCTGGTCGGCTTTCAACTGACGCTCATCCATCCAGTCTTCCTTTATCCACGCAAGCAGTTTGTGCGCGATAAAGTTTTCTTCATCCAAAGGCTGTGCGAATATGCCAAGATAGTCGTATCGGCCCGGTGTCGACGGGCGATGGATGAAAAGAACGACCGAATAAGGGTCCGAAATCCGGTAGGTGTATTCCGCGACCGAGTTGATCAGCGGCAGCCAGGCCTTCTGCGATTTCAGCCACAGCGCACCCGCCGCATCGACGCTGGCCTGTCCCGGAACCAGATCAAGGTGATCCTCATCGCCCAGGATATTGGGATGCAGAAAGGGAAAATGTGCGTTGTCGATCACGTTGTCAACGATCCGCAGGCCCGAACATTTGATGGGCGTGGACCAGATGTTCATGACCAGGCGATCGACCTCGTAATATTCCAGCAACTGCTGCGGGGGGCCGTCGGGCTTGCCAAGGCTTGTCCAGATATATCCCAGCCGCTCGGTCACCGGCAAAGGCCGGGAGTCGCTCGACACGGAAATCCAGGTCTTGTGGATTTCCAGGTCGATGTCATGGCCCAGCAGCCGGGTCCTTGTCGCATTCCTCCGCCGGATGTCCGTTGGCGACCCAAGCGGGTACCAACGGTTCCAGACCATCGGGTCTTCACGTTCGTTCATGCCGGTCACTTGCTTTCGGTGACGTCGGTGAACAGTGCCGCTTTGAACGCTTCTTCGCCCTTTGCCGCGGCAGTGGACAGTTCGCGCAGCCATTTCCGGTACTGGTTCGAGATCTTGTCCGTCGGCAGCGAAACCTCGTCCAGGTAGATCGGGCCAGGCTGCGTCTCGATGACCGGCTGGTCTTCGGCCAAGACGAGCTTCTGGAAGTCGAGCGGCTGGCTGTCGGGCAAGTCGTCTTCGGTATGCGCGATGATCATGAAGTTGCGGCACGAGTTCTGTGAGATCGGGCTGGAGGTGGTCCAGAGAAGGAAAGGCTTGTCGTTCTTGTACAACCTGATCGACAGGTTGACGCTGAACGGCATGGAGTTCCGGTAGTTCCAGCTTCCCAGCGGGCTATCGTCCGGCAGCGTGTCCAGCATGTCGCGGCCCGGCTCCATGAAGAAGCGAAGTTCCCCGTCCACGCGGTCAACGGGCACGATCGCCGGTTCCGAATATGCCGGGTCATAGAGGGTGCCCGGATGCACATAGGCGAAGTGCGAAAAATCGGTGAAGTTTTCCCAGCGGCGTTCGGCCGAGCTGTCCCAGTTGTAGGGCTCCGCGATGATTTGACGCTTGAATTCGGGGTTTTCCCAAGCTTCGCAGTAAGGGATGTTCGTGCAATCCCACGAGCTGTCGAGGCGGACCCAGATGATTCCGTACCGCTCTTCGCAGGCATAGGCGGGCGTAAACGCCTTTTTAGGGATCGCGTCGCTGGGACAGGCCGGCATAAGTTCGCAGCGGCCGCTGGCACCATATTCCCAGCCGTGATACGGACATTGGATGCGGTTGTTCTCAAGCACCTTCCCGACGGACAGTTTCGCGTAGCGATGCGCGCAGCGGTCTCGCATGGCGACGTATTTTCCGTCCAGCTTCGCGATGACCAGCGGTTCGTCCAGAAGCGTCCTACCGATCGGACCGTTGCCTGCCGGATCGGCAGCCTCGAGTTCTTTCACGGTTGCGACCGGATGCCAGAAATGACGCAGATAGCTTTGATCTGCGGTGAGTGGAGTCAAAGCGTTCATTATTCTCCCCGATTAGCTACCATTGGAATAGTTGCTTCATACAAACCTAACGGAAGGAAGTGCGTTTCAAAAAGTGCGTTAACTTGTACCTTGGGTTTCGTATTCTGAACGAAAAATTAGGAAATTCTGGGCAGCACTGTCGATCAGGGGCGATTCGCAATCCAAGCAATCACATTCGCCTGTCGCTGAATGCAGCGTTTTTTGCCGGGAATATGCTCCTGCTTCCGTGTACCCTTCGCCCCGATTGTCAAAGCGGCTTGCCTGATCGGGGCTGTCCAAAGGCTTTTCGCCTGACCGGGTGCATGTACACCCGATCGACACAAAGCACGAACCGCTTTACGGCAACCCGAAAACCTTTCTCGACTTGGATGCAGGCACGGTCCGGGTTGAGAACGGTTCATGGCGGACGCATCTTTGCGCCCGCTTTGACTGCTGGCAGAGCGTGTCAGTCATTCCTTGGGATCAGGGCATATCCCGGGTGATGGATGACGCTGGAAAACTGCTTGCACAGGGTCTCGACCACTAGCTTGACGCGCGGATTCTTGTGCCGGGCGGCGCCGTAGATCACCCAGACGGAAATCTGGTCCACATTCTCGGCGGGTTTGAGCAGCGGGACAAGACTGCCCTGATCCACCTCGTAATAGACGAAGAAGTCGGGGAGGTAGGCGACGGCCTCACCCGAAACCGCATAGAACTTCGCCATCCAGTAGTCGTGCACGCTGAATCGTATGTTGTAGCGCGCGACCTGCTTGCTATCCTCGTCCTGAAGCAGCCACGGTTCGGAAATGCCCTTTCGCGTGTATTCAATGCCCGGCATATGTGACAGGTCGTCAATCCTTTCAGGCGTGCCCAACTTTTCAAGCAAGGTTGGGCTTGCATAAGCACGATAGCTGACATTGCCGAGCTTCCGGCACACATAGTCGGACGATGGCGCGGTGCCGACGAAGATCATGCAGTCGAAGTCGGATTGCTCCGGCAAGGGCGTGTCGCTTGCATAGGTACGTGTCTCGAACGACAAGCCGGGATGCTCTCGCGCCAGCAGAAGCGTGGCGGCGCCGATGATGCTGGTTCCGAATTCGACGCTGCCCAGAATGCGAACTTTGCCGTTCAGGGTACTGTGCGCGCGCTGAGCGGCGCTCGTCGCGACCTCGATGCTGTCAAACACACGTGCGCTGTTGTCCAGCAGCGCGCGGCCTGCATCAGTCAGGTGCAGCCCCTTCTGGGATCTAAGGAACAGTTCGACTTCCAGCATGTCCTCCAGACGGCGGATGCTGTGGCTCAACGTCGCCTTTGGAACGCCGGATACCATTGTCGCGCGTGTTAGACTGCCCGTCCGGGCAATAAGCACGAAATTGCTTATGTCCTTCAGTTCTATCTTAGGCATGCTTAATCCTTGGGTGGCGTTCGATTTTTGGAACAGAACGTCTCTGGTGTTTGTCTACTCGTCCCCTAATGGCCCTGATACCAAAAACGGCAATTAGCGTTCGGCGGATCGGAAAGCCTAACGTTTCAGCCGATCCATGCCTGCAGAAAGAACAAAAACACGACTTTCGTCTCAAGCTCGGCGTACGCGATCGAGGCTGCCGCCAGTGCGCGTCGTCATCAATAACAGGGAGCAGCATTTGAAGACCAAGGCAGGTGAATCCCCCCTATTGCTTCAATTGCGGAACATTACCAAGAGATACGGCACATATGTAGCAAACGACAGCGTGGATCTTGCGCTGGAACACGGTCAGATTTGCGCCATCCTTGGTGAAAACGGCGCAGGCAAATCCACCCTCATGAAGACCATTTACGGTATTCAGCAACCGGATGAGGGCGAGATTGTCTGGAACGGCGAAAAGGTCGCCGTCACCAGTCCGAGTGTTGCCAGAGATCTGGGTATCGGAATGGTTTTTCAGCATTTCTCGTTGTTCGAAACGATCAGCGTCGTTGAAAATATCTCGCTGACCGTTCCCGGATCGTTGCCGGACCTGGCCGAAAAAATCAGGCAGAAGGCGAATGAATACGGCCTTCATGTAAATCCTGACGCGCCGGTGCATAACCTTTCCGTTGGCGAGCGGCAGAGGGTCGAGGTCATCCGCTGCCTCATGCAGGATCCGAAGCTGCTCATCCTGGACGAGCCGACATCCGTGCTGCCGCCCCACAGCGTGCAGCAGCTTTTCGGGACGCTGAGGAAACTATCCGAGCGTGGCGTTGCTATGCTCTACATCTCGCACAAGCTGGAAGAGATCAGGGACCTGTGCCATTGCGCCGTCGTGCTGCGCCAGGGACGCGTCACGGGCACGACGAACCCGCGGCAGGCCACATCGGCGGAACTGGCCCGCCTGATGATCGGGCAGGACATCCCGACAACCCGCCACGCCGAGGCGAAACCGAGCTGCGAACCCGCCCTGACCGTTAGCGACCTCGCCTATGACAATCCCGATCCGCTGGGAGAAAGCCTCGACAGCGTGTCGATGGTGGTGCGTCCTGGCGAGATCGTCGGCATTGCCGGTGTGTCGGGCAACGGCCAGTCCACGCTGGCGCGGCTTCTGTCAGGTGAAATCAGGTTGCAGGGCGACATGGCCGGCAAGATCCGGGTTTTCGACCGCCCCGTGGGGGATGTTCCGCCGGGAACGCGCCGGCAAATGGGGGTAACCTTCGTTCCCGAAGAACGACTGGGGCGCGCCACGGTCCCTGCCATGAGCCTGGCGGACAACGTGTTGCTTACCGCCCACCGGGCGGGCCTGGTCCGAAAGGGATTGATCAGACGACGGCAGCAGGCCGATTTTGCTGACAAATGCATTTCCGGCATGGATGTCCGTTCACGGGGTCGGCAATCGATCGCATCCAGCCTCTCGGGCGGCAACCTGCAGAAGTTCGTGCTGGGCCGCGAGATTCTGCTGGAGCCCCGCATCCTGATCGTTTCTCAGCCGACCTGGGGCATCGATGTCGGAGCGGCGGCGATGGTCAGGCAGAAGCTGGTGGACCTGAGGGACAACGGCACGGCGATCCTCATGATTTCCGAGGAACTGGAGGAGATATTCGAGATCTCCGACCGCATCCACGTCATGTATCATGGACGGCTGTCCCCCTCGGTCCAGGCCAGGTCGGTGACCGCCGAAGATGTCGGGCGGATGATGATGGGCGAATTCGACCAGACGATGAGGGCGGCGTGATGATGGGTCGGTATGCACTTGTCCAGCGAAGCGAGGTGTCGCTCAAGAGCATCATGCTCGTGCCACTGGTGACTTTCGTTCTGGCATTGCTGGGAAGCATGGTCCTGTTCGGCTTTCTGGGCGCCCCGCCTCTCGAAGTCCTATACAGGCTGCTGATTGATCCGCTGGCATCGGCGTACAACATTTCCGAGGTGGTGATAAAGGCTGCCCCGCTGATCCTGATCGCCCAGGGTCTGGCCATCGGGTTCCGGGCGAAGGTCTGGAACATCGGCGCGGAAGGCCAGCTGATCATCGGCGCCGTGGCGGCAAGCGTCATCCCCATAACCTTTCCGGAAAGCCAGAACGTCCTGATGCTTCCGGCGATGATGCTAGCCGGCATGATCGCGGGGGCGGCATGGGCCGGGATCGCAGCGGCGCTGAAGACGCGCTTCAACGCCAGCGAGATCATCGTGACGCTGATGCTGAACCAGATCGCGGTGCAGATCCTGTATTTTCTCATCAGTGGGCCGCTCAAGGATCCGATGGGGTTCTCCTATCCCCAGTCGGTAAGCTTTCCTCCGGTGGCGATGTATCCGCTCCTGTCGGATGACGGAATGCTCAGGGCGAGCGCGTCCATCCTCGTGGTCATCCTGCTGTCGATTGCGGCGCTGATCTATGTCACGCGCACCTTCTCGGGATACACGCTGCTTGTGGGGGGGCTTGCCCCAAGTGCCGCAAGCTATGCAGGCTTCAGCGCCAAGAAGGCGGTCTGGATCACGCTGCTGATCGGCGGTGCCGCGGCGGGCCTGGCCGGAGTGGGCGAGATTTCGGGGCCGATCGGCCGGCTCCAGCCGTCGTTGTCCCCCGGCTACGGCTTTGCCGCGATAATCGTGGCCTATCTCGGAGGCCTGCATCCGGTCGGGATACTGCTGGCCGGGACATTCATGGCAATCGTCTATGTCGGCGCGGACGGTGCGATCATCGATGTGGGCCTTCCCCCGGCCGCGCCGGTAATCTTCCAGGGAATGGTTCTCGTGTTCTACCTCGCCTCCTTCGCCTTGGTCCAATACCGCATCGCACGAGTCCAGCCGGAGGCAAGGGCATGACGGACACTATCATCTTCGTCCTGGCGGGCGCCTTCGCAACCGCAACACCCCTTCTGCTTGCCGCGATCGGCGAGGCCGTGGCAGAGAAAACAGGGGTCATGAACCTTTCCGTGGAAGGCATGATGGCATTCGCGGCAGCCGTGGCCTTTGCCGTCACTTATCAGACGGGAAACATCGTGCTGGGCTTCGGCCTTGCGGTCGGCGCATCCGTGGCGCTGTCCCTGGTCTTCTCGATCCTTGTGCTGGGCTTTTCGGCAAACCAGATCGTTTCCGGGCTTGCCGTCGGGATTCTTGGCCTTGGGCTTTCCAGCCTGGCCGGGCGCAGTTTCGAGAACCTGACGATGATGGCTCCGGCAAACCTTTCGCTCCCCGTCCTGTCGGACTTGCCTCTTGTCGGGCCGATCCTGTTCCGACAGAGCGCCATCACCTATTTCGCCTTTGCGGTCGCGTTCCTGACCTGGTGGTTCCTTGCCAGGACGCGCCATGGCCGCATCACGAAGGTCGTGGGCGAAGATCCGGCCATCGCGCACAACCTGGGCTTTGCCGTGATCCGCATCCGCCTTTTCGCGATCATCTTCGGCGCCGTCATGTCGGGCCTTGGGGGCGCCTATGCCTCGACGATCTTGACGCCCGGCTGGTCGGACGGCCTGATCGCCGGCCGAGGGTGGATCGCGGTTGCACTGGTGGTGTTCGGCACTTGGCGGCCGCTCAGGATCGCATTCGGAGCCTATCTCTTCGGGGCGCTCCTGCTGGGGGATCTGGCCGCGCAGGCCATGGGTTTCAGCGTCCCGGCGCAGATCATGACATCCTTGCCCTACGTGATGACCATCGTCGTTCTCGCGGTTGTGTCCAGGAACGCACTCCTGATCCGGCTGAACGCACCGGTTTCGCTGGGCCAGAACTTTCGACCATCAAAATAACAACAAGCGACCAACAGGAGCAATCATGTATCAGATCATTCGCGCAACCTTGCTCGGTGCAGTCCTTTCCATGTCATGGTCCGGAGCCCTGTTAGCCCAAGAACCGCTCGACGTGGCAATCGTGGCGCCCAACGCGATCGGCGATGTCGGCTGGGACCACGAGATCGTACGCGGCAAGGAGGTTCTTGAGGAACGGTTCGGGGACAAGATAGACGTGACGGTCATAGATTCCGTCGGCGAAGGCCCCAACGCCACCCGCGTCATGAACCGGCTTGTGGAGAACGGGACCGACGTCCTGATCCTGGGTTCATTCGGACACCTGAGCGATGGCTTGGCCTTGGCTAAGAGATCGCCCGACCTGAAGATCCTGCACGTCGGCGGGTACCAGAACCTTCCCAACTTCGCGACATTTACGACACGGCACTACCAGACCTCCTATCTGTGCGGCATGGCGGCGGGCTATGCGACCAAGAACCAGCAGCTTGGTGTCGTGGCCGCCTTCCCGCTACCTGAAGTCCTTGGCATCCTCAACGCCTATGTCCTGGGCGCACAGAGCGTCAACCCGGACCTCAAGCCGGTGAAGGTGGTGTGGCTGAATGCCTGGTATGATCCGCCGCGCGACCGGTCCTCGGCGGAAAGCTTGATATCACAGGGCGCCGACGTGGTCTATTCGCTGTTCCCGGGCACCCCGTCAGCCGTCGCCACGGCCGAGGAAAAGGGCGTCTATGCCGTCACGACGCTCAGCGACAACTCCGCCCATGCGCCGACCAAGCACCTCTGCGCGGGACAGGCCAATTTCGGGGTCGTCTATGCCGATGTCGTACAGTCCGTGATCGATGGAACCTTCGAAGGCAAGGACACCTTCGCCGGTGTCGCCGAGGGAGCCATGGAGGTGGCCGGCTTGTCAAAGGATCTGACGGACGAGCAGCGGGCGGCGATCCTGGCAAAGCAGGACGCAATGCGCGACGGCAGCTTTGATCCCTTTAGCGGCCCTGTCATGAAGAATGACGGGTCAGAGGCGATCGCATCCGGAAAGACGCTGAATTCCTCCGAGATCAAGAGCATGGACTTCCTTGTCCAAGGCATCGACTCGCGACTGCAGAACTAGGCAACTGCCGACATTGCCGCAGGATCGGCCCCGGAACGGACTGATCCTCCCATCGACCATGCGCTTCAACGGTGCATGTCGATGACCGTCCAGAACATCACAAAAGCAGAAAAACCTGCTCCAACAGGAGGAAGACTTATGAGCAAATATCGCCGCATTCCAGCTTCGATGCTGGCAATGGGCCTAGGCATCGTTGGGCATGGAGTCCAAGCCGAGGTACTTTTTTCCGGAGGCGAAGTACAGCTCCACTACGGCGATGGATTTCATCTGGGCGCCAACGGGCTTGACTCGACCACCCGCACTACCCTGACTTTTGAACAGTACACCCTGTTCGACTGGGGCGATCTTTTCTATTTCGTCGATCTCAACAAGGACCATCAGGGAGCCGGGTCGGACAACAATCACTACGCCGAGGCCTGGCTGCACCTGAGCGGCAAGACCATGGGGCTGACATTCCCCGAAGGCTCGTTCGTCAAGGACGTCGGGCCTGACCTCGGCATCAACCATGGCGAGGATTTTCTGGTCGTCGCTCCGGGTGTCCGCGCCGACCTGAACGTGAGCGGCTTTTCCGTCTTCACGGCCGGTGCCTATGTCTATAAAAATGTCGATGATCCATTTGATCGCGACCTCGACACGACATACCAGATAACGTTTGTCTGGGATTATCCCTTCATGATAGGCAATGAAAACCTGTCGATCCGGGGATTTGCGGACTTTATCGGGGAGCAAGGCGATGGCTTCGAAAGCCAGATCGTGTTCTCTCCCCAACTGCGCTGGGATGTAGGCAAGGAGGGCGGTGCCATCTTGGGTCTGGAATATACGTACTACAAGAACAAGTACGGCGTGAACAATGTGGATGACAACTCAGTCAGTGCGTTTGCAGCTTTAAAATTCTAGACATCGTGTGTTTGGCGCAAACGTGATATCATTTCGGTATGTAATACCATAACATCACGGTCCTAACGTTCCTTGGTAAGCACTCTGGATCCTCCGGGAGTGGACGCGCTAGCCCAAATGCGACTTCGGTTGCCGCGAGAGTTTCTCCCTGCGGTACCCGCGTCCGAGCAGGTTGGCCTTGAACACCTCGGCGGGAGTGCGGAAGCCCAGACACTTGCGCGGCGTGGCGTTCAGGCCGGCGCAGAGCTGGCGGAGTTCCTCCTGTGAAAGCGAGTTCGGATCGGTGTCGCGACAAAGCCATCGTCGCAGCCGTTTGTTGGCGTTCTCCACAGCACCTTTCTGCCAGGGCGACTGCGCCTCGCAGAGCCACGTTTGCGTCCCCACCTCGGCCTGCAGATGCGGCCAGTCGACGAACTCGGATCCGCGATCAAAGGTGATGGACCGGCAGGCATGTCGGGGCAGGGGCGTCAGGGCCTGGGCAATCTGCGCCATGATCGGCTTGGTGCGTTTCTCCTCGTTCTTCAGCGCCACCAGAAAGCGGCTGGTCCGCTCGATCATGGTGGTGACATTGGCCGGCCCATACTTCTGCCGGAACAGCACCAGATCCGCTTCCCAATGGCCGAACTGCTTGCGATGTGCGATGACGTCCGGGCGGAACAAGATGCTGAGTTCGGGCGCAAACTTGGGCGGCGGGCGCTTGCGGAGCCGGTAGCCGCGACGGCGTCTCCGCCCGGAGGGCAGGTGGCGCCACAGCTCAGCCCGGCGGCCTTCATCGGAGTAGACATGGCGATAGATGGTCTCCTGGCAGACCCGGCGCGGGGCACCTTCATAGCGCATCCGGCCGGCGATCTGCTCGGGGGTCCAGCCGGACCTCAGACAGCGTTCGACCTGGTCGCAGAGCCCGGGATCGCGCATCAGCTTGCGCTGCCGGGTGCGTCGTCCATCCGAATAGCTTTGCGCCACAACGCACCAGTAGCCGCTGAGCTTCGGGATCTCGCTGTCGTGGAAATGATTGCGCCTCAGCTCGCGGAAGATCGTCGAGCGGTGCCGGCCGAGCCTGCGCGCCATCTCGTCAGGGCTCAGCTTCATCTGCCGCCAGCGCTCGATCTTGCGCCGCTCGGAAAGGGAAAGGTGAGAGAACCGAACCTTCATTCTATGATCCTTTCATGGCTCAACCCATTGTTGAGCACAGAAAGTCGCATTTCAGGATAGCGCGTCCCCCTTCTACACCTTCAAAATCAATAATCGGATTTATGGAACATAATCATTATTTATCAATATCTTGAAGACATTATCTCTGCACTGTCCTCTTTTTGACAGCTCGTGCGACAGTGCTGATGTGCCGTGCGGCTTCCACAGGCTATGTTCATAGCCATCCACGGGTGCCGCCAAAGCTGACGGATCAGTTTGAGCGCGTTTGCGTCACACCCTCGTTTTACATGACGACATAGGAATAAGAGGTAGACTGGGATTCAGTCCGCTTGGCAGACTCGCGTAAGTCCAGGGCTTTGCCCATCTGCGCCAGTGCCCTCCCGAGAGGTGAGTCACCAAGCTGGAAGCTGGCGAAGCTGCCTAGATCGAGCGATGCCACATGCTCAGCCTCGATGGCCTTCCTGTCATCCCGTGCAGCGGCATCGTCATCTGGCAGGGAAGGACGGCCGGACCAGCGGCCAAGAAGCGCCAAGGCACGCTTGGGTGCGAAAAGACGATACGCATTGCTGACCTGCCGAACCTGGGGGCCGCGGCCTTCATTCGGGGTTG
>NZ_JBHRXY010000046.1:0-16370 GCF_042648745.1 Paracoccus angustae
CATCACAGAGGTCGCAGGATAAATCTGTCCGGGGAAAGGGGAAGTCCGATCAGCAGCCGATTTGTGCAACAAAGCCCCGTTGCGGTCTCAAAGCAGGCTGAACTGACCACCGGCGACTTCGTCATCCGCCAGATCATGGCCAAGCTGTCGGGCTACGAGTTCGAGGAATTCGTGGCCCATCTATTGGAGTGCATGGGTTATACTGCTCGCGTCACCCAGCGGTCAAACGATGGTGGCGTAGATGTGATCGCGCATCGTGATAAGCTCGGGTTTGAGCCCCCTATTCTGAAGATCCAGTGCAAGCGCAAGACCGACCAAACACCCCGCACCGAGGTCGATCAATTACTTGGCACCTTAGGCGAAGGAGAATACGGGCTTTTTATTGCGCTCGGATCCTTCAGCCGCCAGTCGGTAGAACTTGAACGGAACCGTCCCAAATTGCGGCTAGTGGATGGCGAGCAGCTCGTTGATCTGGTGCTGGAGAACTATGCGCGCCTGTCGCCCCGCTATCGGACCATGATCCCTCTTAAGCAGATTTATGTTCCTGATCTACATGGCTAATGCCGCCTGTTGGCTATCATGCGCAACAGATGAGGCGAGAGGCTAGAGGAGAGTAAGATGAAGTTTTGATAGGTCGAAGTGCCGCAGTGCAAGGAGTATCAATTGTTGATGCGTTGCGGCAGATCGGCATAGCCCAGCAGACATACTGTCTTAGTTATCTTCAAGATATCATCGGCCCAATCTAAAGAAACTAGCTACCTATCTTGATTGTGGGTACAAAACCCTTTTCTCGCATTTGATCGTAAATGACTAAAGGCAGATCTGCTTTGGGCATCCTAGCCCGTCCCGTTTCAATCGCGATAGAAGCGGGCACCGCAGGAAATATATTGATCACGGAGTATTCCCCATGGTGCGCCTTGATGCGATCGAGGAGGCGACGAAGGTGCGTTTTATATATCGCAAGGTCATCCGGACGACGCATAATGTCATTGTGGGGCTCGTCAACAGTAATCGACCAGATCGCCACGTTTTCCCCCAATACAGAGCGGAGCCTTTGGTCGTCGATCGTTGCGCTGATTGCTACTTTTAGGGCAACCGGAGCGTCCTTGGGACCAGAATATTCTCCAACATTGAAGCTTATCGCCGGCTGGTGCAATTGCCATTTCCAGGTGGATGGCTCGCGATGTTTCTGGTGGACAGTAACGGGCATGATGTCGCCCAAAAGGGTGCCCAGTTCGATAAGCAGGGGCTGTGGGGCAAGAGCGAATACGCTTAGCTGTGAGATTTCCTTCTGTTCGACACGCTCCTTTACCTTCCGGGCAAACTGACGCCGCAGATGTTCGCTCTGCATGGTCCAATAAGAAGGCTCGTCGTCTTTGATCTCCGAGCTAAGTTCGATATCGATGGTCCGTCGCTCGGCAGGATGTCTATCGGGCGGCATGGCGGCGAAAATTGCTTTGGTGGACACCAAAGACTCCATTTGCCCGATCGTCGCTGCGAAGCGAAGCACGTGCGCCGCTCGGTCCGCGTCCATGTCCGTGACCATTTCAATCCGGGATTCATGCTCGCGCTTCATCGCAACGAGCACATCTTCCGGGTAGTCGTCGGCATGGTCGACATCAATCAACTTGTGGTGGGTCGGGCACATCAGCATCAGGTTACTGATTTCTTTTGCCAGTTGCGGTGAGCGGCTCTCGTCACCTCGGGGACCATTTTTACTGTCGGCGACGATGTGCGCAATGAAGCCGAACTTGCCGTCCTCCTTGCCGGCCACAAGGTCGCCGATGAGAAGGGTATTGCATCCGGAAAACTGGCAGCGGCCGGCCGCCAGCGCCCAGAGCTGGATCTGCGTTTTGTGCGGAATTGATGAACTAGACAATGTCTTGCTCCAGTTTTGTGATTGCGGCCGAGGGAAGCACCGTTCCCGCTTCAAGCGGAAAGACGTTCAGTCCATCGCCAAGCACTACGTGCAAACCAATTGGTACGGGCCGTTGACCGATGATGGCCAAGACAAAGGCGTTTAAGTGATGTCGTGATAGGATGTATGACTCCGCTAGCGAGTGTAGATCAATCGCAGAGGGTGTCGGCACGGGCTCAGGATGACTGTGCCATGTCCCGACGAACATGAGGCCCCGGAGATGCATTTCATTGATTTCTCTCTGCTCGGCCACTCGATCCGGACAATAGGTGAACCGCGTCCTTCGGTCCGTTTCCCTGGGACCAGTTGCGACCTCAACGACAACGTCTCGGTCAGACAAGCGCGCGAAAAGCAACCCTCCGGCTTCGGCTTGCCAAAATCGAAGCTGTCGATGACGCTCGATGTAAGCGATCACGTCTCGGGTGAAGACAAGGTCCTGACCGGAGGAACCGATGGGATATCTCATCACGCTGCCAGCGACCGGTCCCCGAGGGCTGAAGCCCAAGGGAGGTCATGGAGAAACCCACCTTCGGTACGGCTCCCCATCAACTTCGCCCATTCTGGCGACCATTGGCCACCCACTTGTCGCAGATATCGCTCCCGCCCGATCCACAGACGATGAACGGACTGAGTGGGCGGGTCCAACATGACATCGAGGACAAGCTCACCGATCACTGCCAGCGAGCCCTGTAGTTCAATCGGCCCATACGGCTGATAGACAGCCCCGCATGCGGGCTCCTGGCGCATCGTCGAGTGAGGAAATTCACCAACTCTGAGATGCGGCAAACCGGTGTTGTCAAATCCGTCCCTGAAGGACTTCCCCTCCTTCATCACTGCGACGGCATGACCGGCACAAGCATGAGCTTCGGTCCAACCATAGACGATGGGGACAGGACGACCATTCGCTTCGCTCCAGGCATCAAGCATTGCCTCTGCGCCCCAATTTCCCACTGCCGAGACGATCAGGTCCGCTTCTGCCAGATCTCTGGCGATCAAGAGAACATCTTCTATCCGCCCCACTATCGGGCGAGCCGTGAGGTGCGGCAGATCCTGCCTTAATTTGGTGGCCAAAGCTTCGGACTTGTACTGCCCCAGATACTGGGCGCCCAGCGGATGCCGGCTAAGGTTCGACGGGTTGAGCACATCGGGATCGACGAAAATGAACTTGCTGACTCCGGCTTGCGCCAAAGCCACAGCCACCGGCGCGCCGATCGACCCGCATCCGAAGATAAGAACGGTTTGTTCCCGAATCTCCCAGGTACGGCTGTCTTGGTCGCGCCCATGGATCCAAGAGTGGTCCATGCGCTTCAGGTTTGCGCGGAGGATTTCGTCAGGCCCAAAAAAACGCTGTGCAACAAGCAAAGGAGGAGTTTTTCCAAGCCGAAAACCTTTATGAACCGGATCTTGCCCACGAACAGGGCGCGGGCGTGGAACAGTTAATCCAGCGATGGCGACGCCATTCTCGGTCTCCATGCCTAAGCAAACCGTCAGATCGCCTGTCGTGGCGGCTGCAGCTCTGACCAAGATGTCATCGGCACCGACAGACTTGGCCAGTTTGAGGATATCAGCCGCCGTCTTTGGAAAGTGGGTGGGTGTCAGGGGATCACCCAACCAGATGAGCGCACCTACATCTAGGCGGTATTGCCGGGTACGAGAATATTGGTTGCGCAGCCAATGCAGCAGGTCATCGGCATTGTCCGCGATGACCTGTCTGACTGGGCCGTTCCAGACTCTCACCAATCTCGATGATGCCAGTGTCGGTTCGACGAGGCTGAGGATCTGTTTCCGGCTCCCGGGCACACCATTGCCCCAGTACGATAGGACTTCCCTTCGAAACTCATCATCACCTCTCCCTTTGGCCACTAGTTTGGCAAGGTCGGCGACCATGTTCAGCAGGATGATGACCCCGCCAGCTGGGTCATCGGGGTCGAATGTAGCCGTCTCGGATACAAGGCAAAGGACATTATCCTTTTCCACATGCGGCCAGTCTTCATCGTCCGGCAAATCGACAAGACGGACGCGGGCCGGTTGGAAGGGGAATGACGCGGGAACCATGATGTCGACCACTCTAGGGCCACCCACGGTTTCTAGCGTTACGCGCCATCCGCCGACCATGTCTTGACGGATGCAGCTGACATCTGCTCTCTCAAGGGGCATAACGCCAGAACACTTGGCATATAGCCAGTCCTCGACCTCAAGCAGCGCTTGTCGGTGACGTGTTAGAAGGCGGGAACTCCCCTTATGCGTTGCGTCCACCACCCTCAAGCCTCACTGCGGACTCCTTCGCCTGAGCCGCCGAACTGACAAGGCCAGAAGTTAGCACCGTCGGCGCCGCAACGCCGAACGCCTTGTCGCCAGCCCTTTCAGCGATCACACGTCCGGCGCCGCGTGCAACAGCGTCGGTGATCTTACGGCGATCGGAATGCATGGCTGCCTCAAGAAAACTATTTTGAGCAGCTCGCAACCACTCGAAAAAAGCGTCCCTGCGTTCTGGGTGCAGCGGCCACTTATCGGCAAAATTCTCCAAGGGGTCGGTTGGGTTTGCGATCAGCGCGTTGCCTTGGGCGTCGTATCGGATATGGTTTTCCATGCCGTTGAGGATGGAAACCAGCGCCTTTCCGATCGTTTCTTCACCTTTGTAGGCGTGAGCAGCGAGAGTAGTGATAATGATCGAAATTGGGCGTTCGTTATAGCGGTCCGCAAACATCAAGTCCCGATGCCGCTTGAGAATCATGATTGCGGACTGCAGCGGCGTCTTGATCTTATATGTCGGCATTGCCTCGACTTCAGCCTTCGCCCGGTTTTCGAACAGGCCACGGGTTCTGACTTCGACAACCTTGGCGCGGAACCACTGCGCATAACCCTTAGGATTGGATCGCGGCCAGTCCTCGGTTATGATCTCATAGGAAGTATGCTGATTATCCGTGATCGCGATAGCGGTGTTGGCCCAACTCGTGTCCAACTGCTTCTGCTCAAGCAGCAGTCGCATGCTGCCTTCATTGGGAAGGGCAGGAACTATGTCCATGTGGAATTGCGCACCGTCGGCGTATTGCAGTTTCCAACAACGACGCCCTTCCTCAACGGGCTTGTTCATACCCTGCGCTTTGGCATACGCCTTGATCTCGACCCCCAGTTTTGTCTTGAGTTCCTGCTGGGTAAGAGAGAATTTTCCTAAGTTCCTAAACTCGCAAATCGAGTCCACGTCATAGTCTTCAGCTTCACTGATAGGCTTGATCGCGGTGCCCAAGCGAAATGACCCCTGCACGTAGACTTGGGGATCATAGGTCAGCACTGTCGATGTAGGGCGATGGAGCCACTCACCCAAGGACGTGTAGCTGCGCTCGGCCGCCTCGTAACGGCTGGAAGAAATTTCCAGCTCCTCGGCTAGTGCCTCCAGATGCCGCTCCGCCTGCGGCGTAATCGGTGCGGTGAACGCGTTCATAGCCCCTCCGGCAGGTATAACCTGCTTGGTTCCTGATTGCTCTTATGTGCGTTTCTTCCAATCGTCCCGGACGTTTAGAGGAACCTACTGAAAGCTATGCCGTTTTAGGGTCGCTTCAAGGGCTCTGTTGCTTATTTTCTAAGAATAGCTTTCTGTGAGAGTAGCAGTGCCGAATGATCGCTGCAGCCTCGGAATGACCTCCCTGCCCTGAGCGTATCGCTGCGCCACTTGGAGCGTGTCGCTCAGCAAACTGCCTGGAGTCTGTCGCAAGTTTGGTCGGTCAAGCATTGGGGCTATCATCAGCATGATGAAGGACCGCAGCAATTGATTGCAACGCAATCGATGCTTACGTTACAATTTAGCAGGAGGGCGTCATGGCCAGCATTACTATCCGCAATCTCGAAGACCACTTGAAGCACCGGCTACGCATCCAAGCAGCCGAGCATGGCCGGTCCATGGAAGAGGAAGCGCGGGACATCTTGCGCAAGGCTGTTGGAAAGCCTGCAGCAACTGCAAACCTGGGCGAAGCTATTCATCGCCGGTTTGCTGTCATGGGCGGAGTGGAGCTTGACCTACCGCCGCGCGAACAAATGCCCGAACCGCCGCGCTTTGACTGAACCACACTTGCCATGATCCTGCTCGATACGAATGTCATCTCGGAGCTCATGCGTCCGGAACCTTCACCAGTTGTCCTTGCTTGGTTCGGACGACAAGCTGCCGCTGATTTGTATCTTAGCGCCGTTGTGGAGGCCGAACTTCGGCGCGGGGCGGCTGCCCTGCCTGCCGGTAAGCGTCGTGACCGCCTGATTGCAGAAATCGATGCCATGATCTCGGAAGACTTCGCAGGGCGGATAATGCCCTTCGACAGTGCCGCCGCCGTTGCTTTCGCGGCCGTGTTTGTTGACCGGAAGACTGCTGGTTGGCCAATCAGTTTCCCAGATTGCCAGATTGCCGCCACAGCTCGCGCGCACGCCGCTGTCATCGCCACCCGCAATGTGGCTGACTTTGAAGGCTGTGGCATCGAAGTGGCCGATCCCTGGCAAACCGAGGCTGGAAGCTGAACATGGACAAACGAAGCCTTACAGAACGGGACATCTGCACCAAGTTCATCACGCCTTCGCTGCGTAAGGCTGGGTGGGATGAGATGGCGCAGATCCGAGAGGAAGTGAGCTTTACCAAAGGTCGGATTATCGTGCGCCCCCCTGCCACATCAGAGCTTGAGGCCGCCGAATGAGTTTTCGCATTTTGGATGCTCTACCCATCCTCGTCCTGCGGTTCGGCGAGACAATCAACAAGGTGCCCGACAATCGAAACGGAAGACATGGCCTCGAAAATAAAAAGGCGATGGGCTTTCGAACTCTGTCCGGAAAGGTCCTCGCACTAGATGTCGATGGCGAATACGAGGAGGTCAAGATCTGGATCGAGCCTCCACAGCCGCCAACCATCAGCGGCATCAGCCTTCTACCATCACGCGAGAGCCACGACCTTCACCGAAAGGAACTTGCACCCCTCGGCCGAAAGGCAGGTATCTATCTGAGAGTTGAGACGAGGACCGGTCTGGAAGACCTTCTCGCCTGGTATTCCTAGACGGCGACAAGCGACACACTAACATCGTCGGCATCTTCCTCAACGAGCCAAAGAGCCGGCGTCTCATTGGCGCCATCCTGATAGGCGCCTTCGCCCGCACCCTAGTGCGTGTAGTCAGTGTGGGCGTCCTCTGCACGCGACGTCGTTCTCGGGCTGCCGAGCCTCGCCGATAGCTCGGCATCTCCTTTTTCCTTATCTGGGTAAATGGCTCGGTCCCAACGCCTAGCCGAGTACATTCCATACTTCCGGAACTCGTAGCTGGACAGAACACCTGAACCAGACTGGCCGGAAATCTGCCCCAGTTACCACGCCCCGGGCGTCACCCCTTTTTGGCCCTCCTTGAGGATGAACCATCCATGGCCCCTATTTGTCAAGACCGCCACCAACGATCATAATGCGGATTATTTTCCACAGTGCTGGGCATACGATTTCGGACGGCAAGATCCGCTTGCAGGTCATGACTACAAGGCACCACACAAGGCGGGTTCCGCGTCTGAAAAACAGTTTTCAGCCGCCCTCGGGCTGCCGCATCTTGTCCTGACAGGACAAATAGGCCGGTCGTCGGCCCCCTGCCCTTCCCGGCCGCGGCACCGGTCACAGTTCCCGCATCATGCGAATGTTTACAAACGACCATTTTCTTACGCATCTTGATTGTGTATGCATGGCAACCAGCAGCCCCACCTTGGAGCCATCCATGCCTCTGATCGGCTATGCCCGCGTCTCCACCGGCGAACAGACGCTTGATCCGCAGAGGATGGAGCTGCGCGCGGCCGGCTGTGCCGTCATCCACGAGGAGCACGCCTCGGGCGCCGACCGCACCCGCCCTGCCCTGGCGCGGTTGCTGGCGACGATCCGGCCGGGCGAGACGCTGGTGGTGGTCCGCCTTGACCGGCTGGCGCGTTCGCTGAGCCATCTGTTGCAGGTGATCGAGACGCTGGAGGCCAAGGGCGCGCATTTCCGGTCGCTCGGCGATCCCATCGACACCACCACGCCGCAGGGCACCTTCTCGCTGCAGGTGATGGGCGCGGTGGCGGAACTGGAGCGCGCGCTGATCCGCGAGCGGACCCGTGCCGGGCTGCGCTCGGCCCGCGCGCAGGGCCGGATCGGCGGCAATCCGGCGCTCAAGGCCGGAGACCGCGAGGCCTTGCGCAAGCTGCGCCTGGCCCGCGACGAGACCTACGTTCGCAAGCTCGAGGGCACCGCCGGGACATGGCTGCCGCTGGTGCGGCGCCACAGGCCGGAGATGGCCTGGGACGACCTGACGCGGCTTCTGGGCAGCCGCACCGGCCAGCCCTGGACGGTCGAGCGGCTGAAGCGCGCGGCCCGCCGCTATGTCCGCGACGGGCTTTTGCCTGCGGCCGTGCTGGACCGCGCCCCGCGCCGCACGGCGGATGACCGGCTGCTGGCCATCATCGCCGGGATGCGCCATGCCGATCCCGACCTGACGCTGGCAGGCATTGCCAAGCGGCTGGAGGACATGCGCGAACGCACCCCGCGCGGCAGTGCGAAGTGGTATCCGTCGTCCGTGCGGTCGCTGCTGTTGCGGGCCGAGAAGATGGGCCTGATCACGGCCTAGTCCCCTGCCGGGTCAGGCCGACCGATAAGGGGCGACTGGCTTTTGGCCCGTCGGGCATTCGTGCTGGGTGCCAAAATCGAAGGAAAGAGGTAGAGTAAAGTGTGGCCGGGTCCTCAAGCATGAACAGGACAACTTCTGTTTACTTAGCTGAGAGCATTCATCCCGATCCCCTACCCCACCCCTTATATTCCTGAAGCTCTACCAAAAACGCCTAAATACCTTCATGGTACCAGTTAGCTTTCGGATATCTTGGTCTCAAGAAGGTCCACAGCAACTTCAAATGCCTCCCCTACCCCACATCCCATCGCATCTACTGCCGCATAGAATCGATCGAGAGTCTCTTGCTTCGCTTTGATGTTGATCTGGACGTTCCGGCCTGTCCTGCGCCGCCTCTGCACCTTTTGTGGTGCCGTTACATTCTCATGAATCGCCGAGGGTTCCCGCCGTGTGAACCCAACTGCTGCCGCCGCATTGGGCTCTGCTACAGTTTTGGTAGGCTTAGCTGGCGTGAACGACGCCAGGTCATCAAGAGCATCACCAAACCCGATCTTTGCGCGCGTGTTCGTCATGCTACAGCCTCCTTGATCTTCGCAACCAACTCGCCCGCAAACTGACGGGCGTTCTCAATCGCCTTCTCGATGTTGCTCGTCTGGGATGAGTCCAGAGCCAGTAATGTGCCCCCAAAATCGAAAAGGTCGCGATAAGCTGCGCGTTCCACTATTGCGGTCTGGAAAACAGGAATGCCTGCATCCTCTAGTTCAGTACTGACGTTCTTTAGACTGCGAGATCTGATAGCCGCACTGGTTCGCGTCAGCACAACGGCATGAGGAATTGTGCGACGAGCCAGCTTTGCTTGGGAGGCGATCAGCTTCAGCACTTTCGCCCCGCCCTTCGCGTCCATACTCGAACCCTGTAGCGGGATCGTCACAAAGTCCGACATGCCGATCGCATTCGCCACCATCAGGGATGCTGTGCCTTCCAAGTCCACGATAACGAATTGAGCCTGAGCTGCTTCACGCTCGATCACGTCCACAATAGTATCTTCGGTTACGTCGCTGATGATTTGTATTGTCTCTGGCTTGCCCGGGAGAGCCCCCCACTGAGAAATCCATCGCTCAGGATCGGCATCTATAATTGCGACTGTCGCCCCAGCTTCGGCCAATTGTGTTGCAGCCAGAAGAGCGGTCGTCGTCTTTCCTGCTCCACCCTTAGGATTTGCAAAGCTGATCACTGGCATCTTCTGCTCCCTCTTTTTCGAGGTACCAAAGCAGCAACCAGCCGAACTGGCAAGTAGATACCTGCTAGCTATCCGCTAATACTGTTGGATAGTAGCTACCAGCTATTTATATTGAGGGTGCCTGAATAGTGTCTGCAAAACACCTGCAGAAGCAAAGCATATAACAGGTCCATGCAGTACAGATATAGCTACCTGTCTGATACTTTGAAGGTACTTGGGTGCCCTTCTTTGCTGACAGGTACAGGTCGCGGAGCCGTATAAAGACGATTGGCAGTCTACTCGTATTCCACTGTGAGCTATGGCTCCTCAGTGCTGATCCTGTGACAGCGCTCAATCCGGTTGATGGTAGCTATCGAGTACTGAGCGAGTTGCAGAAATCGGCCCGTAGAAAGCACCACCCGTCATAGACACTTTGATGTACTGATATCCGATAGCTACTCGCAACCCTGCGGATATCGGCTAGCTATCTGGTATCAAGATGTACCTAACTTTTGTAAGTAGGTATCCACTCGCATAGGCGTTTTAGTATATCGGTTAGCTATCAGGTGTCGACAATGCACTAGTTCCGTCTCTCCCCAATACCCCACTACGCTGACAGATTCACACGGCAGTAATGCCCTACACTCATAGATCTCCTTACCAAGCAAATGGATCGTGACACTTGGATGGTACTATCTTGGTATGCGGTAGCTATCTTATGATGCCGCTTGGAAGGGAAGCTAGGCCAGCTATGATCCGCCCGCGTTCTCCAAATCTCCTTCACGACATCGACGATACATGCGCAGCTCGCCCTGCTGAAACTGTTGCGGAGTGTAGAGCGAAAAGCATATCAAAGCTCTTTCGAGAAAGTGCATGATAGCGAAGACCGAACGCACTACGACAGAATGATCAAGTTCCTAGATAAGCAGCTGAGAGGGCCATCCATAACCAAGTAGCTATCCGGTAAACGAATACTATCTGATAGCTACTAGGTACTATGATTGCTTACTCTGAATCTCGGGCAATTATTCGTTGCTGTCTTCAAGGCGACACCGACGGTGATCTTGCCCTTCGAGGGGGCGGTTCAGGAAGCCGCCGAAAGCGTCTTCGAAATCGTCGTTATCAGATTTTCGATCCGCAGATGCGCCAATGTCGCACTTTCCGAAGAAAACATTGTTCTCGAAGGGCTGAGTTCGGGCAAGGGCAGGGCAGCCCGCCGCTCCTGATTCTTCCTACGCAGCAACGCTGCCTTTTTGATAAGCTCGTTGTCGCCCGATAGGGCCACGCATTTTCTTGGGGCAGGGGCCGACGTTGTATCTGCCTGACCGTCGACCTGATGGGATTGTTGTCCCGCTTCTTGGGATTGCGCCTCTGGCGCCTCTGGAGGAATGGTTGCGTTCGCCACAGGCGCAACTTTGTCTGGCTCTTTGATCAGTGCGGAATCTGGCGAACCGTTCTGAGCGCCAAGCTGGGTGCCCGCGCCGCCTGCTGCACCGGTAGACGGCTCAGTCTTATCAAAGTCGAACTGCCTTTGTCTCAGCGCCGCGGCGTCCTCGTCACGCTTCTCGGCCGCACGGGACCGGGCCGCATCGCCCTCTACCTCGGCCTCTGCCTTCTGTTCAGCGGTGTCCTCGGCAGTCTCTATGTACGTGTAGTCGGCCTCGGTGATGACGTGAGGTGGCTGCGGCGGAGGCGCGCTGAAGTTCTGACTTTCGTAAAGCTCCTTGTAGGCGGTGTCGTCATAATACATCAGCCGCTTGGCCCGGATGGGCATGTCGCCATCCACGACGATGACCACATCCTCCCTTGGCAGCCGGCGGGCCTGATCCCGCGTGAGCAAGGGATGCTCCTCGGTTCGCTCGGAGATGTTGTTGGAGAAAAGTCCGTCCTTGATATTCTTCGACTTGCTCACGACCCGCTTGGTGGTCATGCCAACGGCGTCCGACAGCTCCGCGATGGTGTCAGGTTCGCTTGGCGTAAGATAAAGCTTGATCCCCGCGCCGCCCTGGAGGGTCTTACGCACCTGCTCTCCATAGACCACATCGAGATCGGGGATGGTCTGCGTGACGATCGCGAGGTTGCCACCATAGCTGCGCAGAAGCGAAATGCTCTCGGCCACAACCGGCATCCGGCCGATCCGCTGAAACTCGTCCATCAGGATCAGAACAGGGAAGGGCTCATCCTTGCCGGGTTCATGATCCTGCAGAGTGGCAATCAGGTCCGCGAAGAACAGCCGGATCAGCGGTGCAATCGCCCCAATCTCGTTAAAGGGCGTGGTCAAGTAGACTGTCTGCGGCTTTTTGCGGAAGGTAGCAAAATCGAAGTCGCTGGCATCCGTGACCGCGCAAGTATGCGGGTTCGACCAAGCGCTCATTCCCGATGAGTTTAAGATCGAGATATAGGACGTGAGGGTCTTTTCGTTCATGCCTGCCATCTGCTGGAAGATCAGTCTGGCGCTGCGGTCCTTGACGATGCCGGCATAGGCTTTGAACTTGGCGTTGAAATCTCCGCCTCCATTGGCGAGCTTGTGGATCCGCCCCAAGGTCAGTTCCCCTTGCTCATAGGCGAGAATGCCGCAGGCCACGAAGATAGCCCGGCTATTCGGCAGGAAGCTGGCGGCCGAACTGTCCTCCGCTTGCAGAAACAGCGTCGCGATCTTTTCCAGCTCGGCCATGCGCTTTGCCGGGTTGGTATAGGTCTTGATCCGATCCAGCGGATTGTAGCGGAAGGAGGGTTCGTCAAAGTCGCGTGGACTAAACCGATAAACCGTCTGTCCCATCTTTTCGCGAAAGCGCGCGGTGTCTTCGAAGTTTTCTCCCTTCACATCAAGAACCACGGCGCTGCCCTTGTAGGAAAGAAGGTTCGGCTTGACGAAGCCCACGCCCTTGCCCGCGCCAGTCGGTGCCACCAGCAGGCAATGGGGATACTTACCAGAGACGATGTACCGGCCCTTCCTGGTCGGCCCGGTCGTCTTTGCCAGCACAAAGCCCGTACGGGCATCGCCAAAGAAGTTTTTGCGCTTGAGCTCCCGCTCCGTCATCCAGTGGGTTGTGCCAAATCGCGTCAACTGCTCCTGGACGATGCGGCTGGCGATGAGCAAGCCCGCGCAGAAAAAGCCAATGATGATGATATTGACGATCATCCATCGGTTCGGCTGGTAGTCCTGCAGCGCCAAGTAATTGCGGATTAGCCAGAGAAAGTCCGGCTCTGCGTGGCCAAACCAGTATTGGATCACTCCCGTCGCTACGACATAGCCGATGGCGGCGGCAAAGGCCGAAATCAGCAACACGCCGCCCGCCATCCGAAGCCGGATCGCCATTGTATCACTTGCCATCCTTGTACCCTCCTAGAGCTCGTGACCTTCGTCGTGACCGCGTTCGCGTCGCAGCTGGACCTCGTGCTCGTAGTGCCGCTCAAAAGCGGTCTGCCGCTCCAGCCTTTCGTCAAGCTCCATGACCCTGCGATCCATCTGGACGGCGGTAATGGCGTCTGACCGGTCCAATCCCCGACTCTGCTCGGCTTCCAGATACCGCTCTGCCAGGTTCAACCGCTCGGCCCTGTTCGGCATCATGACGGACAAGGCATCGCTGTTTCCGCCGCGCAGCTCATGCACGGCGTCCTTGCCTGCAATCTGCTCCACGATCTCGGTCAAGCGGACCTGCTGCTCATAGCTCAGATGACTCCGGCCTGCCAAATCGCGGGCTTCCTCGATCAGCGCCTGACGATCCTCGGCAACCTCGACCAGGTCGCGGTCGTCTGCCACCACAGGCACAATGCGCTCTGTGACGAGGCTGCGTTCCGAAACCGCCAGGTAGGCCGCGGCAAGATCGCGATATGCCTGCCGTGAGCCGTCTTCGGTCGCCATGTCATAGCCGCGCGCGACTGCGATCTTCTCGGCATCGACGGCAACCCAATGAGCCTCAAGAGCGGCAGACCGGGCCTCGACGGCCACGCGCGCCGCAATCTCGTCAGGATCCATGCAGGTGCTCTCCAAGGCAACGGAAAGCTGGCTGCGGTCCATCGCAGCAATCGCTTCGCGGTGGCCGTCCGCGTAGATCGTCCCCTGTGCGGGTTCAGAGAATTCGGGACGATCAAGCCCGCTGGTCAGCCGCTCAACGTCGCGAACGGCTGCGAAATACTGTGCCTCGATACCGGGGCGGGTGCTTGGGTCAAGCTGCGCAATCGTATCGCGGACCTCGGCCAGCTTGTCACGGGCCTCCTCGATGATAGCCAAGGCCTTGGCGGTTTCAGCGGCAAGCTCCTCCTCGCGAGGCATCCCCAGGCTTGCTCGAACACCGTCCTCTCGTTCTACGCTGTTGGCAGAGCTGTAAGCCCGGTCGTATTCCTTCGCCTGTAGCCCCGTGATCTCAACCTGAACACTTTGCGACAGCAGGTTCTCACGCTCCGCATTGGTCGTCAGAATAGGCTTCGATGCGTCCAGGCCATCATCTTGACGCACATGTTGCATGGTATGGCTCCTCACGTTCTCTAAAATCTCTGGGGTTAATGAAAGGCCGCGTTCCAGCAGGTCGGCGGCTGCGGCAAAACCGCGAGACAGCGCGGAAAACCCGTCCGCGAAGACGGCAGAAAGCGAACGGTATTCGGCGGCATTGGCCAAGATCTGTTCGCGCTTCCATTCCGCGCTGCTTTGTTCGCAGACGGTCGGTGCAAGTTCATGCTGGCTGGCGTGGGCAATGTCTCTCTCGGGCAGCGTGACAACCCACTGGTTTCGGTGCGTCTCAATGGTGCGCCCATCGCGCGTCACGATCTGGACTGCCTCTTTGCCCTCATGCGTGATGCGAATAGCATCGCCCTTTTGGGCGCAGCTTTCCTGAATGACTGGGCCGAGATCCTTGCCCCACAGGGTCTTTTGACCTTGGGGCGTCTCCACTGTCACGAAGTAGCTCAGGCGCTCTCTCGGGTTGTTCTGATAGGGGGAAGCGCCATGCTCAGCGAGCGTTCCGGCAAGGCCACGCACGGCAGGTGCGCGGTTACGCCCTTGTTCATGCTCGTCGGTGATGCCGCGGGACAGCTTGCTGCTGTTGACCATTTCAATGCCGTGGACGGCGGCATGTTCGACGATGGTATCCTTCACGCGGTCATAGGTGAACTCGCCGTCGCGGGCGAAATAGAACCACTCGCCTTCGGCATTCTTACGGTCTACGACGATATGGACATGCGGAAAGCCGGTGTCGGTGTGGAGCGCCGCGATGTAATCGAACCGGCTGCGGCCTTGATCGAAGATGTCAAAGCAGGTAGCACGCATGATCTCACCCACCTTCTCGGGGCAGGTGCCGCGCGGGAAGCTCGCGACCATATGCATCGAGTGCCCGGCCTTGACCCTGCGCTCCCAGCCATCCGCCCATGCCTCGGCAAGCGCCTCGGTGAACTGCGCCGGCAGGTGATCGAGTCGGTCATATTCCTTGTTAGGGTCGATGATGTGTTCGGCTTTGCCCAGCACGTAGCCAAGCTGTGCTGCCAGTCCCCTAGGGCCCTTACAGCCCCCATTTGGGACGACCTTGAACATCACCTGGGGCAGCCCTCGGATGTTCCCTATGGCACGCGCGGTCCGTCCTGTTCGCACACGGAAGGTGTCGCGCCCGGCGCCGCCGCCTCGGTTCTTGGCCCAGTCAAAGCGGCCAATGATGAATTTGGCCTGGCTCATCCCTCATTGCCCTGGCGGAGCAGCGCCTCAACCCGCGCTTTCCGGCGCTTGGCCCCATCCGTTCCAGCCGGTCGCGCTGCCGATGATGATGCGCTTGGGCAGGCCCTCGACGCCGATCTTCACCTTGGAATGACTCTTATAGGCGGGGTCCAGGTCGCAAAAGCACTCGGCCAGACCCTTGAGGACGTGAAAGCGGGGGTCCAGCAGGTAATCCCCGAACACTTCCGCAAGATTGGGCAGGGTGAAGGGCAGGGGGTTGGTCAGTTTCAGATCAAGCTGCTTGCGGTCCTTGGCACTGGCAATGCGCTCGATCTGCAAGCCGTCATAGACATGCTTCCAGGCCGACCGCAGCAGGGCAAGGCGCACATCGCGTTCGTAGAGGCTCGGGCTGCGGGAAAAAATCTGCCCGCCATAGGCTCCGCCGATGCAAGCCGCGACGTTGATTGCCGTCTCGGCCTGGTTGAACTCGGCAATTGCCTCGGGAATGGCCGCGGCCTTCTCGTCATACTCGGCCACGATCTCGGACAGGCTGCGGCGCAGCGCCGGCGCTGCATGTTCCTGCGTCTCTCCGATCTTCGGAAACTCGGTATTGTGATAGGTCATGTCGTCGTCACCCTTGGCCCAGGAAACGCTCGAAGGCGGTCCGGCCGTTGTCCGTTACTTCCCAAACTTCATGGCCGTGACGGCGCGCAAAGCGCCATGCCAGGGCTTCGGTGTCATGGGCGCGGGGAAGGGCGCCGGGATGCGCCCTCGTTTCGATGATCCGCCATGTCATGCGGTCGCCTCCTGCCGGGCGGCGAAGGCATCAAGCATGAGATACAGTGCTTCCATTGAGGGACCGTCGCCATAGACAACGGCGCGGCCAGCAAGGGTCGGGTCGGCCTCGCATTTGGCGCGGACGCGCCTGTCATGATCGAGATAGGCGTTGACGGTGAAGCGGCTTTCGCCCGCGCCGCTGTCGTAGAA
>NZ_JBHRXY010000047.1:0-16177 GCF_042648745.1 Paracoccus angustae
GTAGGGCTGGATGCGCTCATGCGCCGCCAGCATGTCCTCGTATGTGGGAATATACATGGCGTCCTTCATCACGCGGCAGCCTTCATCGCAGGGGCGCTGTGGCGGTAATGGTCCTGCGCGGCGGCGACGCCCGAACCCAGCGTCACCGGCAGGCCCAGGTCGGCCATGACCATTTCCGCCGTGGCGATGCCCGACAGGGCCATCACGTCGGTCAGGCTGCCCAGGTGGCCGATGCGGAACACCTTGCCCGCGACATCGCCAAGCCCGGTCCCGAAGGCCACGCCATAGGCGTTCAGCGCGTGGGAAACGATCTTGTTGGCGTCGAAGCCTTCCGGCGTGCGGATCGCGCTGACGCTGTCGGAATACAGGTCGGGGCGCTTGGCGCAAAGCTGCATTCCCCAGGCGGCGACGGCCTGGCGCACGCCCTCGGCGATGCGGTGGTGGCGGGCGAAGACGTTCTCCAGCCCCTCGTCCAGCAGCATCTCGCAGGCGACGTTGAGGCCGTTCAGAAGCCCGACCGGCGGCGTGTAGGGATAGCCGTTGGCGGCATAGCCCTTGGCCATGTCGCGGATGTCGAAAAAGGTGCGCGGCAGTTTTGCCGTCTCGACCGCCGCCATGGCCTTGGGCGAAAAGCCCACGATGGCAAGGCCCGGGGGCAGCATGAAGCCCTTCTGGCTGCCGGTCACGGCAATATCGACACCCCATTCGTCCATGCGGAAATCATAGCACGCGATGGACGAAACGCCGTCCACGAACAGCAGCGCCGGATGGTTCGCCGCGTCCAGCGCGCGGCGGACGGCGGCGATGTCGCTGCGCACGCCGGTGGCCGTCTCATTGTGTGTGGCCAGCACGACCTTGATCTTGTGGCCCTTGTCGGCGGTCAGGATCTCCTCGAAACGGTCGGCCGGGACGCCCTCGCCCCATTCCTGGGCGACGACCTGCACGTCCAGGCCGTGACGCTGGCACATGTCGATCCAGCGGTGGCTGAACATGCCGTTGCGGGTCGCCAGAACGCTGTCGCCGGGCGACAGGGTGTTGGTGATGGCGGTTTCCCAGCCACCCGTTCCGGTCGAGGGGAACACGAAGACCTGCCCTTGCGTGGTCTTCAGCACCTTTTTGACCCCTTCCAGCGCCGGATGCAGGATGCGCCCGAAAACCGGGCTGCGGTGGTCGATGGTGGGCATGTCCACGGCCTTGCGCAGCACCTCGGGGATGTTCGTCGGGCCGGGAATGAACACGGGATTCTGGCTGGTCATGGTTCCTCCTCCTCTGATAAGCGCAGAATACCACCTGCCGCCAGATGCGACAATTTTTCTGGAAATGTTTTCCATTTCGGCGTTAAAAGCCGAAATAGTCCGCAAGACCATGGGTTTGTCATTTTTCAGACAGCCCACCGGATTTTCGCGGTTTCGGAAATGTATTCTTTAGAAAAGAGCGAAAATGTCTGAACCCACCCGCCGCCGGGGCCGCCCCCGCAGCGCCAAGGACAGTTCCGGGACCGTGCAGGTGCTGGACCGCGCGCTGGACATGCTGGACCTGCTGGCCGCCCATCCGGGCCTTACGCTGTCCGAGGTCGCCGAGCGCATCGACCAGCCGCCATCGACCGTTCACCGGCTGCTGCATTCCCTGGCGGCGCGCGGCATGGTGGAAAGCGACCCGGCCACGCAGGCCTGGAACATCGGCCCCGCGACCTTCAGGCTGGGATCGGCCTTCATGCGCCGGTCCGGGATCGTGGAACGCGCCCGCCCGATCCTGCGCGCGCTGATGGAACATACGGGCGAGACCGCGAACCTGGGGATCCTCAACGGCGACGCGGTGCTGTTCGTCAGCCAGGCCGAAACGCACGAGACGATCCGCGCCTTTTTCCCGCCCGGCACCCGCTCGCCGCTGCACGCATCCGGCATCGGCAAGGCGCTGCTGGCCTTCGGCCGGGCCGAGATCCTGCAAGCCTATCTGGACGGGCACGGCCTGACACGGTTCACCGACAAGACCCTGACCACGCCCGACGCCCTGGCCGAGGACATGTCCCGCATCCGCGCCCGGGGCTTTTCCTTCGATGACGAGGAACGCACGCGCGGGATGCGCTGCATCGCCGCCCCCGTCTTCGACCTGACGGGCGAGGCGATCGCCGGGGTCAGCGTCAGCGGTCCCGCCCACCGGATCGGGCACGAGCATGTCAAGACGCTGGGCGCGGTGGTGGCGGCCGCGGCGGCGGAACTCAGTCACGCCATGGGCGGCTGATCCCCGAAGGTGCCGCTGGAGGTTCGTTTGCTGATGCAGGATGCGCAGGATTTCCACGGGATCGCGGGGAAGAAGACGACACGGCGGTTGCAGCGGCAGGTCAGGCACACTTGCGGTTTTCCAATCACGTTCCGACAGGATCCCGTTCATGTCGAAAGGCGCCAATTCGCCCCGCTCGGCCTCTTGCCGGGCCGGCCCGACAGCCTCGTGCAACCGTTGCAGCCTGGGCTTGTCGCTTTCCTCGGTGGCGATGTTCGTGCGCGGCGCCTCTCGGCTCACCTCGGACGCGGTGTTGCACATCCCCAAGGCGACCTTCTGGCGCACATGGTGTTGCGGGCTTTTCCGTCAGCGAGACATGCATGGCGCAGGCTCCGCGTCTCCACGCGAAGCCTGCGACCCTTGTCAAAGCCGGTCCATCAGTGCCCGCCGAAGAACGCGAACTTGATCACGAACAGCGCGGCCACGATCCAGGTCGCGGCATGGACCTGGGACGCCCTGCCGGTCAGCAGCTTGATCACCGCATAGCTGATGAAGCCGAAGGCCAGCCCGTTCGCGATGGAATAGGTGAAGGGCATGACCAGCGCGGTCAGCACGGCGGGCGCGGCCTCGGTCACGTCCTCCCAGGCGATCTCGGACAGTTCGCGCACCATCAGGGTCGCCACATACAGCAGCGCGGGGGCGGTGGCATAGGCTGGAACCGACCCGGCCAGCGGCGCGAAGAACATCGCCAGCAGGAACAGCACCGCCACCACAAGCGCGGTCAGCCCCGTGCGCCCGCCCGCCTGCACGCCGGACGCGCTTTCGACATAGGCCGTGGTGGAACTTGTGCCCAGCATCGAGCCGATGGTGATCGCCGTCGAATCCGCCATCAGCGCGCGCGACAGGCCGGGGTTCTGATGCACCGGGCCTTCCGTCAGCAGGCGCGCGCGCTTGGCCACGCCGATCAGCGTGCCGGTGGCGTCGAAAACCTCGACCAGGACCATGACCAGGATCACCTGGAAGATGCCGAAGCCAAGCGCCCCCCAGATGTCCAGTTGCAGCAGCGTCGGCGCGATCGACGGCGGCATGGACAGGATGCCGCCGAACTGGCTGACGCCCAGCAGGATCGCGGCGACCGTCACCACAAGGATGCCGATCAGGATCGCGCCCGTCACCCGCAGCGCGTCCAGCGCCACGATGATGAAGAACCCCGCGACCGTCAGCAGCGTGCCGGGATTGGTCAGGTCGCCCAGCGTCACCAGCGTGGCCGGGCTGTCCACCACGATCCCCGAGGATTGCAGCGCGATGATGCCCAGGAACATGCCGATGCCCGCGGCGACCCCGCTGCGCATGGACAGGGGGATCCCCGCCACCAGCCAGCGCCGGATGCCGGTGGCCGACAGGATCAGGAAGATGACCCCGCTGATGAACACCGCGCCAAGCGCCTGCTGCCAGGTGAAGCCCATGGCGCCCACGACGGTAAAGGCGAAAAAGGCGTTCAGTCCCATGCCGGGCGCCATGCCGATGGGCCAGTTGGCCCAAAGCCCCATCACGGCCGAGCCAATGGCGGCGGCCAGGCAGGTGGCGACGAACACCGCGTTGCGGTCCATGCCCGTTGTGGACAGGATGTCGGGGTTGACGAAGATGATATAGGCCATCGTCAGAAAGGTGGTGATGCCTGCGATCACCTCGGTTCTGACGGTGCTGCCGTGCTGCGACAGCTTGAAATAGCGTTCCATGGGTTCCCTCCCGCGGCTCCTCTGGCCGCCCTGCGCGAAGCTTATGGGGGCCGTGACGGAGGCAACAATCAGCGCCAACCCGCAAGTCTTTCAATGGTCATTTGAAACCGCAGGCGATCTTTTCCGATTCGTTGATACAGAATTCCGCCCCCGCCCGCTTGCCTGGCAGGAGCGGGCGCGCTTTGCTGTGGCAACGCTGCCACGGAAAGGACGCCCGATGCGCTACAGCCGCGATCTGCGAGGATATGGAGAAACCACGCCCGACCCGCAATGGCCCGGCGGCGCCCGGATCGCGGTGCAGATCGTCGTCAACTACGAGGAAGGCGGCGAGAACAGCATCGAGCATGGCGATGCCGCGTCTGAGGCCTTTCTGTCCGAGATCATCGGCGCGCAGCCCTGGCCCGGCAAGCGGCACTGGAACATGGAGTCGATCTACGACTATGGCGCCCGGTCGGGCTTCTGGCGGCTGCACCGGATGCTGCGCGACATCCCCGTGACCGTCTACGGCGTGGCCACCGCGTTGGAGCGCAGCCCCGAACAGGTCGCCGCCATGAAGGCTGCCGGGTGGGAGATCGCGACCCATGGCCTGAAATGGATCGACTATCGCGACATCCCCCGCGAGGTCGAGGCAGACCACATCGCCCAGGCCGTCGCCTTGCACGCCCACGTCACCGGGGAACGCCCGCGCGGCTTCTACCAGGGGCGCTGCTCGATGAACACGGTGGCGCTTGGCTGCGAGGAAGGCGGCTTCGAATACCTGGCCGACACGGTCGCGGACGAGTTGCCCTATTGGCACCTCCACAACGGCAAGCCGCAGCTGATGGTGCCCTATACGATGGACGCCAACGACATGCGCTTTTCCTCGGGTCAGGGGTTCGGGACGGGCACCGATTTCTTTGACTATCTGCGCGACAGCTTCGACGTGCTTTATGCCGAAGGCAAGGCGGGCGCCCCCAAGATGATGAGCGTCGGCCTGCATTGCCGCCTGGCCGGGCGTCCGGGTCGGGCCATGGCGATCCAGCGGTTCCTGGATCACGCGCGCAGCCACGAGGGCGTGTGGTTCGCCTCGCGCCTGGACATCGCGCGCCATTGGGCCGAGGCGCATCCCTTCCAGCCGCGTTTGCGCCCCTCGCAGATGGACCGCGAGGCTTTTGTCCAAAGGTTCGGCGGCATCTATGAACATTCCCCCTTTATCGCCGAACGCGTTTGGGACGGCGAGATGGGCGCGGTCCATGACAGCGCGGCGGGCCTTGCCGCGCGGATGGCGCAGGTGTTCCGCGGCGCGTCGGACGAGGAACGGCTGGGCGTCCTGCGCGCCCACCCCGATCTGGCGGGCAAGCTGGCGCTGGCCAAGCGGCTGACCACGGACAGCACCGCCGAACAGGCCAGCGCGGGCCTGGACAGCCTGACCGACGAGGAACGCGCCACCTTCACCCGCCTGAACGAAGCCTATGTGGCCAAGCACGGCTTCCCCTTCATCATCGCGGTGCGCGACCACGACAAGGCGGGCATCATGCGCGCCATGCAGGCCCGCATCGACAACGACACCCCCACCGAGCGCGCCGAGGCAGAACGCCAAGTCATGCGCATCGGCGAACTCCGCCTGAACGAGGCCTTGAAATGACCGATCTGTCCCCCGATCTTCCCCCCGCCGGCGCCCCCACCGGAGACATCGCCGCCGTTCCGCGCGCGGACACGCAGCGCGTCCCTTATGCCGGTCCCGTCGCGGGCCTGCCGCCGCAGGCCGGCCTGACGACCGACACCGCGGTCTTCACCGAGGCCTATGCCGTGATCCCCCGCACGGTGATGCGCGACATCGTGACCAGCTACCTGCCCGGCTGGACGGGAATGCGCATGTGGATGATCGCCCGTCCCTTGTCGGGCTTTGCCGAGACCTTCAGCCAATACATCGTCGAACTGGCCGAAGGCGGCGGGTCCGACAATCCCGACGACGACCCCGAGGTGCAGCACGCCCTGTTCGTCACCGGCGGGTCGATGTCGGTCACCATCGGCGGCGCCGAACATCGGCTGACGCCCGGCGGCTTTGCCTATATCCCCCCCGGCACGCCCTGGTCGGTCAGGAACACGACGCCGGGCAACACCGGCTTTCACTGGTGGCGCAAGCGCTGGCAGCCGGTCGAGGGCGTCAGCCGCCCCGATCCCATCGTCGCGCAGGAACAGGACATCGCGCCCTCGATGATGCCCGACACGGACGGGGCCTGGGGCACCACGCGCTTCATGGACCCGGCCGATCTGCGCCACGACATGCACATCACGGTCGTGACCTTCAAGCCGGGCGGATCCATCCCCTTTGCGGAAACGCATGTGATGGAACACGGGCTGTTCGTGCTGGAGGGCAAGGCGGTTTATCGCCTGAACCGCGATTGGGTCGAGGTCGGCCCCGGCGACTACATGTGGCTGCGCGCCTTCTGCCCGCAGGCCTGCTACGCGGGCGGGCCGGGGCCGTTCCGATACCTGCTCTACAAGGACGTGAACCGCCACGCGCCCTTGTGGCCGAACAGGTAGGCGAAAGGCCGGGCCGGCCGCGGGGCGGGGTTTCGCCCCCACCCCTGCGCAGATCTCACAGCCCGTAGATATCCCCGAACTTCGCTTCCAGATAGGCCAGCAGCGGCTCGGGCGAGACATCGCCCCCCGTCGCCTCCTCGATCAGCGCGCGGGGGCGCTTCAAGCCGCCATGGCGCTGGACGTTCTCGCGCAGCCATTCAACGGCGGGCGCGGCATCGCCCGCCCCGAGCGAGGCGTCCAGATCCGGCACCGCGTCGCGCATCGCCCGGTTCAGGCAGCCCGCGAACACGTTCCCCAAGGCATAGGTCGGAAAATATCCGAACAGCCCCACCGCCCAATGCACGTCCTGCAAGACGCCGTTCGCGGGCCGGTCCACCACCACGCCGAAATCGCGCAGGAAGCGGGCGTTCCACGCCTCGGGCAGGTCGTCCACGGCCAGGCGTCCGGCGATCAGGTCGCGCTCCAGATCGAAGCGCATCATGATGTGCAGATTGTATTGCACCTCGTCCGCCTCGGTGCGGATGAAGCCGGGGGCGACGCGGTTCACGGTCGCATAAAAGGCGTCCGGGTCGGCGATGTTCAGCCCGTCGAAGGCGTCCGACATGCGGTGGAACAGCCAGCCGGCGAAGGCCCGGCCCCGGCCCATCTGGTTTTCGTAGATGCGGCTCTGGCTTTCGTGAACGCCCATCGAGACGCCCCGGCCCAGCGGCGTGAAGGCGTAATCGGGGTCGATACCCAGTTCATAGCTGGAATGGCCGACCTCGTGGATGGTCGAATAGATGCAGTTGAAGGGATCGGTTTCCACCACCCGCGTGGTGATGCGGCTGTCCTGCCAGCGGCCGCTGCTGAAAGGATGAACCGCGATGTCCATCCGCCCCCGCGTCCAGTCGTAGCCAAAGGCCGTCGCGCAGGTCCGGGCCAGCCGGATCTGGGTTTCCTGCGGAAAATGGCCCGCCAGCGGCTGCGGCTGGCGGTCCGCGCCCAGGACCTGTTCGCGCAGAGCCACAAGGCGCGGGCGCATGGCGTCGAACAGGGCCGCGATCTCGGTCCCGGTCATGCCCTGTTCGTAATCGTCCAAAAGCGCGTCGTACAGGTCGCCGCCGTCCGCCAGGGCTGCCGCTTCCTCTCGCTTCAGCATCAGAACCTGATCCAGCGTCGGCAGGAAATCCTCGGGCGCGTCATTGGCGCGGGCCTCGGCCCAGATGCCCTGGGCCAAGGATGTCGTGCGCGCCAGTTCCTGCGCCAGCCGCGCCGGGATGCGGCTGGCGCGGCCGAAATCGCGGGCGATCAGCTCGACGGACCGCGCCTCGGCCCCGGTCTGCGGTTCGGCCGCGTCCAGCCATTCGCCGATGCGCGGATCGGTGCGGCGTTCGTGCAGCACGGCCTCGATGGCCGCCATTTCCTCGGCGCGCTGTTCGACGGCGCCGCGCGGCATGACGGTTTCCTGATCCCACCCCAGGCGTTCGGCGATGGAGGACAACGCCTCGGTCTGGCGCTGGAAGGCAAGCAGGTCGTTGATGGCCGTCATCGGATGGTCCCCCTGACCGAAGTTTCGTGCGGGTAACGCGCATGGTGCCGCCCCCGGATGATCAGCGCAAACAGCGCCACCGCCCCCAGCTGGTGGGCCAGCGCCAAAGGCAGCGGCGAGGCGTGGATCACGTTCATGATCCCCAGGCCCACCTGCACCGCAACCGCGACCAGCATGGCGGTGAACGCCCCGCGCGTCACCGGATGGGGCGAGCGGCGGGCGCGCAGCCAGACCACCACGGCGAAAATCGCCAGCAGATAGCCTGTTATGCGGTGGACGAACTGCACCAGGGCCGGGTTCTCGAACAGGTTGCGCCAGCCCAGCAGCGGATCCCAGATCGCTGCCGGAATCCATTCGCCGCCCATGGTGGGCCAGCCCGTATAGGTGCGGCCCGCGTCGATGCCCGCAACAAGCGCGCCGATCAGGATCTGCACGAAGGCCAGGTGCATCAGGCCGGTGGACATGGAAAACAGCTTCGCCTCTCCGGCGCGGCGGGCGCGCAGCAGGTCGGATTCGCTGCGCCCCAGCAGCAGGACATACCAGGCGATCAGGCCCAGGATGACAAAGGCGATGCCCAGATGCGTCGCCAGGCGGTAGGAAGCCACGCGGGTCATCCCGGGGGCCAGGCCCGAACTGACCATCCACCAGCCGATCGCGCCTTGCAGCCCGCCAAGCGCCCCCAGGCCCAGCAGGCGCGGCGTCCAGCCGGCCGGAATGCGTCTCGTCGCCAGAAAGAAGACAAAGCCCGCCGCCCAGACCAGCCCGATCAGCCGGCCCAGAAGGCGGTGCGCCCATTCCCACCAGTAAATCTGCTTGAAGCCCGCCAAATCCATGTCGGGGTTCACCTCGACATATTGGGGGATCTGCTTGTAAGCCTCGAATTCCGCTTGCCAATCCGCGTCCGACATGGGCGGGACCGTGCCCGTGACGGGCGCCCATTCGGTGATGGACAGACCCGACCCGGTCAGGCGCGTGGCCCCGCCGAGCACGATCATCGCCAGCACCATCACGAACAGCACCATCAGCCAAAGGCGGATCGCGCGCCGCGCGCCACGGGGGGCGGCGTCGATCATGCCGGTCTTCGCAACGGGGCGGCTGCTGGCTGCCGGGTCAAGGACTTCCTCGAAAACGGGTCTCTTGGCCATCGCTTGCTCCTTCAGGTCGGGCGGAGGGTAGGTTGGGGTCAGCGCCGGGTCAACTGCCGCAGCATCCCGTGCAGGATGCGCACGTCGCCGCGCGTCAGCGCCAGGCGCGACCACATGTTGCGCAGGTTCAGCCGCATGGACGCGGCCTTGGTTTCGGGAAAGAAGAAGCCCGCCTCGGTCAGGCGTTCCTCGAAATGATCGCCCAGCTTCTCGATCTCCAGGCGGTCGGCCAGGGCGATCGCCTCGGCACGGGCATGGTGGGGGGACGGTTCGGGCGGCAAAATGTCGCGCCCGTATTCATAGCCCATCAGCAGCACCGCCTGGGCCAGGTTCAGCGACGGAAACTCCGGGTTCACCGGAACCGTCACAATGGCGTTGGCGCGGGCCACGTCGTCGTTTTCCAGCCCGGTGCGTTCGGGGCCGAAGATGATCGCGCAGCGGCCGGGATGGGCGCGGGCCATCTGCATCGCGGTCGCGGGCGTATGGACGGGCTTCGACAGTTCGCGCCCCCGCGCGGTGGTGGCGAAGGCGAAGTCGATGCCCTCCATCGCCTCGGCCAGGGTGGGATAAACGCGGGCGCGGTCCAGCACCTGCCCCGCCGCGCCCGAGGCCATGGCCACGGCGCGCGGGTTCGGCCAGCCGTCGCGGGGATCGACCAGCCGCATCTCGGTCAGGCCGAAGTTCAGCATGGCGCGGGCGGCCGCGCCGATGTTCTCGCCCATCTGCGGGCGGACCAGGATGATGACGGGAAGGCGGGTGCTTTGCATGGGGGGCCAGATAGTCCGTCTGGCGGCGGGCGGCAAGCTGCGCTATGGGCAGCCGAAAGGAGTTCCGCCCATGTCCGATGCCTCTGATGCCCCGCAGCTTTACCTGATGACCCCCGCCGGGGCGCAGGCCTCGACCCTGGGGCCGCAGCTTGCGGCGGTGATGGACGCCTTTCCGGTCGCCTGCCTGCGCATCCGCGCGGGGGCCGAGGAGGACGAGCTGGGCCGTCTGGCCGATCTGGCGCGGGAAATCGCCCATGCCCGCGATGTGGCGGTGGTGATCGACGATCTGGTGGCCCTGGCGCAGCGGCACGGGCTGGACGGGGTGCATCTGACGGACGGCGCGAAGGCCGTGCGCTATGCCCGCAAGGAACTGGGCGCGGATGCCATCGTGGGCAGCTTTTGCGGCGGCTCGCGCCACGAAGGCATGAACGCGGGCGAGTCCGGGGCGGACTACATCAGCTTCGGTCCGGTGGGCGCGTCGGCGCTGTATCGCGGAGAGCCGGTGGATCTGGATCTGTTCCAGTGGTGGTCCGAAACCATCGAGGTGCCGGTCGTGGCCGAAGGCGCGATCACCCGCGAGCTGCTGGAAAGGCTGTCGCCGGTCAGCGACTTCGTCGCCATCGGCCCCGAGATCTGGTCGGACAGCGATCCCGTGGCGGCGCTGAAGGCGCTGTGGGGCTAGATGTCGAAGCGTTCGCGCGCCCCTGCGGCGAAGCGGCGCAGGATCAGCGGGTAAAGCTGGTGTTCGCGCGCCAGCACGCGCGCCGCCAGGGTTGCGGGAGTGTCGCCGGGTTCGACGGGAACGCGCGCCTGGCCCAGGATCGGACCCGAGTCCAGGTCGGTCGTGACCTCGTGGACCGTGGCGCCTGCCTCGGCATCCCCGGCCTCGATGGCGCGGGCGTGGGTGTGCAGGCCCGGGTATTTGGGCAAAAGAGAAGGATGGATGTTGATCATCCGGCCCTCGAAACGTTCGATGAACGCGGGCGTCAGGATGCGCATGAAGCCCGCCAGGCACAGGATGTCGGGCCGGGCGTCCAGCAGCGGCTGTAGAAGTGCCGCCTCGAAGGCGGAGCGGTCGCCCTTGAAGGCGCGATGATCGACGGCGGCGGTGGGCACGCCCAGGGCCGCGGCCTTTGCCAGACCGGCGGCGTTCGGATCGTTCGACGCCACCAGCACGGGCCGCGCCGGGTGATCGCCCGCCTGCATGTCCTGAACCAGGCGGACCATGTTGGATCCGCTGCCGGAAATCAGAATGGCGACCCGTTTCACGCAAGCGTTCCGCTGTAGCGCAGGCCCGGCTCCGCCGTGACGCGGCCCAGGCGGCAAACCGTTTCGCCCTGGCCGGACAGCAGGTCGGCCAGCGCGTCGGCGCGGTCGGCCGCGACCGACAGGATCATGCCGATGCCGCTGTTGAAGGTCTTGAGCATCTCGGCCGTCTCGATCCCGCCAGCCTCGGCCAGCCAGCGGAAGACCGGCGGCAGCGTCCAGGAGGACAGGTCGATCTCTGCCCCCAGGTCTTTCGGCAGCACGCGCGGCAGGTTTTCGGTGATGCCGCCGCCGGTGACATGGGCCAGCGCGTGAACGCCGCCCGCCCGGATCGCCGCCAGGGCGGGCGCGACGTAAAGCCGCGTGGGGGTCAGCAGCGCCGCGCCCAGATCGCCGTCGCCAAAGGGCGAGGCCGCGTCCCAGCCAAGACCCGCGCGTTCCGCGACCTTGCGGACCAGCGAATAGCCGTTGGAATGCACGCCGTCGGACGCGAGGCCCAGAAGAACGTCGCCCTCCGCCACGCCCGCAGGCAGGGCCGTGCCGCGCTGCATGGCGCCCACCGCAAAGCCCGCCAGGTCGAAGTCGCCGTCGTGATACATGCCCGGCATTTCGGCCGTCTCGCCGCCGATCAGGGCGCAATTGGCGGCCTTGCAGCCGCGCGCGATGCTTTCGATGACGCGGGCGCCTTCGTCCACCGACAGCTTGCCGGTGGCAAAATAATCCAGGAAGAACAAAGGCTCGGCCCCTTGGCAGACCAGATCGTTCACGCACATCGCGACCAGATCCTGGCCGATGCCGTCCAGGTGGCCGGTGTCGATGGCGATGCGCAGCTTGGTGCCCACGCCGTCGGTCGCCGCCACCAGGACCGGGTCGTCGTAACCGGCGGCGCGGGGGTCGAACAGCGCGCCGAAGCCGCCAAGCGCGTCCATCACGCCGGGACGCGCGGTCGCGGCGGCGGCGGGCTTGATGCGTTCGACAAGCGCGTTGCCCGCGTCGATGTCGACGCCCGCGTCGCGGTAGCTGATCCCGTTCCTGGTCATGGCGGCCCCCGGCTGAATGATGCGCCCCCGATAGCGCAGGCGTCACACGGGGGCAACGGCGATCGGCGCTTGACCCGATGATCCCGGGCGATTAACCCGAGCCGTGTTGGGCCTGTAGCTCAATGGTCAGAGCAGGGCGCTCATAACGCCTTGGTTGGGGGTTCAAGTCCCTCCGGGCCTACCAAACCCAACGTTTTGATACGTCATTTCAAGTCCTTACGCGGTTTTTTGACGAACCTTGCGGGGTGGTTCGTCAATTTCTGTTCCCCGTTCGCCCCGCTGGGAAGGCTTGCGATGGCAGAATCAGCCAATCCTTTTCGGCCAAATTCTTCGCAGTATTTCTGCGCCTCTTTCAGGCTGATATGCCCACTCACGGACATGATCTGGAAAGCTGTCCCTCCGGCTTCTGCAATGCGACGGCAGATCGCCTTACGCAGTCCATGAGAACTGCAAAGCGGCAGACCCGCCTTGTCGCACCATTTCCGCATAGACGACCCAAGGCCTTTCACTGAGCGAGACAGCCCGTCTTTGGTCTGCAAGAAGGTGAAGGCATCGGCCGGCACATGCGCCAGTGTCTCGGCCAAGTAAGGATGGATCGGGATGTTGACTTCAATCCCCTCGGGATTGCGCCGCGTCTTGTTCCGGCGATAGATTAACCGGCCCTCGCGAACGTTGCCCCGTCCCATCGCAACCGCGTCACATTTCGCCGCACCGGTATAGAGCATCAGCGTCATAGCGAGATGCGCCGGAGTTCCGATTTCATGCACGTCATAGAAACGTGCAATCTCGCCTTCGTCCCAGGTGTGAAAGCCGCCAGGGTTTGTTGGATATAGCTTCACACCATCAACTGGATTGTCCGTGCGCCATTCCAGATCTTTCGCCAGTTCCATCATCTGCGAAAGGCGTTTCAGGGTTTTGTTCGCTTGCTGCGGTGTTCCAGCCATATCGGCTTTGATCGCGATGACGTGCCGCCGCGCCATATGGGACACTCGCTTGTGCCCGTGCTTGACACGCAAAGCATCAATGACGGCGCGATAATTCGCTGCTGTGCTTTCTGCTACAGTCGGCAGGTGCAGCTTATAGAATTGCACGGCCAGGTCGTTGAGCGTCCCGGGAAGAGTGCGATTGGCCCCTGCCCCGTCCTTTGATCGGCCGTTCACAGCGGCAGCATAGCGTTGGCAAAAACCTTCGCTGCCCCATTCTGTGCCCAGTTCTGCAGTCACACCCTTATGGCGATACCGCCAGCGGATCTTGCCGTGCCGGTCGCGATAGGGCTTTGCATGAGGGAAGCGATCAGTTTTTTTCATTGTCAGTCCCAATCATTTTTTTCGGGCTGCATGGCAGCATCGCCTACCAAGACAATGATCTTTCCTTCGCGGTCTATTTCAACCCGCCCCACCGGCAAGCCCGCTGCCAGCACGCCCTTTGCAGCGCGTGTGACATCGACTTGCTTGAAGGTGGCGCGGGGGTTGGCCATGGTCTTACCGCAGCAGAACCTTAGCGGTCGCATCGCCTGCTGTCGCAGCTTCGACAACGACGCCGATCTGATCACCATCGGCCAGCGATGCGACAGCGGTGCCTGTCCATTCGACGGGGGCACCTACCGGCAGCACCGCGTTAGACTTCGGCAGGGCGAACACACCCTTGACGCTGATGGCGACGGGCTGGTCCTGTGCCGCATCGGTGGCTGCTACGCCGGTCAGGGCATTGACCTGAACCAAATCCCCTGACTTGACGGCGGCAGGGGCCGGGATGGTGATCGTGTCACCGGGTTGGATGAAGTTCTTCATCAGAAGACACCTTTGCTTGTTGCAGGGTAGAAGGTTCGGCGCGATCCACGCCCGTTCAGTTGCGCGATCTCAGCGTCAATGGCCGCAATGGCTGCGGCCATTTCACTGTCGCTTCGGTATTCGACCCGATCTTCGCCAAACTGGACGGCTCGAACGCCTTTGGCCCGCGCTTCGATTAGTTCATCACGCATGAACCGCAGGCGTTCCAACCGGTCCTCGGGAGGCGATACCTCCGTAAGAGGCAGGGTCACGCGGGGCATCAGGCGGCACTCACACGCTGCACGCCGCGCCAGTCCAGCCAGCCCGCGCCGAAGTCCAGCCAGGCACGATAGCCGACGCCCAGTTGATCCCACATTTCGCGGCGCTGGACCTGCACGCCCTCGGCGCCGGCCAAGTAGGCATATTGCAGGGCGGGGGCGACAGCAGGATCCGCGAACAGATAGAACGTGCCCTCGGGAAGGCGCGGATCAACCAGCGGGGTCAGCTTGCCAGTCCACGGGTTCACGTCATCGACGGTCGCCGCAGCAATCTGGGTCAGCAGTTGCTCGGCAGTGGTTTCCAATTCGGGCGAGATGACCAGATACTTCGGCGTCACGTTGATGAAGTTGGTCCCGTCCCGGCCCGTCCGCTTGCGCATTGCCAGCCGTGCAGCCGAAAGTGTGGTGATGGACAGGGCGCCGGGGGTGCCGATGTTGCCGCGATCAGCGTCGAACACCGGATCACCATCTGCCATGGCCGGGTTGCTCGTCACCAGATCAACCAGGATATCAGCTTCGGTCTGCGCAGCGGCCCGACCGAAGGCGGCAGTCAAGTCGCCCAGCAGATGCACATCGTCATTGACCAGCAACTCGCGGGACAGGTTGATCGCACGGGCATAGGTCGCAAGTTTCAGGGTCTCCCCGCCCTCGGTGATGGTCGTGTGCTTGATCTCGCCTGCCTCGGTGATGCGTTCCAGGCGGCCCAGTTCACCCAACCAGATGGAGGCGGCGGGCTTGAAGTCGCGCAGGGTTTTCTTGCGGGCCAGTTGTTTGAGCGGCGATTGCGCCACCTGATAGGCCTGCATTGCCACCTTGCCGACCGCGTTCGACACCAGCAGGGGGAAGTCGCTGGTGGTGTGCATCCCAGCGCGGGTGAAGATCTCGTCCGCGCTCATGCCACGGGTCGCGACACCAGCGCGCGCCAGCGAGTCGGCTGCCATCTCCTTGAGCGAGAGGTTCAGATACGGCTTTGCATCATCAGGCAGTTCCCCGCCCGCCATGCGATAGGCTAGGGCATCGGCGGCGCGGCGCTGGACAACCGCAGGATCGTCATTGGCCGGGGCATGGGTGCGAATGTTCGGCGCGGTGCTGCGCTTGGCGCTCACGGCATCGAACACGGCAGCCTTGGCGGCGGTCATGTCTGCGCCAGAGTCGATCAGGTCGTCAGCGATTTCCGCCGACAGGCCCGCCGAACGGGTCAGCGCCCGGATATCCGCGCGCCGCTGCTTTTCTTCCGCCGTCACGGCGGGGTTCTCTTGATCCAGCATTTGGGACTCCTCTTTGCTACGGATCGTGGCCGCCTTGTCAGCGGGGTTCGTGGTCAGAGTGACCTCGGTAATGGCCCAATCGACGGCCACTTTCGTTCGTGTTTTGGCGGCTGTTTGTTCCTGCCACCTTGCTACGCGGTAGCCGATGGACACGCCCCGAAGGGTGCCGTCCTCGATGCGTTGAATAATCGGGCGAACGTCCTCGGCACCGCTCAACTGGACGCGGACGACCAGGGCATCGCCTTCCAAGCGGGCTTCCAGGACGGTGCCAATCGTGTCGCGCACGCTCTGCTGTCGGTGGCTGTCCAGAACAGGCAGGCCGACCAGCGCGGCGGGGTCGATTGCGGTCGTGTCCAGCACTTCCAGATAAGGCCCGCGTGCGTCCCTGCGGCCATAGGGCGAGGGTGTAGCGATGACTGCCTCGAAAGTCCGGCTGTCTGCGTCAAAGCTGCGGGCAGCAACGCTGCGGATGATCAGGTCAGGCATTGGCGGCCTCGTCTTCAAGGTCGTCTTGGTTCCAGCCAAGTTCGGCAATGGCGCGGGCTTTGGTGGTTAGCCTGTTGATTTCCACCCAGAAGTGACCCAGGCAGGCCCATAATTTCCATTGAGATTTGACCCATGTGACCCTTCC
>NZ_JBHRXY010000048.1:0-16095 GCF_042648745.1 Paracoccus angustae
GAAGTTCTGGCAGGCTTCAGCACCCGCCACGATACGCCGCCCTCTCAAACCCCGTCACCCATTTCCCCGCATAGCTCGGGCTGGGATGTGGAACAATGGCAGTACCGCCCCCGCGACCTCCGCGAAAGCAGGATCTAGGCGGCTTTGAGGATCTCAGCAACCACCGGGGTTGGTAACCAACGAGATCGCCCATTGCCACAGCAAGGCGTCCGAAGGAACACCGTATGGGTCATTTCAAGGATCCGCTTACAGGCAGGTAGGGAAGCATTCTCACCACTGACACGAGAAGCGCCCATTCTGGTCGGGTCTAGCTAAGCTGGACGAACAACGGTGCTGGGAGCACTGGCCCGGTTAACATAAATTGTCCGCCTTCTCGGGCTTCGGGAGTTAGCCAGAATCCCCGTTGCTGCGTTGACAGGCATGATGGAATGGTTTCACCCCGATCCCTACATCCTGGTGCTGACCGGAGCGGGATTTCTGATTGCCCTAGTGGCCTGGTTGCCGCTGGCGCTGCGGCGACTGCCCTTGTCGCTGCCCATCGTCTGCATCGGCCTAGGCGCCGCGCTGTTCTCGCTGCCGCAGGTGGGGCTTGATCCCTCACCCTTGGCCTATCCGAACATCACTGAGCGGTTCACGGAGTTCGTGGTCATCATCGCCCTGATGGGGGCGGGGCTGAAGCTCGACCGGGTGTTCGGGATCCGCCGCTGGCAGGTTGCGTGGCGGCTGATCCTCGTGACCATGCCGCTGGGCATCCTGGCCATCACGGTCCTGTTCGGCACCCTGGCGGGGTTGCCATGGATCGTCGCCCTGCTGCTGGGGGCGGTCCTGGCGCCCACCGATCCGGTGCTGGCTGCCGATGTCCAGGTCGGCCCCCCGAAAGGCGGCGAGGAGGACGAGGTCCGTTTCGGCCTGACTGCGGAGGCGGGACTGAACGACGGCGCGGCCTTTCCCTTCGTCAACTTGGCCATCGTTCTGGCGGCGGCCGGCACGGGAGAGCCATGGGCGGCCAAATGGCTGGGCTATCATGTCCTGTGGGAAATCGGCGCCGGCGTTGCCGGGGGATACCTGATCGGCCGCGCCTTCGGCTGGCTGACGTTCCGCATCCCGGCGGAAACCAAGCTGGCGCAGACGGGCGACGGCCTGATCGCCCTGGCGGCCACCTTCATCTCCTATGGCCTGACCGAGATGATCCATTCCTATGGCTTCCTGTCGGTCTTCGTGACCGCGCTGACCTTTCGCCATGCCCACCGCTCTCATGACTTCCACCGCGAGATGCACGATGTCACCGAACAGGTCGAGCGTCTGGCAATGATGGTCCTGCTGCTGCTGTTCGGCGGCGCCCTGGCGAACGGGCTGCTGAGTGCCTTGGTCTGGACGGACATCGTCGCGGCCCTGGTGATCCTGCTCGTGATCAGGCCGGTCACGGGGCTGATCGGCCTGGCGGGGCTGAAGGCGACCTGGAGCGAAAAACTGACGATCGCGTTTTTCGGCATCCGGGGCGTAGGATCGTTCTATTATCTGGCCTACGGTCTCAACAGCATGGAGATCGATGGAGCCGATCGCCTTTGGGCCGTCGTCGGGCTTGTAGTGGTGATCTCGGTCTTCCTGCACGGTCTGACCGTCACGCCGCTGATGCGCCTTCTGGACCGCAGCCACGGCCGCGACCCCGACGCGGAAGGCGTCCCGCCGCCGGGCTTGCAGGGACCGGGGGCAGGCGAAGACGCGTCGCGGTAAAGCGGTTGATCCGGACCAGAGCGACGAGTGCTCGGTGAGACATCTCTTTCCTGTGGACTCGAGACGGTGCGAAGCACCCGGCGCAATCGGAACGAAAGGGTATTTGGAAGGTTTAAACCTGCAGACTTTCCTCATACGCGCCGGATCCTGCCGTCGCCCTGCCAGAGGTTTCTAAAGATGAGCTATTCTTCCGGCGAACCCCCGCTGTCGACCGGGACTGCCTCGACGCATCCTAGTGCTTCCGAGGACGCCCACACCATCATGATCAACAAGGTGTCATGGGGCGCGATCTTCGCGGGCGTCGTAGTAGCCCTCGTGGTTCAGGTGCTTCTGACGATGCTGGGTGTGGGCATCGGGCTTGCAACGCTTGATCCAGGCACGGGTGACAATCCGGCCGCCTCGACCTTCTCGATCGCTGCAGGCATCTGGTATGTCCTTTCGGGCATCATTGCTTCGTTTGCCGGCGGCTACATCGCAGCCCGCATGTCGGGCAAGACGGTGCCAACGACAGGCGCCCTGCACGGGTTGACCACATGGGCATTCACGACCCTTCTGGTTCTTTACTTCCTTTCCACCACCATCGGCAGCCTGGTCGGCGGAGCCTTCAGCGGCATTTCCAGCGCCATTGGAGGGGTCAGCCAGACTGTGGCGCAAACGGCCGCGCCCGCGTTGGAAAACATCAATCCCCTGGACGAGATCGAAGCCCAGGTCCGCGCCACCGGGAACGATCCCGAGGCGCTCAACAACGCAGCAGTGAATGCAGCCCGCGCCCTGGTGACGGGTGACGAGGAGGGTCGCGACGAAGCCCGCCAGCAGGCGGCACAGGCCCTTGCCAATGCCCGCGGCATCCCGATCGAGGAAGCGAACGAACAGATAGTCCAGATCGAGCAGCGATATCAGCAGACGGTTGATCGGGTCCAGCAAAGGGCAACCGAGGCAGCGGATGCAGCGGCCTCGGGTGTCTCGACCGGTGCCATCCTGGCCTTCGTGGCACTTGTTCTGGGTGCCATAGCTGGCTGGCTGGGTGGCCGCTCAGGTGTCGTTCATCCGGTTTATGCCGATCGCGTGATCCCAACCCGCCACAGGCTCTGAGCAAATCTGAAACCAGAAGCCCCGCTGAAGCGGGGCTTTTCATGAAGCTCGTCGCCAGTCTTGGCCATCAGTTTGGTGGACGACCTGAATGGCAGAACGCTCATCCCGGCACATGCCTGGTGTTGGCGTTTCTTGTGCAGGAACGCTCGGCGCTGCAGATCTGAAGACGGGTAACATCCCTGCTGCTCCATCCTGCAATCCGCGACACCAAGTCCAACCCTGGTTCCAGAACCCCGCTGGCCCTTCATCCCGGCAGGTCCATACAGGTGATCATCAGGGTACCGTCGCTCGAGAGCAATGGAACACCAAGCTGTCCATCTTGTTATTGCTTTCAGCCAATCACCAAGAGGATAGACGCAATGACGCAAAGATCAGGTTTCCCGGAAAAGAATGAGGATGCCGCATCTCCAAGCGAAGGAACGCCAGACCTGCGGGACGACACCATGAGCTTTGTTGAGAAGGCATCCACGCTGGCAAGCGATGCTGTGGAGGGTTTGCGAGGGTCTGTTCAAGAGGTCAGGGCAGCCGGACAAGACTACGCCGGAAAAGCATTGGACATAGGCAAAAGGAAAGCTGAAGAGGCTGCCTTTTATACTGAGTTGGGCTATGAAGAAGCAATCGACTATGTTCGGCAAAGACCGATTGCTGCCCTGAGCATGGCAATGGGCATCGGCCTTGTTCTCGGTCTTGCGACCGCACGCCGCTAATCACTGCCTGTAGCGTATTGCGTGAAATCCTTTCGGAGGCCCCTCTGATCCTTAATCCATAAGGATAGTTTTTTTAGAGCGCTGATCAAAGCTCTCGACTAAAGAAGAGGCCCCGCACTTGCGGGGCCAAATCATGTGATCAAATCAAGCCTCAGGGCTTGCGATTGTCATGATCCCGGCTTCCCACTTCGGGGTCCAGACCTTGGCGGTTCGGCCCATCACGATCGTCGTCGATCTCGACTTCGGTGCGTCGGACGGTGTCCGAGACTGTTTCGCGGTGGGTTTCGCTGGTCTTGCGGAGTTCGATCTCCTCGACCACGCGGGCTTCCTTTTGAACGACCGCTTCTTCGCGGTATTCTTCAGCTTCGATCGTGCGGTCCTGGAAAGCAGTATCCGCGTTTGTCAGGGGACGGTCGACAGGCCGGCGCTCGACCTCAACTCGCTCCTCGCGCAGGTCGACGCTTTCGCTGACGGGCTCTTCGACGGTATAGGCGCGAACCCGGACACGGCCATGCCCGGTTTCGCGCTTGCCGACGCGAAGACGTTCCTCCACGATGGGGATCGTCTCGTCTCCGCGCAGATCCCGACCTTGCCGCAAGGACGCATCAGCGCCCGTGCTGTCCTCGTCAACATAGGGACTGTCCAGATCACCCGTTGCACCCGCACGGGCGCCATAGGCGGATGCCGTGCTGTCCGAGGCATAGCTGCTGGACTGGTAATCGCTCCAGCCCTCTGAGCGCCAGCTTTCTTCACGCTCTTCAAGATTGATGCTGCCTTCGTCGTCGAGGATATCCAGAGCGGTCTCGTAATCGGCCCCGGACAGCCCTGTCACGGTCACCAGGTAGCCGCCGCGCGACAGCCCTTCGGCATAGGAATACCGATCTTCATCGGGAAAAAAGAAGTCCTCGAGACTATCCCAAAAACCTTTGTTGCGATCTTCAACGGCATCCGTGCGAGAAGCAGTGTCACTCCCCCCCGCCACCTGCCGGATGCGCTCCGAGGTTATCCCGGCCTGATTCAGCCGCTCGACCGCGCGCTGCGCCTCGGCCTGGCTATCGAACATGGCAGAAACGGACAGCGTGCCGGAAGCACCGAGTTCATTCTCATAGGTCATCTTGATCGTCCTTTTCAGGGGGCTGCTCCAGCTCGGCGGGCAAGCGCTCGATCTGGACGGTTTGGCGACGGGTTGTCGCGGGCACGTCAACTGTCTCTTTATGTTCGATACGGCGAACATGGATTTCTTCACGAAGATAGAGTTCGCGCGTAACGACCAAGCGCTCTTCGACCACGGGGATGATGGTCACTTCGCCTTCCGTCACGACGTCCGGGATTGTCTCGATCCGACGGTCAATCGGCACCCGGACCACATCAACCTCAACGCTCGCAAGGTCAGTCGGCAGGAGATGATTGATCTCCTCAGTCTGGGTGACAATCCTGACACGGCCACTGACAACCTGCCGGGTCGAGACAGTGGCTGTTTCTTCAACAACGGGAATGAAATCGCGCTCAGTTTCGTCAGCCATTCTCGTCCCCGTCGTCAGCAATGATCAACGGACAGACAGGAATTGCGTTCCGCAAAATTTGATCCCGTGGGGCGCAATCATTAACAGAGAGGCTTGCAGCAGACTGGGGCAAGATCAGAGAAAAGATACTGGCCAAGCGGATGAAGAGGGAACGGATTTGACTTGAAAAGAACAAAGCCTTGTGACCGCGGGGCAGGAGGAAATCCGACCGCCGCGCCCCATGCTTTATTTTTGCCAACGCCAATGGGTTTCAGCATCAAAAAGGCATGATGTGATTGTCTTGATGAAGACTGACGTCATCAGACGACCAGAGCCAGGCTCGCGCTCCCACATCGCACCCGCATCTCGCGTTCATTTCCCGACCGACACCATCGCAGCATTATTTGTTGAGGCGGGGTAGGGGTCTTGGCTGTTCGGTTTTGTTCATAGCCAGCACGATAGCCGCAGAAGGTCCGTTCATTTTTCGGGATAAAGCCTTTTCACGATCATTGCCGCAGAGAGGCCAAGAAGGGTCCCTGCAGCAATGTCGATCGGGTAGTGCTTGGCACGCGGCACCTGAACACCTGCAATCAGGCTGGCTGTCAGGAAAGCCGGAACGGCCGTCTTTGGGATATCGGAGGCTATGATCGCTGCGACAGCAACAGCACCGGCTGTATGGCCTGAGGGAAAGGAGGTGTCGTGACCGCCTTCGGTTTCCCCGGGCTCGCAAACATAGTCCTCTCCGTCCAGAACCACACCTGGTCTTGTTCGTCGAAACCGGTTCTTGATGGCCCTCTTGATACTGTTTGCCAGCACATGGGCAGCCATCATCCGCACGCCCGTTCGGGCCAGGTGGGGACGATCGGAGATGAGCCCGGCCGTCAAGACGCCGCCACAGACCAGGGACAGAGGGACCTGATCCGCGATCTCACTCACCAAGCCCAATGACGTGACTACGGGATGATGGCGAAAGCGGCCAGCGTCTTGCGCCATTGTTTTGTCAGCTTCCTCGATCGCCCTGACCGTGTCCGGGACTGACTGCTCATCGTTCTTGGTCATGCCGCTATCTTTTCGTGATCTTTGCTGCTGGAAATGACCGCGTATAACCGCCCCGCTGTCGGCACAGTTCCGTAAACACATACCAACCGCCGGGAAAACCCCCGTGTGATAACGTTTCTTCGAACAGATAAAATCTCATAATCTAAAGCGCTCATCATGGCAGGTGTGCCAACACCGGATCAATCTGTCGGCATCTTGGAACTGCAACGGCTCTGCAGCCCTTCTCCCGCAGACCGAGAAGGGACTCTCAGATCATGGACCGTTTTGAACGATATGCTCTGGTGGCGGACGATGAGCCGCTCATCCGGATGGATGTTCAGGCCATCCTGACCAAGGCAGGGTTTCAGGTGCTGACCGCCGCCGGAGCTGAAGAGGCTCTGGACATCCTGCTCCGCCGCAGCCCAAAGATTGAACTGCTCTTTACCGATGTCCAGATGCCCCGGGAAAGATGACCGGCTACGACCTGGCCCGGCGCTGCGCCCGTGACATGCCGGACATCGCGATCCTGGTCGCTTCTGGCGCACAACCGCCCGAGCCCGATACCCTGCCTGAGGCGGCCCTGTTCCTTGATAAGCCCTTCAGTCCTGATCAGATCCTGCGGTGTCTATCCCAGCTTCTCCCCAACCGCTGAAGACGAAGGCCAGCAGAATGGCCACGCCAGAGGACAGGGCTTTCCCCTGAACCTGCTTTTCCCCGGAACGAACGTTGTCCCAAGGCAGCGGCTAGGCCGTCTCCACTTCTGCCGACACCGTGAACTGCGCTCCTTGGGCGGTGTTGATCGCTTCGACCGTGGCATCCAACTGGCTGCTCAGCGACACGATCAGGCGCATGCCGAGGCCTGCCTGGCTCCTCATGTCAAAGCCCTCAGGCAACCCACGACCATGGTCTGCCACGACAAGCGTGTAGCCTCCCTTGTCCTGGCTTGGTCCGAAGTGAACCTGGATCGGGACGGGCTCGTCTCCGCGCCGTGCATGCTTCAGGGCATTGGTGAGTAGCTCGCTCGCAATCAGTCCGAGCGGCAGCGCCTGATCGATAGGCAGGAGCATCGTCATGGCCTCGACCGTGATCTGCGCGTTTCCAGAGCCCAATGAGGATGCGATATCTTCTGTCAGACGCTGCAGGTATCCCCCGAACTCAACCGTATCCATGTTCGCCGAGCGGTAAAGCTGCTCGTGGATACGGGCCACGCTCAGAACACGGGTCGAAGCCTCGGCCAAGGCGTCCTTTGCCTCTCGCGATGACACGGCCCGCTCCTGCATGCGCAGCAGCCCCCCGACCATGGACAGGCTGTTCTTGATGCGGTGATCGATCTCACGGGATAGAAGATCCTTGTCGGCCAGGGCACGCCGCAGTCGCTCTTCCGCCACGACATGGGTGGTGACATCCTGCACGATGCCGACCAGACGCACGGGGCGCCCTTCGGCAAAGGTCGTCCGTCCGTAGGCAGCAACCCATCGGGTGTCTTTGTCCGAACGGCGCAGGACACGATACTGGGCCGCAGAGCGTCCATCGCCCTGCGGATCGAGCGCTTGATCAAGCGCGGCCTGCATCGCTGCCTGGTCCTCGGGATGTATGCCATCCGCGAAGGTCGCAAAGCTGACCGGCTCCTCGGCCCCAATGCCCCAGATGTCGCGGATGCGCCCGTCCCATTCGATTGTGCCGGTGACCAGGTCATGGTCGAAAAGCCCGAGCGCCGCCGCATCGACCGCAATGCTGAGACGCTCCTCGCTCTGGGCCACAGCCTGCTCAGCAAGCTTGCGCTCGTGGATATCCTCTGATGCGCCATACCACATGGGAATCCCGCCCCGCGCATCTTGCCAAGGATGGGCATGGCTGCGCATCCAGCGATAATCGCCATTCGCCATGCGGACGCGCTGTTCGATGTCAAAGGACGTGCCCGTCTCGATGGCGTGCCTCCAAGCCGAAAGGGAGGCAGAGCGATCATCGGGATGGATCGCTTCAAGCCAACCCTCTCCTTCGGCGTCCTGAAGCGTCAGGCCTGTCAGGTCGAGCCATCGCTCGTTGAACTCGACAATTTGCCCCTCTGCATTGGCCGCCCAGGGGATCTGCGGGTTGAGTTCGACCGCGCGCCGCAGATGAGCCTCCCGCTGGGCCAGTTCGTGGCCAAGCTCCTCGATCCTGCTGCGTGCTGCCTCCTTGTCGATGGCCACGCCAAGCGTGTTGGCGAGCGCCTGCAGAAAATGGATGTCATGCGGATTGAACGCGCCGGGATCGCGGCTATCGGCCTCGAGAACCCCGAAGGGCGTGCCTTCACCCTGGATGATCACGTTGACCGCGCGCTTGACCCCGTGGTCCGCCATCAGCTTCGGGGTGCGGAAGCGCTTTTCTTCTGAGAGATGGTTGGAAATCACCGGCTCGCCTGTCTTGAAGGCGTAGCCTGCGGGGCTTTCCAGATCCGCTCCGATCCGGGCATGTCCGACCAACCCGGGCCTCCAGCCGATCCCCGCGCGCAGAAGAAGAGCGTTCTCCTTGGGCAAGGGTTCGAGCACCTTTGCAAAGCCCACTTCAAGCCCATCCGCTGCAATGCGACAAGCTTCATCCAGGATGGCTTGCAACGTATTGTTCTTGAGGGCGAAGCGGCCGAATTCAGCAATCAGCGCCTGTTGGGCCAGACGCCGTTCAAGCTCAGGAACAGGCGGGTTGGGAGAGTCGTCGGCCGGGGTCTCTGCGATCATGACCGTTCCAATATCACCGCGAGAATACAGGGAACAAGAAGAGAACCCCGTATCCTCGTCAAGGGGTTTTCACAAGATGCCTCGTGTCGCGAGACTGCCTGGCTCTGCAAGGTCCTTCTCGACAGCGCACATGATCGGCGCAGGCGTGTCCTCTTCTCGTGCTTACCTGTATGAGTTGCTGCCTTTGGGCGACGGTTCCAGGGCGGACCTCCTTATGGATGGAGACCAACCGGCGAGTGATGATGCTATCGGCGCGACACACCTGAAAATCAGGTCGCCAACGTCTTGGAACCCCGCTTCAAGATGTGCATTTCGCTGCAACGGATCTTCCGACCAATCGGGATTGCAAAGCCTGTGGGCTGCTCCAAGGGAAAGTTCAGATGACGGCACGACGAGCAGTTGCGATTATCGGCACAGGCCCTACCGGGATCTACAGTCTGAAACACCTGCTCGGCGCCGGGCTTCCCCTTGATGTCACGCTTTATGAGCGTGGTCCGCGTGCAGGGATCGGCATGCCCTATTCGCCACAGACGGCCAACAAGTCGATGCTGGCCAATATCGCCAGCATCGAGATCCCGCCGGTCGTCAGCACTTACCTGGAATGGCTCGAGGCGCAGCCGCCGGCACGACTGGCATCCTACGGCCTCGACCCAGAGGATCTGGACGACCGTCAGTTCACGCCGCGGCTTTTGCTGGGCGAATACTTCCGCGATCAACTGCTCGACCTGGTGGAGGACGCCCGGGCTGCGGGCCACAGGATCGCCATCCATGAAAACACCGAGGTTCTGGACATCGGAACGGGTGAAGAGGGACTGACCGCGACGACCCTTGCTGTCCGGGATGGTCCGTTCGACCGGGTAATCGTGGCAACAGGGCACCAGTTCCCTGATGTCGATGAGGCCACGCGGACCTACTTTCCGAGTCCCTGGTCAGGGCTGATCGAGGCGGCCATTCCCGCGGTCAGGGTCGGGATCATGGGAACCTCGCTCAGCTCGATCGACGCGGCCATGGCCGTGGTCAACCAGCATGGGCGGTTTCGCAGCAGGAATGGCACGCTCCGTTTCGATCTGGACCCAGCCTCGTCCGACCTCGAGGTCGTTCTGATGTCGCGCACCGGCGTGCTGCCCGAAGCGGATTTTTATTGTCCCATCCCCTATGAGCCTTTGACGTTTGTCACCGGCCCCGCACTGGCGGCGTGTCTCAAGACCTCAAAGCCCCTTGATGCGGCCTTCGATCTCATCAAGGACGAGATCACGCAAGCCGACCCTGCCTTCGCCCTGCGCCTCGGGTTGAAAAGCCTGACGGCCGACAGCTTCCCAAATGCCTACTTTGCAAGCCGTGAAACCTCCGATCCTTTCGAGTGGGCAAGGCGCAACCTCCAAGAGGTCGAATACAACAAGGCACACAAGATCACCGTTGCCTGGCGCTATGCCCTGTTGCGCATACATGAGGAGGTCGAAGACATTGTTGCCGATCTGCCAGAGGCCGACCGCGAGCGGTTCGACAGCGGTCTGAAGAAGGTCTTTGTCGACAACTATGCTGCTGTGCCTTCCGAATCCATTCGCCGTCTGTTGGCGCTGCGAGATGCGGGCATTCTCTCCTTGTTGACACTGGGGGAGGATTACGAGCTCGATCGGGAAGAAAGCGTCACCAGGATCACACGGCGCGACGGCCAAGTGGACACCTTTGAAGTCTTCATCGACGCCAGGGGACAAAAGGCGCTGACCTCCGAAGACCTGCCTTTTCCGAGCCTGCGGCGGACGCTTCTGGAGAACGGCCAGGAGATCCCGGATGTGTCTCAGGACTACAGCCTGATCGAGGCCGGTTCGTATACCGGCCGGCTATGCCTCGCGGCTCTTCCTTACCTGATGCATGACAGACCGTTTGTTCAGGGCATCACCGCATGTGCTGACATTGCCGAGGCAATTGCAACGGGACTGACAACGCGCCGGCGGCGGCGATTGGTCTCGTGATCTGCCACAAACCACGGTCTTGCGGCAGGGAAGCTGTCAAACGTGACTAACGTTCTGACTGGCACCAACTCCCTTCAGTCCTGATTTGTTGGACTTCGACCACCGAGGCCTTTACTCAACCCCGATGCGCCCGATGTCCCGACTTCCGCTTGCCGTTGCAACAATCCTGTCATTGGTCGGCACAGGACTGACCTGGAACATTTATCGTATCGAAGTGACGGCCCAACAGGCCGCGTTTGATGTGCTTGCCCAGCGAACGGCGCGGCGGGTCGAAATCAGGATCAGGCAGCACATCGCCCTCTTGACGGCAACGCGCGCATTTCTTGAAACCCACCCCGGATCTCGGAAGCGCGAGGTCTTTGCGGCCTTTGTAGCGGGGCTGGATTTGCAGGGGCAATATGCAGGTCTCCAGGGCATCGGTCTCGCGCAACTGCTTCCGCCCGCCACTGATGACAGCATCGAAGCCAGCCTCAGAAACAACTATGGCGCCTTTGTGGAGGTTTGGCCCGATCCTGTTCCTGGATTGCGGACTGCCATAGTCCTCCTGGAGCCCCACGACGCCCGAAACCACGCGGCCCTGGGTTTTGACATGTCTACCGAGGCCCACCGCCGAAGAGCCATGCTCCAGGCCCTGGAAAAGGGTGAGCCCGTGGCCACCGCCCCGGTCGAGCTTGTCCAGGAAATCACCCACGACGTGCAGGCCGGTATTCTGATCTACATGCCGCTCCCCAAGACGGATCGCACAGGACCAGAGGGCTTTGTCTACGCCCCCCTGCGCATGGGCGATCTCTTCACTGCGGCCCTTGCCGGCAGCGATCTTCCCATCGAACTCCGTGTGGAGGATGCCCTGACCCCGGACCGGCCACTCTTCGAAAGCCAGGGCTACCCAACTGCTGCGGCCGGCGAGGCCCTGGCGAGCGAGAACCGCCTCCAGATCGCAGGACGAGACTGGATTTTATCGGCAAGGCCGGGGTCTGAGTTCGATGATGACGGTCCTCTGCGCGACACATTCGTGAGCGGGATCATCTTTACGCTCCTCGTCCTGACCACAACTTTCGCAGTGTACTGGCAGGGCTTGGCCATTGAGCGATCGCGTGCTCTCGCACAAATGGCGCGGAGTAATGCTGAGCAAAAGGATCTGCTCATGCGCGAGATGGTCCACCGGCTCAAGAACATGCTGGCCCGCGTATCAGGCATTGCGCGACAAACAGCGCGTGAAACATCCGACAAGACCGAAATGGTCAGCCGCCTGACTGCGCGGCTCCAAGCCATGGCAGCCGCGCAGGATCTGCTCATCGCCTCAGGCACGGACGCCACCACTCTCGAGGATCTTCTTTGTGCAGAGACCGATCAGATCGGGCAAATATCAACCAGGCTTTCAGGGCCAGCGGTGGTCCTTACTGCCCAGCAGACGCACGCGCTCGCCTTGGTGTTTCATGAGCTTGCCACCAATGCGCTCAAATACGGGGCGGGCATACAGGAGAAAGGCAGGCTCGACATCAATTGGGCGGTGGAGCAGCGACAAGAAGGGCATCAACTCCGGCTTCTGTGGCAGGAGAACATATCCCTCACGGCAACCCCGATGTCCGGGCCTGGATCTGGCTCAAGTTCCGGTTTCGGCACGCGCCTTTTGGCCCTCATGGTTGAAGAAGAACTGAGTGGAACGATCGAACGCCGTTTCAGCGACGGGGAATTGACAGTCGAAATCCGGGTTCCCCTGTGACGATCAAGATGATCCCGAACCAGTATCTGACAGATGGCTGGTTTTTCCGAAAGCCCGGTTGGCGTAGTTCAAGGACAGGGATCGGCAGACCTCAGTAAAATCATTTGATACATTGATGTTAATTCGAAGCGCTGCCCAATGGCTGATCATGATCCCCTTGGTCGCCATCCTGTATCGCAGTGAAGCCACCACGGCTTCAGTGAGCGCAGCTTCCCGGCTTGGTCTATGGGCTCTGCGACAAACGAACCGTCTCCATTTTCGAGTGGGCTGCGGACAGTCGGATCGCCTTGCATGCGGTCTCGCCGCACCAGATTCTGACCGTCTTGATGCACTGCGCTCAAAAGCTCTGAAGGCCAAGGCATGTGGAAACGGGCAGGCGCCTCGGTCCGTAGCGGCTGGCATGAGTGCCAGGCGAAATCGGTGGCCAGCCTTGTACGCCAAGGCGAGGGGAAGCAAGGCGGAGGACCATCAGCGAGGCAAGGCGCGCAATCACGATGGCTAATCCTGCCGCTTGCGTTCGCTCAGACCGATCAGGTTGCCCATGAGGTTATACTGACATACAAATAACGACGAACTTAGGAGAGTTGGTGCAAGGGCTGTGTCCCATGTGGTTCTCTAATCGCCTTCGTCAAGGACTGACCTTTCTACGTTTCATCCTGCGCGCCGGGCTCTGTGGTTCTCTCCGCGGTCACCGCGCCGGATGCCGCATGTTTGCGTTCAGGGTCGGGTGGATCGAAGTGGTGTGCGCGGTCTTTGCCGCAGTCTCGGGAACGATCTCACCCGCGCCGCGCGTCCCGGCTGGACGCATTCTGTTGCGCTGATGTCAGCGACGGTGCAGCTGTGCGACTTCAGGCCATGGCTGCTTCCTCTTGGAAGGGCGTGTTGGTGCGCCACATGGCATGCAGCGTTACGGCCAGCTTCCGCGCCAGTGCAACCTTGGCCTTCCGTGGCCCGGTTCTGTCGGCAACTGTCTTTGCCCAGTTGCGCAGGCGGGAGCCGCCAAGCTTCCGGCAGAAGATTGCATTCGCTGCTTCGAACAGGCATTTCCGGGTAAACCTGTCGCCGCGCTTTGACACCCGTCCGTTCCGGCTGATCTCCCCCGACTCATATCGCTTCGGCGTCAGTCCGAGATAGGCGCCTGCGCTGGAGGACCGCCGGAACCGCGCGGCGTCGTCGAAGGCTGCAACAACCGCCATGGCGGTGATTGGTCCGACACCGGGGGCGGTCATCAGCAGCCTGACTGTCGCATGCCGCTTGGCGATCGCACGGATCCGGCTGTCGAGCGCGGCAATACGGGCCAGGATATCACGCCGGGCATGGAGCAAGGTCTCAAAGATGGGGACAAGATCAGGGGCAATTGCCAGTTCCTTTGAGATGATCTCCTCCGCACGCCGCTTGAACCCGCCAACCCGTTTGCCGAACATGACGCCAAAGGTCTTCAGCAGACCCCGGATCTCGTTCTCCAGCTTGACCCGCATGCCAACCAGGGTCTCGCGCGCCGTGAGCATTGCCCGGTTGGCATAGGCCTCATGGCTCTTGATCTGCACTGCCTTGAACCAACCAGTGCGAACGATCTGCGCCAGGCCTCTGGCATCATGCCGGTCGGTCTTGTTGGGCATCATCTTCAACACCCCGTTCGCGTGCCGCGCATCGATGCAGATGATTGGCACCTGCCGTGCGGTCAGCGCGTTCCAGAGCCAGACGGCCAATGGTCCGGTTTCCATGCCGACCCGTTGGAGGCCATCCCCCCGCGCCATCAGCCAAGCGGCGATCCTGTCTGGGCAGGTTGGCACTTTTGCCTCTGCCAGGATCGTGCCGTCCTGACACACCATGCAGATCGCCGTCTCCTCCTGCGACACATCCAACGCAGCAAAAACACCCATCGTATCCTCCATGTGCAAGACTTCGGCGAATGCCAAAGCAACGGAGCCATACTGCCCGAAGCAACCAAAGCAGTGGGGCGTGGCGATTACGCTAAGTGGTGTAGGAGGCCGCGCGCGGAGCCTTTGGCGTAGCGCGAGCCGCGCGGCCGTAGGTAACGCTGGCGGTCATCGCCGATCTTCGGAGTAGGTTTGGGTTGCAAGACCTGAAACCTGGAATGGAGACGACGATGACCAATGACAGAATGGCGCTTATCGAGCTGGTTGAGAAGCAGGCTGATGGCGATCTCGTGCGCGAGATGCTGGCCTTTGCGGCCGAGCGGATCATGGAAGCCGAAGTTGAGGCGCGGACCGGGGCTGCCAAGGGGGCGCGAACGGCCCTGCGGGAGGTTCAGCGCAACGGATACCGCGACCGCGATTGGGACACCCGGGCCGGGCGGATCACGCTGGAGATCCCGAAGCTCCGGAAGGGCAGCTACTTTCCCAGCTTTCTGGAACCGCGCCGCACAGCCGAGAAGGCCTTGGTGGCGGTGATCCAAGAGGCTTATGTTCACGGTGTCTCAACCCGCTCGGTCGACGACCTGGTCAAGGCCATGGGCGCGGGCGGGATGTCCAAGAGCCAGGTCAGCCGCCTCTGCGCCGAGATCGATGAGCGGGTGAACGCGTTCCTGAGCCGTCCGTTGGAGGGCGCGTGGCCCTATCTGTGGCTCGACGCGACCTATCTGAAGGTGCGCGAAGGCGGGCGGATTGTCAGCCACGCCGTGATAATCGCCGTCGGGGTCAACGAGGACGGCAAGCGCGAGGTGCTGGGGGTCGCGACTGGCCTCTCTGAGGCCGAGGCATTCTGGATAGAGTTCCTGCGATCCCTTGCCGACCGCGGTTTGCGCGGCGTGAAGCTGGTAATCGCCGACGACCACAAGGGTCTGCGGGCCGCCGCGCGCCGGGTCTTCAATGCAACCCACCAGAGATGCCGGGTTCATTGGATGCGCAACGCCTTGGCCCATGCTCCAGCCAAGAGCCGCACCGCCATGGCGGCGATGCTGAAGACGATCTTCGCCCAGGAAACCAAGGCCGAGGCGGAAAAGCAGTGGGATATCGTCGCGGATGCATTGCGTGAGAAGCAGCCGAAGCTGGGCGCCCTGATGGACGCCTCCCGTGACGATGTGCTGGCCTACATGTCCTTCCCCCGCGAACACTGGGCTCAGATCGCCAGCACAAATCCACTGGAACGGGTGAACCGCGAGGTGAAGCGACGCGCTGACGTGATCGGCATCTTTCCGAACGACGATGCAGTCATTCGTCTCGTCGGCGCGCTGATGCTCGAGACAAACGACGAATGGACCGTCGCCCGGCGCTATATGAGCCTTGAAACGCTCGCCCGCGTCACCGACAATCCCAACGTCAGGCTGCCCGCCGTGGCATCCTGATCGAACCCTGACCTTTCCGGAGGTCGGCGCTCATACACCATGCCCTGGGGCACTATCTGGTGCAAGTGCCAGCCACGCATGTGGGACTCCTTCCTAGCCACGCTCAAAAGCCCAAACTTTGGCACCACTCATGGAGACTTCACGTAAGGGAGCAGACAAACGGCATCCTGTAAACGGGCGTCAATCCTTCACAAAGAAACTCATCTTAACTGTTAGCTACCAGATAGTGTAGCTGATGCCATTGGACGCGGTGAGATAAGTTAAGCTCCACAAGGCGGGGCGATACATGCTGCAATTATGAC
>NZ_JBHRXY010000049.1:0-14847 GCF_042648745.1 Paracoccus angustae
TCGTTAACGACGTCGCTATGCACGTGTCTTAGCCGATCACCCCACGCTCAGGCAGGCGGTGGAAATCGGGTGGTTACGCCGTTCCGGGATCGTCGGTCAAGCCACCGCGAAACGCAAAGGGGCGGCAATCTGCCGCCCCTTTCCCGTCATTGCATTGTTTGTGCCCGGTTATTCCACCTTGGCAATTTCCGCGTCCAGCCGCTCGCGCGCCTTCTTGGGCATCTTCGCGGTCTGGGCATCTTCCAGGTTCGCGGGCGCATCGCCCACCTGGACCAGGGCGACCATGCCCATGGCAAAGTGCGGCGTGCATTTCACGCCATAAAGGCCCGGCTCGGTCACGGTCAGAGAGAATTCGTCGTTGATCTTGCTCTTGAAGGTCTCGACACCCTCGGGAAGAATTTCCTTGATGGATTCGACGTTGTGGCTCTTGTCGGTGGGCACGAAGCGGATCACGTCGCCCGGCTCGGCTTTCACGAAAGCAGGCTCGAAGACCATCGTCCCTGCCTCACCCTTGTTCAGCATCTTGACCTCATGCTCGGCGGCAAAGCCAGTGCCGGCCAAGGCAAGGAGCAGAACGGGGGCGGCAAGGAAGGACAGGCGTTTCATCAGTAATCTCCTGGATGAACGGACCAATCGGGGTCCGTTGAGAGGTGGTATAGGCAGTCTCGGGCGCCCCTGCCTTGATCCAGCGCAAATGACGCGCCTTATCGATGACGCCCTCAACGCTATGTCGGGCGGATTAGAGAGAGCCTCGCTGGGAATGGCGGAACTTTGGTGCCGTGAGCGTCCGAATGGGGATGCAGACCGTGTGAAAACCCGGAGGGATTGCAGGGAACTTGGCCCGTTCGTTCTGCTCGTCATCTTGTGCGCTTTTGCGCGGCAATTCGTGCCCAGTTAGCCAAAAACCTCGTAATTCTTGAGGGTTGTAGCCGGGTCTTGCTGCTGGGGACATAACTGGACCAGATTTCAGTTTGCAGCTGCTGCAAGCAGACCGGAAACGCCAACCAGGGTGATTGCCCGACGGATATTGTACGCCAACGCTGTCAGGCTGAACTCGCCCCGCACGTTTTCGAGACGCCTCATCAGGAATGCACCTTGTCCCATCCACTGCTTGATCGTGCCGAATGGATGTTCAACGGTCTCACGACGTATATCCAGAAGTTCTGGCCTGGCGCGCAAGCGCTCCGCCATTTGCTCTAGCAAGGCTTCGTCCTCGGCCCGGGTAATCTTGCGATATGAGCCGTTGGTGCAGAGGGAACGAAGATCGCAGGTCCGACAGGCGGGGCGATTGCAATACTCGATCTTTGTCGGGCCCCGTGTCTTGTCGACATATCTTGGTTCAAGAGTTTGGCTTCCAGGGCAAATATAAACGTCGGCCACCGCGTCGTAGCGGAACATCTCTTTCGTGAAGTGACCGCTGCGTGCGGCAATGCTGTTGTTCGGCTTGCAAACATGCGGAATGACGCAGGCGGCCTTACAAGCAGCAATATCCTCCATGCTGTAATAGCCTCGGTCCGCGACAGCCTCTATCTCGTCAACGGCCAAGTTCTCGCGTGCGGCGTTCGCCGTTTCAGCCAACAGACCCTGGTCGGCGACACGGCTGTGGACTTGCTGTTCGGCGATGAGCTTATGCTTGATGTCGACGGCGATCTGAACATTGTAGCCGACGCTCACACGGCTCGACGGATGCATTGCGCGGCTGTCTGGATCCGTCAGCGATATCTGATCCTCCGCACTCTTTGCGAGGTCGGACTGGCAGGCTTCAAGATGAACGCGCCGCTCCCGCACCTTTGCGATCTTTGCCTGCAAATCTGTGATTTTGGATGGATCAGCTCGGTCTGCGTCGCCCTTGTCCGCGATATCCAGTTGCTTCAGATAGCGATCCAGCTTCTCTTCGCTTTCGCGGAGGCTTCTCTCCAGCTTTGCCTTTGTGAAATTGCGATCCCGGCTATTGACGGCCTTCAGGCGGGTGCCATCAACGGCAACCATCTCGCGGCCGTACAGATCGAGCTTCCGGCAGAGAACAACGAACGCCCTGAAGACCTGTCGGAATGCGGCCCGGTTGTCACGCCGGAAGTCAGCGATCGTCTTGAAATCGGGAGAAAGGCGGCGCATCAGCCAGATGACCTCGATGTTGCGCCGTGTTTCAGCTTCCAGGCGCCGGCTGGACCGCACCCTGTTGAGATACCCGTAGATGTAGAGCTTGAGCAGGTCAGCGGGATTATAGCTTGGCCTACCCGTGGCCTTGCCGCGGACCCGTGCAAAACCGCACGCCTCCAGATCCAGACTATCGACAAATGCTTCGATGAACCGGACAGGATTGTCCGGCCCTACATAGTCGTCCACCGACTCGGGCAAAAGCAGAAGCTGAGACCGGTCATTACCTGAGATATGTGCCATGGTTGAGCATATCACCCGCATGGATGTCAGGGAATCCCACAGGCGTTTTCACACGGTCTGGATGGCTCAGCGGACACTCTGCCTGAGGTGAGTATTAATACCGACCTCCCCGGCGGGGCTTGCAAGAACGCGCCATGATTCGAGTCTCACATGACTGGTCCGGCATGTTTTGCAGTGAAGGGGCGTCTTGTGTTACATATGACCCATGAAACCCCTGCTGATCGGCTATGTGTGTTGCCTTGCGGGCAAGCGGGATCTCGCGGCTCGAAAGGGATTCTTCGTTGGCGCGGGGCCACAACCAGGCTCGCCTTTGGCCCTGCCAAACCAGATGCTGCTGTGATGACGAAGGAGCCGAAGACCCCTCGCCAGCCAACGTTCAAGAGCGAAACCCGCCAGACGAACTGGCGCCGTGCCAACATCCCCAAGTACAGTGCCCATCTGGCAGTGCAGCGAGCGCTTATCTCAGGGACCCTGCAGAAGCAGGGCTGTGAGGTGTGCGGCAGCGGCGAGGTTGATGCCCATCATGACCGCTATGACGAGCCGCTGAATGTCCGGTGGCTGTGCCGTCGCCACCATGTGCGATTGCACCGAGGTGGTGAGGACATGTTTCCTGTCGGCCGCCATGTGCCGGACACGGCGCCACGTACTGAATAAAATGAGCTTGAAGCTGTCATGCGACTGTCGACACATGACAGCGTCCGGCATGGTGTCTTGTTCGGACTGCTGGACCGCGGGCCGGCTTTGATGGCCCGTGGTCTTGAAGCGTTCCTTAGCCCCGGCGATCAGCGACCAAGCCCTGCTCACCTGCGTTGGCGAACAGATCGCGGTAGTGATCCCGATACAGGGCCTTGCCAAGAGAGGCGCACATCGCCGCCATGACAAACGCAAAGGGCAACGCACCAATGATCATGGCATTTTGCAGCACAACCAGCCCTCCGCCACCTGCAATGATCAGGGCAGCAATGACTAGCGTCAGCAGGACACCCCAGACGATGCGGTGACGCACGTCGGTTTCCTCCTCGCCGCCTGCCATGATCGTGTTGATGACAAGAAGGCCCGAGTCTGCCGAAGTGACAAGGAAAGTCAGGATCAGCACGACGCACATGATCGCGACGATGCCATAAACCTGCTCGCCCACGATGAACTGCAGCGTCGCGAACAGCATGTTGGTGGGAGACGCATCGATGATGGCACCTTGGGCAACGCCTGACAGCTCAAGATCGATTGCCGTGCCGCCAAGGATGGCCATCCAGGCGAAGCAGACCAGCGACGGAACGATGACAGCCCCCACCACGAATTCACGCACCGTCCGGCCCCGGGAGATGCGGGCAAGGAAAAGGCCCACGAAGGGAGAAAAGGCGATCCACCAGGCCCAGTAGAAGGTCGTGGCGCCCGATTGCCAGTCGCCCCGGGCGGAGCCGGTCGAATAAGCCTCGAACGACAGGGCGGGAAAGTGAAGGATGTAATCTACCAGTGCCCGGCCATAGGTCGAGATCGAGAACAGGACCGAGCCGAAGATCACAAACACCAGAAGCAGCACAGTGGACAGGACAAGATTCAGGTTTGACAGGTACTTGACACCCCGCCCCACGCCGGACACCGCCGAGAGTGTCGACAGCGCCATCACGACAACCAGAGCCACGATCAGCCCGACGCTCGATGGCGTGGGCGGGCCGCCGTCCTGGCCTGTCTGCAGCAGCCACTCTATTCCGGTGATGGAGTAGAACCCTTCTACCAGTTGGCTGATCCCGAAGCCGATGGTGACAGCCACGCCAAGAATGGTGGCAACAACGCCGAGGATGTCGACCAGGTGTCCGATCGGGCCGTTCAGGTGCCGACCGAGCAGCGGCGTCAGAGCCGTGCGGATCGTCAGCGGCATGTCGCGCGTATAGGCGTAATAGGCGAGACACAGGCCAGTCAGGACATAGATGCCCCAGGCGTGCAGTCCGTAGTGCAGGAAGGTGTAGCGGTAAGCCGACTTCACCGCCTCGGCAGAGTGGGCGGCGACGCCATCCGTGATGATATCTGGATTGCTGGTCCAGTTTGCCATCGGCTCGGCCGTGGCATAGACCATCAGGCCCACGCCCAGTCCCGCGCCGAACATCATGGCGAACCAAGAAAAGGTGCTGAACTCGGGTTCTTCACCCTCTTTCCCCAGCCTGCGCTGCCCGGAAGAGGGCACAGCGGCCACGATCAACAGAAACCACGCGAACAGTCCTACCGCAACGATGTAGAACATGTTGAACATGCCGAGAACTTCGGTGTTGAGCAGCGACAGGATCGCCTCGGCACTGCCGGGCCTGAGCAAGGCCCAGACGGTCAGCAAGGCGAAGGTGATCTTGGAGGCAAGGGCGATCGGAAGGGAGTATCCTTGGTAAAAGCCGGCGTCGGCCGTAGGGATGTCGATATCGGTAAAAGGAGGCTTTATGTCATTCATGAGCTGTTTCGCTGTGGACCTTTCGTGATCAGGTGGCGAAGTCTTTTGCCTGAAGGCAAGCCAAGGGGATGATGCTCTCTGGAAGACTTGAGAATGGAAGTCCGCTAAAGGCGGATGACATGCCAGGAGCGCCGACTGGCGGCGCGGCATGCACAGCGGATGATGGGGAAGGATCCGGTGCAAGCAGTCAGCGACGATGCGAAGACATCGTCCATGCTGGGGTCATCAAGCATGGGGAAGTTATAGCCAAAAGGAGCGGAGAGGCAACCTTTGGTCTAGTTGTTCATAAGTACTTAGCTGTTTTATCTGGTAAAAAATATTCCACCGCAGCTTATGCCGACCTCCTCAGGAGCGTGGCAATGGCAGCTTCATCCTGCAAAAGCCGCCGCCTTCCCTTGGCTTCGACGTCAGCTTTGGCATCTCAGGCCGCCAACGCACGGTAAACGGTCATGCGAGATAGTCCGAGGTCACGGGCGATCCGGGCCTTGGACAAGCCTTCCGCGGCCAGCCTGCGGATTTCCGCTTCGTCCACCCGCTTCTGACGCCCTTTGTAGACGCCTTTTCCCTTCGCTGCCTCGATGCCAGCCCGCTGACGATCGCGTATGAACTTCAGCTCCATGTCGGCGACCATGCCGAGAACGGTGATGACCATCCGTCCCATGTCCCCGGCCGTGGTGACTTCGGGTTCGAGAACGCGGAGCGATGCTCCCTTGGCATCCAGCTCATGAACGAGGTTCAGCACGTCGCGCGTGGACCGGCCGAGGCGGTCGAGACGATGCACGACCAACTCGTCGCCCGTACGCAGAAACTCAAGAACCGTCGCCAGTTCGGTACGACCGTCGCGGGATGCCCCGGATCCGGTCTCGGCGCGGATGATCTCGCAGCCCGCCTCCCTCAGCTTGGCTTTCTGAATGTCGAGATCCTGACTGGACGTACTGACGCGGGCGTATCCGATCCGAGGCATGGGCAAACTGTCACGTTAGGGTGGCTGTTACTCTGATACTGTCACAATCGCTATTGTGCCACTTATTTGTGACATTCTACTGTGTAACACCTGACTGTCACCTGCGGGTGTGACCAAAGGTGACACAGCAGGGCAGGACGGCGGCTGGCCGGTGCTTTTCCGTCAGAGTACATCTGACTTTTTTATCCATCCAGTACCATATACACTGGCAGGTATCACATCTGAAAAGATGACCTAAGAAAGGATGGAAGACATGACAGCCCAGCGGGTCCGGATCATCGAAGGAGGCAAGCTCGTCATTCCGGCGCTCATGCGCCGCGAGCTTGGGATTGCCACAGGAGATACTGTGCTTGTCGACGTTGAAGATGGAGAGCTGCGTGTTCGTTCGCTTTCGCAAGCCGTGGCAAGAGCCCAGGCCATACTGCGGCGCCATGTGCCCGAGGGTGTCTCGCTGGCGGCCGAGTTGATCGCCGACCGGCGGCGCGAGGCAGAGCGTGAGTAAGGCCGCAGTCCTGGACGCCTCTGCGCTGCTCTGCCTTCTCAATGGGGAGCTAGGCAGTGAGCGTGTTCTTGCAACACTGCCTGCAGCGGTGGTTGGCGCCGCCAACCTTGCAGAGGTCGTGTCCAAGCTACATGAGCGCGGCCTGAGTGCTGAAGAAGTGCAAGACGTGCTCGGCAGCCTTCCTCTTGATGTCCGACCTCTCAGTGCCTCCCAGGCATACGCGATTGGGCATCTGCGCCCGACTACCCGGAATTATGGGCTGTCGCTCGGGGATCGGGCATGTCTTGCCTTGGCAGCCGAACTCGGATTGCCTGCCCTGACTGCAGACCAGGCCTGGGCTGGCCTCGACATCGGCGTAGAGGTTGAGCTCATCCGCGGCTAATGGGCGACACGAGCAGCGACTGCTCCACCTCCCTCTGCGACAAGTACCATGTCCAAGCTGAAAATCGGAGATGGTATTCTGGACAGCTGATTTCCTGACACGGTTCTTGGACAGCAGGAGCCGCTTGTTTCAGGGTTCAGCCCCTATCCGCCGCTATGCCCAGCAGATGAACGTTTGGTAGACATAAAAAAGGCAGTAGTGCAATGGGCGCGAAATGCATTATGGGCTGTAACTGCCCGTCCGGCGCAAGTCTCGCCGCCAAGCTGGATTCCCTTCAGCCGCCGCTTAGTGGCAACGTAGAACAACTCTCGTCAACGCGACCGCAATATAGAACTTTCTGCCAGCCATCCACGAGCGCAGCTGAGCATACGCCGATCCTTGACATTCAACCTCCTCAACCTTCCGATAGATTGACGAGACTGAGGGGGTGGCACGTGCAGGCTAGATTTGAGCTTCATGAAGGGCTTAAGAAAATTACAGAGATCATATCAGCACTGCCCCCAGACAGCCCACACTGGAATGAAGCGCAGAACAGGTTCCAGTTCATCGATCGCCTTCTTGTGGAATGCTTGGGGTGGGACAAAATCGATATGGAAGTGGAGAACACCGCAGAAGACGGTGGGCGTGCAGACTACATTCTGGGGAGGCCGCAAAGAGCAGTTCTAGAGGCCAAGCGCGAGACTCATGAGTGGACACTGCCTCCAGGAGGGCGCTTTGATCGACCGCGTAGTATCAAATCCGCGATGGCGTCATGCACCAGATTTTCGCAAGTTGTTCATCAAGTAATACCTTATTGCTCAATCCGCGGCATACCAATAGCCATTGTTTCAAATGGCAAGCAACTTGCAATATTTCAAGCAATAACTATTGGTGACCCTCCACTGGATGGGCAATGCTATATTTTTAACGGATTCGACGATCTCACTTCTGGTTTTGCGTTGCTTTGGGAGCTTCTCTCTCCAGACGGAATAGAAGAAAATAGAGCTCTTCAGAAACTTTCTCAACTTCGAAGTCCTCGAATGCCAGCTAAGGCCTCCACAGCGATTCCCGAGCCGTTCAAACATCGTTATCGAGATGGAGTGCAGCAAAGCTTACAGGCAATTGGATCTCTGCTTCTAGAAGAGATAGAAGATAATCCCAAGACAAGAAAGGAGTTTTACGAGGAGTGCTATGTCTCACTTGAGGCTAATAACAGACATTTGCTTCTCAGCAAGAACATAATTGAGAGGCGATATAAAAGATCTGGCGAAGATGCATCATCACCAGCCCCCCTTAAGGCCGAATCAGTAGGAGACCTTGTTTCCAGCGTAGTCTCACATGTTGGTTCACGGCCGATTGTTGTTTTAGGTGATGTCGGCGTTGGTAAGTCATCTTTTTTTGAAAGCCTGCAAATTAAAGCTGAGCTGAAATCAGGATCAAATATCTATCTAAAAGTGGATTTAGGTAAATCCGCAAACCTGACATCAAATGTCAAAGAATTTGTCCTTTCTGCAATTCCGGCATCCCTAAAGCGCGACTATGACATCGACATCTTCGACAGGGATTTTATTAATTCTATTTACCATGAGGAAATTAAGGACTATGAGAAAAGACCGGAGGCGCGGCTAAAAGACATTGATCTAGTAGAATATGAGAAGGCTAAAATCGCGTATGTTACTTCTTTAATGTCAAGAGCGGACGAGCATCTACATGCTACACTAGCGCACTTGTCTCAAGGTCAGAAAAGACAAATTACGCTAGTCATAGATAATGCCGACCAGCGAACTTATCCAATTCAGCAAGAAGCGTTTCTTATAGCACAAGAACTTGCTGCCACTCGGAATATTGTAGTTTTTGTAGCTCTTCGGCCTAGTACGTTCCTGGCATCAAAGGCAAGTGGCGCCCTTTCAGCATATCAAAATAAAATACTTTCTATATCGCCGCCTCCAATAGATGAGGTGGTGATTAAACGGATTGCGTTTGCCTTAAGGGTTGCAGAGGGATCTGTGGCACCGGCAGCCTTAGAGGGAATACGCTTGAATCTGGCGAGTGTAGTCCTGTTTCTTACCGCGACTCTGAGGTCGATTAAGTCGAACGCAGATATTAGACAGTTCTTAAGTAATATCAGTGGAGGGAACACTAGGGCAATTATCGAGTTGATAACTGGTTTCTGCGGCAGTTCCAACGTTGATTGCCGAAAAATTATAGATATTGAAGAAAGATTTGGCAACTATAAGGTGCCGCTACATGAATTCACTAAGCACGCACTGCTAGGGGAGTATTCCTACTACAATCCCAACTCGTCTCAGCTTGCAACTAACATATTTGACCTAACAGCTTCTGATCCTCGGGAGCACTTTCTGATTCCACTAATTGTTGCATTTCTTGCATCTAATCAGGGCATTAAGGATAATGACGGTTTTTTCTTCGGAGAGGATGTAAGAGCAGAGTTTCTGCGTTTAGGATTTTCAGATGATCAGATATCCCAATCATTGAGACGATCAGCTATAGGTAGGATTGTCGAAACGCCTCATTCTCATTTTCGAGAAATACCAGTTGGTGAAAAGGTTTCACCATTTTCATTCAATTTTAGAGCAACATCCGTAGGATTGTACCACATACGTCACTGGTGTGGCAGTTTTTCATTTCTTGATGCGGTATCCACGGATACTCCAATACTTGATGACGGATACAGGCGAGTTGTGTTCGATTTGGCCTCCTCGTTTGATATCAAGGATAGATACACAAAAGCCACTACCTTTAGATCATATCTTTACGATTGCTGGAGCAGATCCGGCTTTCCAATTAACTACTATGATTTTCGCGCTGTTACAGAGGCTAATGCTAAAGACTTCGAAAACATAGAGAGGCTAATTGCTAGGAAAATTCATTGATCGGATCTATGTAGCTCCTTACGATCTCTGCCATATGCCCGTTGGTCAGGTCCCTTTGGCTGATCTGACGAGCTTCTGTTAGAGCCCGGACGAAGGTCTGCTTGGGTGCAGCGCTACAATGCCAAGATGCCGTTTTGTCACCTATTTTGCTGATCAAGGTCCAATTGAGGGGTTAATCAGGTCATCACAGGGGGCGTGTAGACTGGGTGTCCCGCAAACGGTGGTCTACCGGAGGTCGTCAGAGCTATTCAATCTCCCGCAAACTGCCCACGATCCCCTCTGTCAGGGGACAGTCCAATCGTCCAGCTTCAGCCCTACCACCCGGCGGAACTCGCCCGTGTTGTTGGTCACCAAGGTGAACCCCCGCGCCTTGGCTTGCCCTGCGATCAGTACGTCGTATGGTCCGATCGGTGTTCCGGCACGGGCGAGTTCCGCTCGGATCTCGCCCGCGACCCGCGCATCCTCCGGGTCAATTTCGAGGATCGGCAAATCCGAAAATAGCAGCCGCAGGGTTTCCAGGTTGAAGGCGACCTTCTGGCTGCGATAGGCGCCGTACCACAATTCATGCGCCACGATGGCCGAGATGGCGAGCGAACCCGGTTCGGCCGCCTCCACGCGTGCGAGCAGTTCAGGCGAACGGCGACCAACAAGAGCGATCACCGCATTGGTATCCAGCAGAGTACGGATCACGAGAACAGCTGGTCGAGGTCAGGACGATGCTGGTGGGTGGGCTGTTCGCGACCTTCCACCATGAAATCTGGGCTCACGCCACGATTGACCGCGGCACGCAGAGACGCCCATGGCCTTGCCTCCGGCGTCCTTGGGCGGAGTATCAGCGCATCGCCCTCGCGCGTGATCTCGACCTCGCTGACATCCAGGCGGAAGTCCTTGGGCAGCCGCACGGCCTGAGAGTTGCCCGATTGGAACACCTTGGCGATGTGGGCCATGATGGAAGCTCCTGTTGATACGAGGCAGTATATACTATAGTCCTGCTGTTGGACAAGGGCACTCCTTGTGGGGCTGCCCACTGGAGGTCACGGTATCGGCACTCGTAGAGTTCAGCGAGGCATCAGGCATAGAGGCATGGTTTGGCGAACAAGGAAGCGACAGCCCGGATCCGGATCAACCGCCTACTGGAAGATGCCGGGTGGCGGTTCTTCGACGATGCGCAGGGTCCGGCCAACATTGTACTGGAGCCGAACGTCAAGATCACGCAGCATCGCCTTGATGATCTTGGTGCCGATTTCGAGAAGACCACCAACGGGTTTGTCGATTTCCTCCTGCTTGATGCGAACGGAAAGCCGCTGATCGTCTTGGAGGCGAAGTCAGAAGATATCCATCCTCTATCAGCGAAGGAGCAGGCCAGGCGGTACGCTCGGTCGCAGAATGCCCGCTTTGTCATTCTCAGCAACGGCAACCAGCATTTTCTTTGGGATCTCGAGCAGGGCAATCCAACCGTCATCACTAGGTTCCCGAGCCCTACCGGCATTGGGCACCATTACGGCTTCACTCCCGATGCAGAGCGGCTGGCCGGTGAGCAGGTCGGGGCGGATTACATCGCTCTCACGCAGATGCCGAGCTTTGCCCAGGAGGCGGGATGGAAGGTCGAGGCGGAGCGCACCTCCTTCATCGACCGCAATAAGCTCCGGTTCTTGCGCCCCTACCAGCAACGCGCCATCGAGCGCGTCCAGGAAGATGCCCGAAAGGGCTCGACCCGGTTCCTGTTCGAGATGGCCACGGGGACGGGCAAGACCCTCACGGCCGCGGCGATCATCAAGCTGTTTTTGAAGACCGGCAACGCCCGGCGGGTTCTGTTTCTGGTGGATCGGCTGGAATTAGAAGTCCAGGCGGACAAAGCCTTTAAGGCATACCTAAAGAATGACTTCACATCAGTTGTCTACAAGGAGAAGCGCGACGACTGGCGCAAAGCCGACATTGTCGTGACAACGGTGCAGTCATTGCTTTTCAACGACAAGTACAGCCGGTTCTTCTCGCCGACCGATTTCGACCTCGTCATCTCGGACGAAGCGCATCGTTCCATTGGCGGCAATGCCCGAGCGGTGTTCGAGTATTTCATCGGCTACAAGCTCGGGCTCACCGCGACTCCCAAGGATTACCTCAAGCAATCAGGCGATCGGACGTCGCCTCGCGATCCCCGCGAAACCGAGCGCCGCATGATGCTCGACACCTACAGGACCTTCGGCTGTGAGGGAGGTGAACCGACCTTCCGCTACTCGCTGATTGATGGGGTCAAGGATGGGTTTCTGATCAACCCTTACGTCGTCGATGCCCGGACCGGGGTCACGACACAGCTTTTGTCCGACCAGGGTTTCGTTGTCACCGCAACCGACGAGGACGGTACAGAAGTGACCGAAGCCTTCGCCGGGCGGGATTTCGAGCGATCCTTCTTCTCGGAACCCACCAACCAAGCCTTTTGTCGTGCTCTTCTACAGCACGGGCTGCGCGATCCGATCTCAGGCGAGTTCGGCAAGACCATCGCCTTTGCGGTCAGCCAGGATCACGCGGCGAAGATCGCCCAGATCCTGAACGAGATGGCCGACACGCTTTGGCCCGGCCGCTACCGTTCCGACTTCGCCATGCAAGTGACGAGCTTGGTGCCCGATGCCCAGCAGATGACGGTGAACTTTGCGAACAACAACCTGGGTGGGCACAGCAGCTTCAGGGAAAACTACCGCACCAGCCAGACCCGGATCTGCGTGACCGTGGGCATGATGACCACGGGCTACGATGCCCCTGACATCCTTAACCTGGCTCTGATGCGACCGATCTTCTCGCCTTCGGACTTCGTGCAGATCAAGGGGCGCGGCACCCGCCGGCACGACTTCAGCCAGGAGATGTTCGATCCTGTGCAGAAGGAAGTCTTGGGCAAGCAGCAGAAGACTGCCTTTCGCCTCTTCGATTTCTTCGCCAACTGCGAATACTTCGAGAAGACCTTCCGGTACGATCAGGAGATCAGCCTGCCTAAGCCCTCGGCTATGCCGCTGTCCACGGGTCCGGGCGGGGACGGAGGGGATAGCTACGAGCGTTTTGATCCCGACGAGATCGTCAGCCAAAATGAACAGCAGATCGGCCTGGACGGCATGAGGGTTGATCGCGAGCTGTTCCGCCGTTTCGAGAATGCCGCTCGGTCCGATCCGACGCTGGCAGGGTTGGTGGCAGAGCGGAACTGGGATGCCGCCGCCCGGCACGTCATGACCGAGCTCTTTGATAAGCCAAATGAGTATTACAACTTGGACAAGCTGCGCCGGGCGGCCGGGGTGGATCGGCGCATCTCGGTGCGCGAACTGATCGAGAAGGCCTTCGGCTTCATTCCGGGTTTCAAGAGCAAGGCAGAGCTTATCGAAGACGAGTTCCAGAAGTTCATCCTCGACCAGCAGCCCGAGGACGCCGATCGCATTCGTCCCATGCGCTACTTCTTTGAGGCCTATCTTCGCGATCCGACGGTCCGCGCCAAGATCGATGCTGGGCATCTGGCCGACCTGAACGTAAATCCCACCTTCACCACGCGCGATCTCAAGGAAGTCCCGGCTTCGTGGCGCAAGCGCATCCCCGAATACATCAAGGACTATGTGTCCCTGAACCCGTTTCTCTGAAAGACCCCCATGCTCGACACTCCGACCAAGCGCCGCATCGATACCTGCCGTGACATCCTTGTGGGCAAGGTTCCCGACCCGAAAAGCCAGGTTGAGCAGATTACCATCGCCCTGATCTACAAGTTCATGGATGACATGGATCTTGAAGCCGAAGAATTGGGCGGCGAGCGGCGTTTCTTCACCAAGGATTACGAGCGCTATCGGTGGGCGAAGCTCGTTGCCCCCGGCGTGTCGGGGCAGGACATGCTCAACACCTATTCCGAAGCCCTGACCAAGATGGTCGAGAACGAGGGCCTGCCCAAGCTCTTCCGCGACATCTTCCGCAACGCCTATCTGCCCTACCGCGACCCCGAGACCCTGCGTGCCTTCCTGCGCGAGATCGACACGTTCACCTACGACCACAGCGAACGGCTGGGCGACGCCTTCGAATACCTGCTTTCGGTACTGGGTAGCCAGGGCGACGCGGGCCAGTTCCGTACGCCGCGTCATATCATCGACTTCATGGTCGAGATCATCGACCCGAAGAAAAACGAGGTCATCCTGGACCCGGCCTGTGGGACGGCGGGCTTCCTGATCTCGGCCTACAAGCACATCCTGAAGCAGAACTCGACCGAGGTTGCCAACGGCAACGGCACCAGCAGCGAGGGCGACGCCGCCGAACAGGCGCTGGAAAGCCCGATGCGCTATCCGGGCGACCTGCTACAGCCCGAAGACCGCGCCCGCCTTGCCCGCAGCATCAAGGGCTATGACATTTCGCCCGACATGGTGCGCCTGTCGCTCGTCAACCTCTACCTGCACGGCTTCGCCGACCCGAAGGTCGAGGAATACGACACGCTGACCAGCGAAGACAAATGGACCGAGATGGCCGATGTCATCCTCGCCAACCCGCCCTTCATGTCGCCGAAAGGCGGGATCAAGCCGCACACCCGCTTTCAGGTGCAATCCAAGCGCAGCGAGGTGCTGTTTGTCGATTACATCGCCGAACACCTGACGCCGAACGGTCGCGCCGCCATCGTCGTGCCCGAGGGGATCATCTTCCAAAGCCAGAGCGCCTATGTGGCCCTGCGCAAGATGCTGGTGGACAACCACCTTGCCGCCGTCATCTCGCTGCCCGCAGGTGTGTTCAACCCCTATTCGGGTGTGAAAACCTCGATCCTGATCCTTGACCGTGCCGTGGCCAAGGCTAGCAAGCACGTCGCCTTTTTCAAGATCGAGAATGACGGCTTCGCCCTTGGCGCACAGCGCAAGGCGGTGAAAGGCTCGCAACTGGCGCAGGTGAAGGCTGAGCTTGAGGCTTGGTTGCAGGCTGCGCGGGGGGGCGGCAGTGAGGGGCTGGAAAGCACTCTTGGCAGCGCCGTAGAGCGATCAAGGCTAGCCGAGGGCGGGGACTACAACCTGAGCGGTGAACGATACCTAGAACGCATTGCAAGCGCCTCTGCCTTTGAAATGGTGGAGCTCGGGCGCTTCATGGCGAGTGGCCTTCCAAGCATCGATCCCAGCAGGTCGCCAGAAGAACGCTTCGAGCTTTGGAGCATCCCCGCGCACGAAGGCCGCGAACCCGAGCGCCCGTTGGGAAAGGAAATCGGCTCTGCGAAGAAGAACTATGGCTGAATCTGGGTGACGCGACTTGATCAGGCGGCGCGGCTTTGGCTGGCATCGTCAGCGACGACCCCGT
>NZ_JBHRXY010000050.1:0-14709 GCF_042648745.1 Paracoccus angustae
CGCGGGGTAGAGCAGCCCGGTAGCTCGTCAGGCTCATAACCTGAAGGTCGTAGGTTCAAATCCTACCCCCGCAACCATCGTCACTTGCCTCGAACGCCCGCCCACAAGGCGGGCGTCGGCATGTGCATCCTCCCGATCCCCGCACAGCGCCAGGATCGCCCCCAGCTCTCCGTAAAGATCGATCCCCTGCGTCTCCGTGCCGGGATGAATCACCACCTTCTCGATCAGCCCGCGCAGGATCAGCGCCGCCTCACCGCGCGTGTCGTCGGCGTTCAGCGCCGTGCTCAGCGCCGCCACCTTCTTCTCGTAGACCGCGGCGATGCCGGGATGCATCGCCACCGGTGAAGGTTCTTCGGTGCGGGCGAGGGCGGCTTCGATCTCGGCGCGCTCGGCTTCGAGCGTGTCCATCTTCTCCTTCATGGAGGGGCTATACATCCCCTCTGTGATCGCGGTGATGATGCTGTCGATGGCTTTCTTGACGCGGACGTGGCGGCGTTCGAGATCGGCCCGTTCCGCCAAGGCCTCCTGGCGCCCCCTCTGCACCTCGCGCTGAAACTCTTCGATGAACCGGCGCAGCAGGTCCGGTCTCATCAGCCGCTCCCTCAGGTCAGAGAGCACTCGCTCCTCCACCTCCTCGCGCAGGATCGTCCGGCGATAGCCGCAGGTCCCCTTGTTGCGCGCCGTCGAACAGCCGAGCCGGGACTTGCTGATCATCGAATAGCCGCCCCTGCAGCAGCCGCAGCGGACCAGATCGGAAAGCAGGTAACGGGGCCGGTGGCCACGTTCGATGCCCGGCGCGTCAGGGTTCTCGGCCCGGCTTTCGAAGATCTCCTCGCGGGTTGCCTCTTGGCGGGCCTTCACCGTCTCCCAGAGAGCCTGGTCGACGATGGCCAGATGTGGCACCTCCTCGACGACCCAGTCCTCGGGCGGGTTCAGCCGCGAGACCCGCTTTCCGGTGGTGGGATCCTTGCGGTAGTGCAGCCGGTTCCAGACCAGCTTGCCGACATAGAGTTCGTTGTTGAGGATCCCCGTGCCGCGCTTCCAGTTGCCGCCGATGGTGGAAGCGCTCCAGGTGCCGCTGCTGCGGCCCGAAGCGGGGGAGGGGATGCCCTCGGCGTTCAGCGCGACCGCGATGCTGCGGGCGCTCTTGCCCGCCGCATAGTCGCGAAAAATCCGCCGCACGATCGCCGCCTCTGCCTCGTGGATGACCCGATCGCCCGCGGTCAGGCTGCCATCGGGCAGCGCCTGGCGATCGACCTTGTAGCCATAGCCGATGCCGCCGGCCGACTTGCCGTCCCGCACCCGCCCCTCCAGGCCCCGGTGGGTCTTCTGGGCGAGGTGCTTGATGTAGAGGGCCGCCATCGTGCCGCCAAGACCGACATGCATCTCGTTGATCTCGCCCTCGGTCTTGGTGACGATACGGATGCCATGGAAGCTCATCTGCTTGTGGAAGCCGGCGATATGCTCCTGGTCGCGTGAGAAGCGGTCCAGAGCCTCGGCCACCACCACGTCGAAGCCGCCTCGCATTGCAGCCTGTCGCAGACCCTGAAACCCGGGACGCAGATTGAAGGACCCGCTGCTCGCCCGATCCTGGAACGTCTCTGTCACCATCCAGCCATTGTCGGCGCAGAGCTTGCGGCAGAGCCGAAGCTGGTCCTCGATCGAGGCGTCCCGCTGCAGGTCGGAGGAATAGCGGGCATAGAGGGCCGCCCGGACGGGCGATGATGCTTTGAAGGTCACGGCGTGTCCCCTCCCTCCGTGGTGGATTGGCCCAGATACTCCCGTGCCGCCTGCCGGGCGAGGAGGCGGACAAGAGCATCGAGGCTTTCATGATGGGGTTCCGGGGCCGGGTAATCAATGTCCGCGTCGCTGGCTCGCGGCTGATCGGCCCGCCTAGCTGACGGGGATCGGTTTGGCTTGGACGGCGTTCTGGACATCGAGATTGACCCGGACGGAAAGGTCCGTGCAATCTGAAGGAGAGTTCGAAACCGGCTTGGGAAACAAATCGGCTGTTTGATGACGAGGGACATAACGATGCGAGACGAGGACGAATTGCGCGTGGGAATGGAGGCCATGTTCGCGTATCGTGCCGCATTGGATCGCGCCATCGACACCACCGAAGTTCCGATCGCGGACTTCGCAAATACGCTAATGCTCGTCGACACCGATGCCTTGCGCAAAGACCCGTTCCTGATTCCGGACGCGATCATGCGTCGATTCAGTCGACGGCGATTCAAGGTGCGTCGCGACATCGACGCAGCGGAGCTTGCGGCGCTGAGCTATATCGAGCCTTGGTTCCGAAAGCAGGCTATCGACAGCGGATACGGGGTCATGACGTTTCCGCTGTCTCTGTCCGAGCCTAATGAGCGCGGCCGACGGCAATTGACCCATACGGAAAAACAAATACGCGATGCGCTCCGGTTTTGGACATACGTGCTCTTGCCCGAGATCGAGAAGCATCTGCCAATTCTGACCGAGAAGGACCGCCGTAGTCTGTCGATACAGCCTGATCAAGAAGTAACCATTTACGATTTCCTCGCTGGAGCCGCGCCCAATTTCGCCGCGCTTTCTCGTCGCTCCGCCGCGGGAAGAAAGAACCAAGGTGATACGGGCGATCCTGATGATCGTTGCAAGCACGCGGAGCTGGTGACCTATACCGATGCGCTCATCGATGAGGGCAGAAAAATCCGTGTCAGGTTTCCGGGCGAACAAAACAGTCGATATGGAGTATCTGCACGGGAGAAGGCTGCCGAGATCACGAAGAGTTTCGAGCGCAGCTACGGGTCGCCTCGCCATCCAGACCTGCGACATCTCGCGTTTGGCAGGGTCGGCGTCATAGAGCAACTCGCCAAAGCGAGTCGCATCGCGGAGACTGCCATGTCGGAACAGCGCGCGTTGACGGCGGTGTTTGAAGAGAACATGGACCGCGTCGAAGATGTCGGTGTGCATCATATCGTGCAAAACCCCAATGACCACGGCAAGCGTGACTTGGCCGCGGCCAGCAGAGTGCAGAGGGCACAGTTCCACCCCACCTATGTCCAATCTCCCAATCTCGAGGATCAGGATCGGCTGACCCCGGCCGACCTTGCGGTCATTGCGTTGCTTTGCGACATCGATCCCTACACGATCTGCGCGCAGCATATGTTCCTCGCTGAAGACATTGCGACAATCCGTGACTTGGGGAGGGCACTACGAGGCGAGCCGGTGTGCGAGCCCTCCCGCCTGAGGGAAAACATAACGGAAATGGCCGCGCTCCGGCGCCGGCTCAACGCCGCTAAACTATCCCCGGAGAACGACATCGCGCAGGTTGCCGAGATCTCCGTGGTCGTGCCGGAAATGTTGCTGTTGGGTCGCTGACAAAATTTGACAAGCTGGCCGTCACTTGGTGCGAATGCTGGAGTCGCTGTCCAAATCGTCAGGTTCTTTGAAAACCATTGGTGATCTAACAGACAAAAGTGGTCAGTTGGTTATTGGGGCTTCCAGGATGCGTTTCGGTTTTTGCACTCTTGCAGTTGTCGGTTGCCTTGTCAGTCAGGTCTCCGTTGGCGAAGCGGCCACCCTTGGCGCCACCGACCTGCTGAAGCAGTTCAACCTGATCACCAAGGGCGATGTCACGGGCAGTGCCGGTTTCCACGCGGATGGCCGGGTTCTGGCGGGCGGCGACTACAAGGTTCAGGCGGGCAGTGTCGTCTATATGAACGCGAAGGGGGATGTGTCCGACTTCGATGAACTGATCGTGCGCGGCAACGTCGAAGCGCTGATTCATGTCAACCAAGGTGGGAATGCCGTAGCCGGGTGGAGGGCGGGATAAGCTGAACATGAGTGGCGGCTCCAAATCGGTCTTCACTGACGGTTTGGCGCCGCAAGGCTACGCCCAGGTTCTTTCGGCCTACTCCAGTTCGCTTGCCTCGATAACGGTCTCGACGACCGGGGTGGCCCGGCAGGGGGTCGCAACATGACCGCAGCAACACCTACAATATCTCGAAGCTTCTTGACGGTATCGGCGCGCTGTCCCTGGCTGATAATCGCCGTCCCATGGGCAGCGAGACAAGGGGGCGGCGCCCCTCGGAGCGCTCAGTTAACCCTTTCGTAATCATTTAGGCCGAGATCCTTCATGCGAGGACTTGACGACGGACGCCCTCCGCCACAGTTTGCTACCAAGGGGAGTTAAGGCTTTCCTTAACTTTCATGTGGAACTATGGATGCGAATCGACGGTTACCGCCCGCATGGGGAGCGACATGAAACAGATGCCTTTTACATGCTCCTCTCGGACGAGGTGATCAGGTTCCTAGCGAGGGAGGTTAGAGGAGCTAATGCAAGGCATGTAAGAAAGGTTGGTCATACGCTTGAGGCGGTGCGCCGCAACGGCCTCGCCGGCGTTAGCAATTCGACGTTGTTCGTCCGTGAAGAAAAGTTTCCCTCTGGGCAACCAGGTATGTCTGATATCGCCGTATATGCTGCAAAGTCGTGGCAGTTGCGTGTTTATGGAAAACTCATTCGTATAAACGGGGACTCGGTATTCATGTGTCCTGAGGGAACGATCAAGCGAACCAATCGGGCTGATCAGGACCAACTGGCTCGCGTAGCCAAGATTTTGGGGAAATATAATGACCGCTAAATGGGACTTTCTGGAGCTTCATGACGAGAAAGACCAAGCTGAGTTTGCTGCCGAGAGCTTGGCAGTTTCTGTCCAGTTGGCCATCCAGAAAGCCATGGCGAAAAGCTGTGTGTCCCAAAAGCAACTCGCTGAGCGCTTGGGCGTTTCGACGGCGCGTGTGTCCCAGATCCTTTCGGCCCATGGCCGTAATCTGACATTGGCAACGCTCGGTAAAATTGCACATGCTCTTCAAGAGGATTTTGAGTTTATCTCTGTTCGCGATCTTCAGGAGATCAAAGCGCAGTCCCGGCCGAGCGTCCGTCGCAAGCCCGCTGAGATCGTCAGGCTGGAAGAAGTGTGGGAAATTGCTGAAAGCCCGTGGACCGATGAGACTGCGAACGAGAATAAGTTTCCTTGGAAAGTCGCCGCATGAGTGCCGAGTTGGCCCTTCCGGACAGGCAACTGAATTTCGGCGATCCGGAATTCAGCCAGGATATTTATAGTGAATGTGCAAGTAAGGCTCGCCTGCGAGAAGTGCGACTGGCTCACAGCGAATTTGACACCAAACTGGCAGTATATCTCGCTGCTGAACGACAGGATCGTGAAGCTCTCAACCAGTCTTTTGCCGGTGAGCCAGGAGGGCAAACGTTCGTAGCAGAAAGGGGTATGGTAGCTGGTTCATATCTCTGGAACGCGGAAATTAAACATAGGCGCTCCAAGGTTCTGAAGGTCAAAGCAGAGTATTGGGTGCTCTATTCTGGCTTTAAGGACGCGCCCGAGACTTACGTTGAGCTATATTTTCGGAAGATAGCTCGGTTTACTACCTATCCTTATTTCCGGTCCCACTTCGCGATGCTTTCCGCATCTGCGGGTCTGACGTTGGCGCCCCTGCCATCCCTCACGGAGCGGGTTGACTGACTAGAGCCGCTCCCTGATGGTCGAGGTGGTAGGCATTTCACTGTCGACCGTCGGCAGTAGCTGGGCAGAGCGCGGCCTGAAGCCGCATCTGACGCGCAGCTTCAGGGACTCAAACGATCCGATGTTCGAGGAGAAAGTCACCGAGATCGTCGGGCTCTATCTAGATCCACCGGAGCGGGGTTGTCGTGCTGTGCGTTGATGAAAAATCGCAGATTCAAGCGGTCGACCGCACTCAGCCTGGCCTACCTCTCAAGAAGGGTCCGGTAGCCACCATGACGGCGACGGACGCTGAGACGCGAAGGCGTCTAAGAAGCTTGGGGCTATTCAAACCTCTTGCCGCATACTTGCTTGTGGGGTTACGCTGATCCAATTGCTCATGGGTCGGCCACCACTTTGAACAAAGAAGAATTCCAACGTATTGAACGCGCTACGGATCTTGCTATCGAGCGCGTCTTATCGAAAGGTAGCGACGATGTATTCAAACCTCCAACCTTCTCTCAATCCATTGAAGCAGCCATCCTGGCGCAAAAGCCGGACGAATTCAGGAAGGCTGTCAAAACTCAAACTATATCGTTCCTGAAGGTCGCGAACCTGACCAAAGAGCGTATCGGCCCTACCCGTCGTGGTCTTACCATCAAGGATCAAAACAGTTTCCGCCAGTGTGCTTGGCTAGACCCCTTCGATGCTGTCAAATACCTCGCCGCTGCATATTTGCTTTTCGAGAAAATTGAGTCCGCTCGGATCCCCAAGGATGAGCAGGTGGTGCATTCTCATCGCCTGTCACAAGCGGATGGGGAAATCTTTGATTCGAACTTCGGATACGACAGCTTCAGGGCTCGCTCGTCCGAACTGTCTCAAGGGCGGATCGGGAAATGGAAAGTCGTTACCGATATAGCCAACTTCTTTGATCGCATCGGTAATCACTCTCTTGAAAACCATCTTCTCAATATCGGGTGCGACGAAACCCATGTCGACTTGATAAAGGAGATGCTGCTGTTCTGGGCCGGTGACCGGCGCAGCTTCGGCGTTCCTGTCGGTTCCGACGCTAGCCGTATCCTGTCCGAAGCAGCCTTGCTGACTGTAGATTCCAAGATGAAGGACGCGGGCATAATTTTTATCCGGTATGTGGATGACTACCGGATCTTTGCGGACACGCGAGCAGAAGCCCTCAAAGCCATCGAGATTCTGACAAATCTCTTGGCAGATGAAGGTCTGTCTCTGAACAGCAGAAAAACTGATGTCTTCAAAATTGTGAATGCTGAGGAGATCGCCCAGTTTGCAAACCGCTTTGCTGCAGGTGAGCATGAGCAGATCAACCTCGAGGAAAAAGTAGAGGTGGTCAGGGCAATCCGAGTCAGCGGGAGATCATCCATATCGCGATACTACCGTGAGCCGGGCAAAGACACCCTCAAGAAGATCCAAGCGATTCCCAAGGATGTCCTTGTTAAAGGCTTTGTCGATGCTCCAGATCACGAGGTAGAGGAACAAATCAAGCTAGTCGTGAAGTATTTCATTTATGCGGACCAAGATGTTACCTTGTTGCAGACATTAATTGAACGGAAAATCACTTCAATCTACTATATCGCGGACGCCTTGGATAAGGAGCACAAAAAATTCAGTCCCGAAAAGTGCGAGGAAATCAAAATCGCGGTCTTTAGAGCCGTTGAATGGGGAAAATGTGCCTATCCCCTGCAGGTGCCGATCCTTCGTATTTCTGGCCTCCCCTCGTTCGCAGATCCGACGTTCGTCAGGGCGATTGTTGATGGCCATCTTCAGACCGACAGTATGCTCTTCTACCGCGAGGCCATATCCCTTGGCGCGCCCTGTCTGGATCGAGCGCGTTTAAGAAAATTAGCAATGGAAGTTTTCCAGAACGTTCCTGATTTTGTCCGAAGGGCGATCTACTGCGCGGTGAAAAACCATTCCGCGCTTTCGGAAGACGAAAAGCGACCGCTCCTGAAAAACATGGAGCAGCATGCCGACGATTGGTTCATAGCTCGTATCTGAAGCGTGCCATTTTGACCATGATCAGAGCAATGATCGTGGAATATCTATGCCAAAGCGAGGCGAGGCGGAAGTTCGTCCAGCCAAGGCGCCTTAGAAAAAGTCAGCGGAGGACGCCTGAAAAAGCCTTCGCCTCGGTGCCTGTTTCCACGTCGGTGGTGGAGCAGCAGGCTTGCGACGACGGCCGAACGTAGCGGATCCTTTCTCATGCCGCGGGCCGGTTTGGTGATATGCGGATCAGGTCCAACTCACTTGGACTAGCTCTGGCTTGTGGTCCGGTTCTGGTTTTCTCGCTCCCGATGGTGTGAATCAGTTGCCCATACGGTATGGTGTCCTCATCACATCGCCGACGCTCCGGTGGGGGCCGTTGTGTTAGCAGATAGCCCCCTGCGGATCCCTGTAATCCTCTTCTGCCCATTTTCGCAATCAGGTCTTTCTGCCGCGCGCGCGGCATTACTCTCATCGAAAATTCCGCCCCTTCACCTTGATGCTGTCCAGATGCAGGTCGCGGACATACATGTCACGGGGCCGTGGTCCTTCAGGCACGATCCCGCGCGGATCCGGGGCGGGGCTGCCATGACGGAACTCGTCGCCACGCCCGTGGGGCAGGGGGAAGGCGGTGCCGCCTCGGCCGACGCCGGCCAGATCGCCGGATAGGTCGGTCAACTGATGAACGACCAGATGCACCACCTCGCCCTCGCGCTGAATGCGACCTCGGACGGCGATCATCCCGGCGCCCAGAACGATCCGGCGATGCGCCTCGAAGACCTTGGTCCAGACCACCAGGTTGGCCACGCCCGTCTCGTCCTCGATGGTGATGAACATCACCCCTTTGGCGGATCCGGGCCGCTGGCGGACCAGAACCAGGCCGGCGGTCTCCAACCAGCGGCGGTCGGGCGCGTCCATGGCCTCGGCGCAGGTGACGATACGACGCTGTTTCAGCCTGTCGCGCAGGAAGGCCACCGGATGTCGGCGCAGGGACAGGCCGACATGGCCGTAGTCTTCGACCACCTCGCGGCCCAAGGTCATCGGCCTGAGCGCGATGGCGGGTTTCCGGGAAACCATAGCTGCCGAAGCCCTCCAACTGCCTGAAGGTCCGCTCGGCAAACTCCGCCTCATAGCCGCGCCCGACCATGCCGGAAACCAGCTTCTCCTTGAACGCACTCACCCCGCCGGTGAACTTGAAGGTAGCCATGCTCTTGCGCAGCATGTCGGCCTCGCCCGGCGTGAAGCCGGCGCATTCAATGGCCACCCGCATGGCCTGTTCCTGGAACAGCGGCACGCCGAGGGTCTTGCCCAGCACCTTTTCCAGTTCCGGCCTCGGATATTCGACCGGCTCCTTGCCCGCGCGGCGGCGCAGATAGGGATGAACCATGTCGCCCTGGATCGGGCCGGGCCGGACGATGGCGACCTGCACCACCAGGTCGTAATAGGTGCGCGGCTTCAGGCGCGGCAGCATCGCCATTTGTGCGCGTGACTCGATCTGGAAGGTGCCCAGGGTATCGGCCCGCCGGATCATCGCATAGGTGCGCGGGTCTTCCGCCGGGATCGAGGCCAGCTCATGGCGGATGCCCTTGTGCGTGGCGATCAATGCGAGCCCCTTCGCCATGCAGGTGAGCATCCCCAAGGCCAAAACGTCCACCTTCATGAACTTCAAGGCGTCAATATCGTCCTTGTCCCACTCGATGATCTGGCGATCCTCCATGGCGGCCGGCTTGATCGGCACCAGGTCGTCGAGGCGATCCTGGGTGAGGACAAACCCGCCCGGATGCTGCGACAGGTGCCGGGGCGCGCCTTGCAGCTGTCGGGCCAGGTCCAGGGCCAAGCGTAGGCGGCGATCTTCGGGGTTGAGGTTCAGCGCCCGGATCTGATCGTCGCTGACGCCCTCGTCGGACCAGGCCCAAATCTGGCTGGACATCTGCTGGATCAGATCCTCGGGCAGGCCCATGGCCTTGCCGACATCGCGCAACGCGCCCTTGGCGCGATAGCGGATCACTGTCGCACAGAGCGCGGCGCGGTCGCGGCCATAGGTCTGATAGACCCACTGGATCACTTCTTCCCGGCGCTCGTGCTCGAAATCCACGTCAATGTCGGGCGGCTCGCGGCGTTCTTCGCTGACGAAGCGTTCGAACAGCAAGTCGTTGCGGCCGGGGTCGATGGCAGTGATGCCCAGCACATAGCAGACGGCGCTGTTCGCCGCCGATCCTCGCCCCTGGCAAAGGATGTCGCGGGATCGCGCGAAGCGGACGATACTGTGGACGGTTAGGAAATACGGCGCATAGTCCAGCGTCTCGATCAGCCGCAATTCGTGATTCAGCGATGCGGTGACTTCATCCGGCACGCCTTCGGGATAGCGGTCCGCCGCGCCCTCCCAGGTGAGCCGCGCCAGCGTCTCCTGCGGGGTCAGGCTCGGGTCGTCGCGTTCCTCGGGATACTGGTAGCAGAGTTCGTCCAGCAAAAACCGGCACCGCTCCATGATCTCGACGGACCGGGCAAGGGCCTCGGGATAGCGGCTGAACAGCCGGTGCATTTCCTCAGGCGGCTTCAGATAGCGGTCGGCATGGCGCTCGCGGCGAAAGCCCAAGGCATCGACAGTCGTATTGTGGCGGATCGCCGTCACCACGTCCTGGAGGATGCGGCGCGAAGGCTCGTGATAGAGCACGTCATTGGTGATGACGGTCGGCACGCGCGCCCGATGCGCCATGAGCGACAGCTCGTGCAGCCGCAACTGATCGTTCGGGCGGCGGCGCAGGGTCAGGGCCAGATAGGCGCGGTCGCCGAACAGATCGCGCAACCGCCGCAGGCGCAGCGCGCAGGTATCGTCGGCCAAGTCCGGCACCAGCACGGCGACCAAGCCCTCGGCATAATCCGCCAGATCGGACCAGTCCAGATGGCACTTGCCCTTGCCGGCGCGCGACTTGCCGAGGGTCAGCAGCCGGCAGAGCCGGGCGTAAGCAGGCCGGTCGGTGGGATAGACCAGCAGCGCCGTGCCGCAGGCGAGATCGAGACGGCAGCCGACGATCAGCCGGACGCCGGTAGTCTTGGCTGCCTCCCAGGCTCGGACGATCCCGGCCAGCGAATTGCGGTCGGTGATCGCCAAAGCTTCGATCCCCATCAGCGCGGCGGTGGCAAACAGTTCCTCGGCCGAGGAGGCGCCCCTGAGAAAGCTGAACTGGCTCGTCACCTGAAGCTCGGCATAGCGCGGCGCACTCATCCGAACACCCCGTGCAAAAACCAGCGATGCGAACCGGTCTCGATGTTCTCGCCATCGCCCGCGCGGAAGATCCAGAACCGTTCACCGGCCTCGTCCTCGACGCGGAAATAATCCCGGACGGCGACCAGTTCGGCATCGCGCTTCCACCATTCGCCGAAGACCCGCTCGGGGCCATCCGCGCGGCGCACCTTTCGGCGGATGCCCCGCCAGGCAATCCAGACCGGCGGATGGTCGGGCAGCAGCGCCATGGTCTCGATCGGCTCAGCCCGGGGCAGCAGGCGCGACGGGCGCGGCCAGTGATCCGGCCAGCCGGCGCCGACCGGTTCGGCCAGGGCAGCGATGCGGGCGACGGCGCGTTCCGGCACGTCGCTGGCCACCGGGGCCAGGCGATAGACCGCCCGCGACCCGACGCGGTTGGCCAGCACGTCGATCAGGCCGGAGAGATCGGACGCCGGTTCCTCGATCAGGCGGCTGGCTGCCTGCCGGGCTGCCAGCGGCTCGGCCAAGGTGGCGGTTAGCGACAGGATCTCGATGCCATAGCCGGGAGAAATGGTCTCGATCTTGTCGCAGAGCAGCCGGGTCAGCCGCTTCGGCTCGCGCTGCGGCTGGGCCAGCGCTCGCCGAGCAGGAAATTGATCGCGCTAAGTATGTTGGTCTTACCTGCGTTGTTCGAGCCAACCAAGACTGTAATGTCTGACGGCGCAAACTCGACAGATTTGATGGATCGCCAATTCTCGATCTTGACGTAGGTGATCTTCATAAGAGTCTCGGATCAGAGCATCGCTTTCCTTACCCTGGCCGGTAAGCTTCTCGTTCACAAGGATTTTTAGGGAGATCTTTACTCCGAGACCTCACGGAAGAGCCGCCAAGCTCGAGAGGTTCAACACCTCTTGGAAGCAGTTTTGGGCTGGAGAAAAATTCCACCTTGTGGTTAGATCTGCGGCAGAACAAGACGTGGGACAAATGAAGAACATGCTCTCCTCGATCGAAGTGTGCGCAGGTGCTGGAGGACAGGCCCTCGGACTTGAACGCGCGGGCTTCGACCATCGGTGCCTGGTAGAGATCGACCACCACGCATGCCAGACGCTTCGCCTGAACCGTCCAGAATGGAAGGTGGTCGAGGGCGACCTTCGGGAGTTTTCAGGAAGGGATTACGCAGGCGTGGACCTGATCGGCGGCGGGGTTCCCTGCCCTCCCTTCTCAGTTGCTGGCAAGCAGCTCGGCGCAGGCGATGAGCGCGACCTCTTCCCCGAAGCCATCCGCTTAGTCGATGAGATCCGGCCGAAGGCGGTCATGCTCGAAAACGTGCGCGGCTTCCTAGACGCGGTTTTTGTCGATTACCGCAATAGCCTGAAAAGACAGCTGAAGAAGCTCGGCTATGTTGCCGACTGGCGCCTTCTGAACGCCTCCCACTTCGGCGTCCCCCAGCTGCGCCCCCGCGTGGTAATCGTCGCGATCAAGAAGGAATTTGCTTCCGGCTTCGCCTGGCCGGAGGAGCAGCACCATAACCCGCCGTCCGTCGGCGAGACCCTGCGGGATCTGATGGCCGCCAACGGCTGGAAGGGCGTTAAGGCGTGGGCTGAGCGGGCGAATGAGATCGCTCCCACGATCGTCGGCGGCTCGAAGAAGCACGGCGGCCCCGACTTGGGCCCCACCCGCGCTCGCGCGGCTTGGGCGTCCCTGGGAGTAAATGGCAAGACGGTGGCGGAAGAGGCGCCCGATAGGGACTTCGTAGGCATGCCGAGGCTGACCGTTCGGATGGTCGCCAGGATCCAGGGCTTCCCAGATGAGTGGCAGTTCTTCGGAAGGAAGACGAACGCTTACCGCCAGGTAGGCAACGCCTTCCCCCCGCCGGTCGCTGAAGCGGTGGCCCGTCAGGTGAGCAGCGCTATCACCTCAAAGACTGTCTACGCCGTCGCATGAAGGCCATACCCCGGTCGCTTATTATCCCCGGTCATCCAGATTTCGAGAAGCTGAACGATATCGGTCTGGAAGTGGTCCGGCGTGCGGGGGGCACGATCGGTCTAATCCAGTGGTTTCCGAAGATGCTGCGGGACGCTGTGGACGAGGTGGTAGACACGCCACGAACCCGGCGCCGCTCATACGATGAGCTGGAGAAGACCGAGAAGACATACCTAGGCACCAAGATCGAGATCCTGACCAGGGCGAAGCTGGACCTTCCGAAGGGCCGCTTGGACTTCGTCATCCAAAACTGCGACGTGGACCTGAAATTCACGATTGGTGGAAACTGGATGATACCCACGGAGGCTGTCGGGCATGTCTGCCTTCTCGCCGCGATCGACGAGCCTAAATCACAGTGTTTTCTCGGTTTGATAGTCGCTCATCCCGCCAACCTGACATCCGGGGCGAATCGCGACGCTAAGAGAACAGTGGCTGCAACCGGGTTCCAGGAGATCCATTGGCTCCTGAACGGTGTCCCCTGCCCGCAGAACTTCTGGCGCACCCTGCCTTCCAATCTGGTTGATGCGGTCTTCACCGGCAAAACCGGAAACGATCGCATTGTAACGCTGTTCTCAGGCGTCCTCGACCGGCCTGTGGCCCGAAGGATTATCGAGGAGGCCGGGGGCGAACAGAGGGACTTTATGCGCAGGATCAGGTCAGACGCGAAGCGGGGCGCCAGGGACAGACTGCTTCAGGAGGGCGTCCTCTTGCTGCAGGGGAATTATGATGCCGACCTGATAAAGTCACTGGGCCTTCCAGAGACCTCACCTAGCGAGTTCATATCCCACCGGGTGATATCCGAAGCAGAACGTGCCATATGCGCCAGCTATGGCCGGAGCGTCCCAGCAGCACTAAGCAGCTAACCTATCGGCTACTCCGACTCAGCTACTGCGACCAATCTCCGCGCTTGCCTTACCCTCTCGGAGCCATTCCGCGGCTTTCATTGCCGTCTCTTTCAGGGCCTCGATCCCTTTCCGGCGAAATGCGCATTCCCAGATTATCAGGTGCCTCCAGCCCTCTGCTTCAATGGCAGCCAGGTTCCGACGGTCTCGTTCGCGGTTCCCCCTGATCTTCGGTGACCAGTATTCTTGATTTGTTGAAGAGGGTTTCACCTCCCCGCAGTCGTGTCCATGCCAGTAGCATCCGTGAATGAATATCACTGCTTGGAGCTTCCGGAAAACCATGTCAGGCTTCCCTGAGAACAGCTTCGAGTGGAGGGAGTAGCGGAAGCCCATCGCATGCAGCTCCCGCCGGACCGCCATCTCGGGCCCTGTATTCGAACTGCGGATACGCCTCATGTTCTCCGATCGACGTTCCGATGAGATCTTGTCCATACGCGCCCCCTTTGCTCAGTGGAGATAGCATCATCGACCGAAACTCAGAACCCCGGCGTCTCCGCAGGGACTTATTGGCAAAAATACTTGGCCGATGATCCTGATCCACAGCTGGGACAGCGCTGGTAACATTGTGACCTGCCCCCAGTCGTCCCTCGTTCATAACGAGAGTCCTTGGGGTTGATAGTTGTCGGTTTCGCCGAGACACCATTTCGTCTCGGCATCGCCGTTGATGTCGATCCAGCGCGAGGGTCGCGTCATGGCCGATCCCCTGCTGCCGCTGGCGATCTGACTGGGGCATTCTCCGCGCGGATGAGCTGGTCTTGCCCCCGTTTCACCGGACACTCAGGCGATTGCGGTTTGAGCTGCAATGAACTCGCGGGGCGAGCGCATCTTCAGCCCTGAGTGTGGGTGGTTGTCGTTGTAATCCTCGAACCAGTTTTTGATCAATCCTAGGACAGTCTGGGCATCCGGCAGCGACGTCACTTGGACGTAGTCGCGCTTCAGCGTTTTTACGAATGCCTCCGAGATGCCATTGCTCTGCGGGCTCTGCACCGGGGTAAAGCAGGGTTTCAGACCGAGCTGGCGCGCGAAGATCTGGGTATCCTTGGCGATGTAAGGCGGCCCGTTGTCGGTCAGCATTTCGATTGTCGCTGGCGCACGCAGCGCCCTGACCCGT
>NZ_JBHRXY010000051.1:0-14309 GCF_042648745.1 Paracoccus angustae
CTCGTCGATCTTGTCCCGATCAATCTCCATGGACTGAGCATACTACGGTCAGACTGGGGCGGGAATCGGGCGGTTACGGAACGGCAGGGGGCGCCTTCGGTCATGGTGCCTGCCGGCCGTGTCCGATGCTGTCCCCAGGAAAGGCTCGGCAAAGGTCCGGGGCATTCCTGCGAGTGCGGGGCCAGCCATCCGGCCGACCCCGCACTGTGGGGATCAGTTCGCTACAGCTGCGTCCGAGGCGTTGCGCATCAGGAAGTCGGTGACAAGCGCCGCTTCGTCGTCATCCAGACCCGCGCGCGGGAACATCGAGGGCGTGATGCCGCGCCATTGCAGCTGCGTGAAGCCGCCCGGATCGCGGGGGCCGTGGCAGACCGTGCAGCGCTGATAGAAGATGCGCTCGCCTTCCTCCATTTCCGCATAAAGCGACTCCACGATGTCCGCCACGCGGTCCAGGCCCAGTTCGGATTCGTCGATGGCGGCGAACTGGTAATCGGTCAGGATGGCCGGCTTCTGGTGGGCCTGGTTCGGACGTTCCGCGTCCTCGCATTTGGCGACCGAGGCCACGCAGGTATTGGCGATAGTCGCCTGCGTCAGCCCCGAGGCCGGGCGTTCCGAGGTGATCCAGTTGATCTGCCCGGAATTGCAGCGCCCCTTGCTGTCCAGATCGGGCCAGGCCCCTTCATACAGCGACATGACGCCTGGCATGATGTCGTCCGACAGCACCGCCCCGGCGATCACCGCGCCGCGTTCGTTGCGGATTTCCACCAGATCGCCATCGGCGATGCCGCGCGCCTCGGCGTCCTGGCGGTTCATCCGCACGGGTTCGCGTCCGTCGATCTTGTAAAGCTCGCGCAGCTTGGCCGAGTTGTCCATCTGGCTGTGCAGGCGATACCAGGGATGCGGGCTGACGATGTGCAGCTGGCCTTCCTTGGCGTTGCCCAGATATTCCAGCGGTTCCTGCCAGACGGGCATGCCGGGGTTGTCGGCCACGTTCATGTCGGCGATGGAGGAACAGAACATCTCGATCTTGCCCGACAGCGTGTGCAGCGGGTTTGCCTCGGGGTCTTCGTAAAAGGCGCCGTGGCGCACCCATTTGCGGGCCTCGGGGGGCGCGGGTTGCAGGGCATAGCCCTTTTCCCAGAACTCCTCGAAGGGCGTGGTCTTCGACGCGCCGGTGCGTTCATAGGCCGCGCGGATGTGGTCCATATAATCCACGCTGTCGGTGAACTGCGCCCAGAGACCCATCCTGTCGGCAAGCGCTTCGAAGATCTCATAGTCGCTCATCGACTCGCCCAGCGGTTCGATGACTTTCTTCATCGCGTAGATCTTGTCGTTGGAATAGGTGCCCCCGACCGAGATGTCGTCGCGTTCCAGCGTGCTTGACGCGGGCAGCACGATGTCGGCCCAGCGGACGGCGGCGGTCCACCAGACGTCCTGGCTGACGATGGTGTGCAGCTTGCCAAAGGCTTTCAGCAGCCGGTTCAAATCCTGCTGGTGCGAGACAAAGTTGTTGCCCGCGTTGTAGATCATGTGGATCTCGGGATAGGTGCGGGTCTGGCCGTTATAGAAGAACTCCTTGCCCGGATTTTCCAGCATCTCGACGATGCGGCTGGCGGGGCACAGCTTGTCCACAAGGTTCTTGCCCGCCGACAGGCCGGTCGGCGTCGGCTGGCCCGACTGCGGCATCCCGCCGCCGCCATAGTGCCAGGAAAAGCCCACGCCCTCGCCCGGCTTGCCGATCTTGCCGATGAGCGCTGCAAAGTTGATGATCGCGTGGTGGGTCAGTTCGCCGTGATGGGCGCGCTGCAGCGACCAGGCGCCTGCGAACTGGGTGCGCGATTTGGCGAAAAGCTCGGCCATCTCGCGGATCTTGTCGGCCGGGATGCCGGTGATGCCCGCGGCCCAGTCAGGCGTCTTGGCGGTGCCGTCATCCTCGCCCTTGACATAGGCGATCCAGCGGTCGGCGCCGGTCGTGTATTTGTCCATGTAGGCGCGGTCTTCCAGACCTTGTTCCAGCACATGATGCGCCATGCCCAGAAACAGCGCGATGTCGGTGTTGGGCACGATCTGCACCCAGTCCGAATCCAGATAGTAATCGGACGCCGTGCGCTGCGGGTTGATCGAGATGAAGCGGCAGCCCGCGTCGCGGATCTCGGCCCAGGGGCGCGACATGCCGTGATCGGCCACGGTAAACTCGATCCGGTTGTTCTTGACCGGGTCGCAGCCGACCAACACGAAGACCTCGGTGTTGTCGCGCACGACCTCCCATGCGGTCTGGGGGGAATAGACCTCCATGTCGCCGATGATGTGGGGCAGAGCCACCTGGCTTGCGCCGGCCGAGAAGTCGCCCTGGGTGATGGAACAGCCGCCGACCAGGTTGAAGAAGCGCTGCTGCATCACGTTGGGGCGGAATGACCCCGCGTTCGACCAGCCGCCATAGGACGAGCTGAAGATCGCTTCGTTGCCGTGTTCCTCGATGGTCTGGACGATGGCATTGGCGGTCAGGGCCAGCGCGGTGTCCCAGTCGACCTGGACGAATTCCTCCTTGCCGCGCAGTTCCGGCTTGGTGTCGCCGCTCTGCCAGCCGTCCAGATAGGACTTGCGGACCATCGGATAAAGGATGCGCGACTCGTCATAGGTGCGGTCCATGACGCCCAGCATCAGCATGTCAGTGGGCTGATGGTCGAGTTCCGTGATCGGAGAAATCGCAGTGATGCGCCCATCCCGCACGACCGCCTCGAAGGGGCCGTAATGCGAGGCATGGAAGACCCGCTGGCCATGCGAGTTCGGGTCGATGGCAGCAAGAGCAGAGCTGCCCATCAGGTGGCCAAGGCTGGTCACTCCAACCGCTGCCGCACCGGCCTGCATGAAGCCACGGCGGGAGATTTGAAATGCAGTCATGGGCTCATCCTTCTATCTTGTGTCTGCAGTGTTTGAACCTCGCGATGCGCGCGGTCCTTGATCTGGAACAAGACAACCATCACAAACAGGCCTTCTTGTTGCAGCAGAACCCAATGGAAGGTGAAGTTCAACCTCCAGACGGTTGAACGAAAGAGCCATTTACGCGTTCATGACCTAGGAGCGTGCAAAGGAGATGGATGCGATGCGTGTGATGTCTGGGATCTTTGGACCTGCAGCGGTAGCGCTGATCCTTGTTTCGCCGGCGCTTTCCCAGGAAGCCCCTTCTGCTCCAGCCACACCTGACGCTGCGCAACCAGAGGGTGCGGCACCCGAGGGTTCAGCGCCTGCCAATCCTCACGCAATGCTGCCCGCGCTGACAGGAGGCCCCCTTGGCTCGCCGACTGCCCTGCGCGGCAATCCGGTGCCGGGCACCTCGACCTCGATCCCCACAGCCAATCCGGCAACTGTCACACCGCTGCCCGCACGCGAGGGCAAGCCGGTCGAGCGCGAGGATACTGGGATCGATGGCCAGTGCGATCCGGTGGTCAGCCTGAACACCTGCCCGCAGCGGCCCGAGGCCGACGTAACTCAGGCTGTCACAACTGACGTTCCGGATGCTGATGCTGATGCAGTTGCTCAGCCTCAGACAGGGCAGACCGTGCCTGAAGAGGAAAGTGGATCGGGGAACTGACCTGCCGCCGCCTTTCGTGCCCTGCGCCTTGTATCCGATGGATCTGAGGGATGCTCTCGGGTCTTGGGAGAGGGATTTACACCCTGAGGCGTCTGCCCTGGAGAGCATCAATCGCCTCGGTCTATGTGACTTTCTGGCGCAGGCGGCGTCACTGGCAGGCACCGGGAGATCGGGCTAGGCTTCACTCGATTTGGCCCGGATCTAGACCGCAGCAAGCGGATCTTCATGCAGCTTGTTATGGGAATAACAGAAATGTCTCTCGGTTACGTCAGCCTGCCCGGACGCGGCGCAAACGACCGGTTCCTGGCTCAGGTTGCCGCCCGATTGCAGGACCGGGACCTGAAGCTGGCGGGAACCGTGCAGACCAACATCGAGCGAGCGGATCGGACAAAGTGCGACATGGACATTGTCGTCCTGCCCGATGGGCCGGTCCTGCGTATCAGTGATGATCGCGGCAACCTTGCCCGTGGCTGCCGCCTGGATGCAGGTGTCCTGGAACAGGCCGTTGCCGGCGTCTCGCGCGCAATGCCCGGCGCCGATCTGCTGATCGTCAACAAGTTCGGCAAGCAAGAGGCCGAAGGGCGCGGCATGGCGCCGCTGATCGCCGAGGCTCTGGAACGAAATCTTCCGGTTCTGCTGGGGGTCAATGGCCTGAACCTACCGGCCTTCCAGACCTTTGCTGGCGGGCTTGAAACCGCTCTCGCGGCTGACATCGATCAGGTTGTGGAGTGGTGTGTGAGTGCTGGATGTCATCTCCACGAACCTGCTGGATGAAATCATTCTCAGCTTGATACTGGGGGAAAAGCGAACTGCTGCTTGAATTGAGATTAATCCCACGCTGACTTCGCGGTCGTGCAGCCTTGACGTGGCTGACGGTGTCACCCCCTACATCCTTTGGCGGTCCGCGCATGTTTGGTTAGGTTAGCGTTGCGATGCCAGATCATCAAATCGGCTTCTGACCCGTTCGATAAGATCGTGGACCAGCCGTGATGATGGCCCAAGGGCAGGGGTCAGAATATCATAGGTGAAGAGTTGTTCCGGCGAGATGGGCCGAACTTGCACCATTCCAAGTTTGGCGCAATGCAGTGCTGTGATCGGTTCGATGATCGAAACTCCAATGCCAGCGGCCACCATCCCGCAGATCGCGAAGGAGAGTTGCGCCTCGGCCACGACGCGAGGCCGGACCTTGCGCACGGAAAAGAACTGATCGGTGTCCGATCGGGTGCTTATCTCGCTTCCCAAGGCGATGAACGGCTGCTGGTGAAAGTCCTTGGGTTCAAGGACTGGTTTGTCGCACATGAAGTGGCCGAGCGGCAGGACCGCCAGCATCGGCATGGTTCCCAAGGGTTCGCGCCGCACCTGAGGAAGATCAAACTCCAATGCACTGAAACCCACATCGAACTGTTGGGAACTCAAATGTTGGATCACGGCATGTGAACTGCGGACCCGTAACGATACTGATATACCTGGTCTGTCCCGGACGAAATCAGCCACGGCGGCAGGCAAGAACTGCAATCCCAAGGCAGGCATTGCCGCAATTTTTAGGCTCCCGCTTCGGTATTGGCGGATGTCATCGGCCACGCGCGAGATTTCGCCAAGTCCGACAAAGGACCGCCGCACCTCCTCATAAAGCGCATTGGCTTCGGGCGTAGGCACCAGGCTGCGGCCGGTCCGGGCGAACAGCGCGAAACCCAGTTCCGCCTCGAGATCGGCGAGAAGGCGGCTGACCGAAGGCTGGGTCAGAAACAGCAGGTCGGCGGCCGCCGTAACCGAGCCACTTTCGACGATGGCGCGGAATGCTTCGATCTGGCGATGCGTCAGCTTCATACATGTTCCATAGCATTTACGCATGAATAGCATAAGATTTCAGATTTTACACATGGCGCCTTCGTCTGGCATCTGATGATGCGAGGAGATCGAGCAATGTCGACAGACGCAGGCACAGCAATCATCGGCGGCGGCATCGTGGGGCTGTGCGTGGCCTTGGGTCTGGCCGCGCGCGGGCAGGACGTGCTGGTGCTGGATGGCCGTGATCGTGACATGCGGGCCTCGCAAGGGAATTTTGGCCTGGTCTGGCTGCAGGGGAAGGGCGCGGGCTGCGCGCCTTATGCCCGTTGGTCATTGCAGGCGGCGCGTGCCTGGGCCGGTTTCGCCGAGCGGCTGTCATCGCTGTCGGGGATTGATCTGGCGCTGTGTCAGGATGGCGGATACGAGTTTTTTACTGACCGGCAGGAGTTTCAACAGTTCTGCCAAGATCTGCACCGCCAGGCCGACACGCTGGGCAACGAATTTTCATTCGAATGCTTGAGCCACAGCGATCTGGCGCACCGGCTTCCGGGCATCGGCCAACAGGTTATCGGCGCGACTTTCTGCCCGTTGGACGGCCATGTGAACCCACTGCGGCTGCATGTCGCACTGCGCAAGGCATGTCTTGCCAGCGGGGTGCGCTTTACCGGAAACGCCAGTGTGTCGGCGGTGCGCGCGAAGACCGACGGCTTTGAAATCTTTTGTGACAACCGTCAGGCGCTCCGTTCAAACCGGATCGTTCTCTGCGCAGGGCTGGGGGCTGCGCAGCTTGGTCCGCAACTGGGCTTCCGCGCGCCAATTCGTGCGCAGCGGGGCGAGCTGCTGATCACCGAGCGTGTTGCCGACCGCCTGCCATTCCTGTCCAGCACCATCCGGCAGGTCGATGAGGGTGGGCTTCAGATCGGCGGCACAAAGGCCGACGCCGACGTCGATACCGAATCCACCGATCAGATGGCCGGGTTGGCGCGTCATGCTGTGCAGGTCTGGCCCAATCTGGCCGACATTCGCGTGCTACGGTCTTGGGCGGCGCTGCGGGTGATGACGCCCGACGGCTATCCGATCTATCAGCGCTCGGCCGATCACCCCGGCGCATTTCTTGTCACCTGCCACAGTGGGGTCACGCTGGCGCCGTTGCACGCGACGCGACTGGCCGATTGGATCGACGGCGATCCCTCGGCCCCCGATCTGGAGGCTTTCGATGAACGCCGCTTCGCGCTTTCGTGACGCGCCGGGCGCAATCCCGCGCACCATCCGCATGACCTTCAACGGCGAACAGGTTCTGGCCCGCCCCGGCGAAAGCGTCGCCGCCGCGTTGCTGGCCCAAGATGGCGGCGCTACGCGCAGTACGCCCGTCACCGGGGCAGGGCGCACGCCATACTGCATGATGGGAGTCTGTTTCGACTGCCTTGTGACCATCGACGGCCGCCACAACATTCAAGCCTGCATGACCCCGGCGCGCGACGGCATGGTCATTCACCGCCAGACCGGCGCCCGCCGGATCGGGGATACACCATGACTGCGGATCTTGTCATCATCGGCGCCGGTCCCGCCGGCATGGCCGCCGCACGCATCGCGGCCGACGGAGGGATGCGGGTCACGCTGCTGGACGAACAGGATCGCGTCGGGGGCCAGATCTATCGCAATGTCGCGAATGCCGCAGGACGGGACTGGCTGGGCGCGGATTACGCCAAAGGCGCCGATCTCGTCCGGAGGCTGGATCATCCTTTGATTGCCTATGAGCCGCGCGCGATGGTTTGGCGCCTCGACCCGCAGCAGGGCGTGATCTGGTCGCGCGATGGACAAAGCCACATCACCCATGCCCCTCATCTTCTGATCGCCACCGGCGCGCAGGAACGTCCGGTGCCGTTCCCCGGCTGGACCCTGCCCGGGGTCATGCCCGTGGGCGCCGCGCAGATCCTGATGAAGCAGTCGGGAATGCTTCCTCGTGACGCCATTCTTGCCGGGGCGGGGCCGCTCCTCTATCTGGTCGCGGCGCAGATGATCGCCGCCGGATCGCCGCCGCAGGCTTTGGTCGAGACAGGCTCCGACCTGTTGCGCGCCTTGCCCAGACTGCCGCAAGCGATGCCGGGCGCCATGACGCTGGTCAAGGGTCTAGGCCTGATCCAGCGCATTCGCGCGGCAGGCATCCCGCGCCACCACAGCGCAACGAACTTCCGGGCGGTGCAGACCGACGAGGGTCGGATCACGTTCAGCTTCACCACGCGCAAAGGCAGGCAGGAGCTGGAATGCGGCCTGCTGCTGACGCATCTGGGGGTCATTCCCCAAACCCATCTGACGCGTTCGATGGGTCTTGAACACGAGTATGACCCTGCTCAGCAGGCATGGCGCCCCAAGTTGGATGCTCTGGGCCAATCGTCGCTTGATCATGTCTTTGTGGCAGGCGACGGCGGCGGCATTGGCGGCGCAGATGTTGCAAGGGCGCAGGGCGCATTGGCCGCACTGGCGATCCTGCATCGTGCCGGCCTGATGAATAGGGCGGAACGTGACGCGCGTGCCCGGCCGCAGCAGCGCGCCCTGTCGCGCAGCCTGTCGGTGCGCCCGTTACTGGACGCGGCCTATCCCGTCCCACCCGCCTTTCTAGCCCCGCCGGACGATACGATCGTCTGTCGTTGCGAGGAAGTCACCGCCCGCACCATCCGCGAGGCGGCGGAAGACGGCGCTCATGGCCTGCGCCTGATGCGCACCGCCCTGCGCACCGGCATGGGTCCGTGCCAAGGCCGCATGTGCGAGGTCACTGTCATCGGCCTGATCGCTGAGGCGACCGGCTGCCATCCGTCGACCATCGGACCAGGCCGTGTCCGCACTCCTGTCAAGCCCGTTACCCTGGTCGAGCTCGCCGCGCTCGGCCGCCAGCCGGAGGAACCAGCATGACTGAACCCGCCCTGCGCGTGGAAAACATCCGCAAGAGCTTTGGCGACCACGAGGTGCTGAGAGGCATCACCATGACCGCCGAAAAGGGCGACGTGGTGGCGATCCTTGGCGCCTCCGGGTCGGGCAAAAGCACTTTTCTGCGTTGCATCAATCTGCTGGAAACACCTACCGACGGCACCGTCTGGCTTAAGGGCGAGGAGATGCGCATGACCAGCCATCGGGGCGAACGCCGTCCCGTCGATCACCGGCAGGTCGAACGGATGAGGTCCAAGCTGGCGATGGTGTTCCAGGGCTTCAACCTGTGGTCGCACATGACGGTGATGGAAAACATCATCGAAGGCCCCGTCCATGTCCTCGGAACGCCCCGGCGCGAGGCGCGGGACAAGGCCGCCGCCCTGCTGGCCAAGGTCGGACTGTCCGACCGTGCCGAGTATTATCCCGCCCATCTGTCGGGCGGCCAGCAGCAACGCGTGGCGATCGCCCGCGCCCTGGCCATGGAGCCCGACGTGATGCTGTTCGACGAGCCGACCTCGGCGTTGGATCCTGAACTTGTGGGCGAGGTTCTGGCCGTGATGCGCGCCCTGGCCGACGAGGGCCGCACCATGCTGGTCGTCACGCATGAAATGGCATTCGCCCGCGACGTGTCATCGAAGACGGTGTTCTTGAACAAGGGCGAGATCTGCGAACAAGGCGCGCCCGCCGACCTGTTCCGCAGTCCGCAAACCGAGCAATTCCAAGCCTTTCTGTCCCGGATGAACTGACAAACCAGTGGAGGAGACCACCATGATCAGACGAACCCTTCTTGCCGCCGCCGCCCTTGCAGCCCTTGCCACCGGCGCCCTTGCCCAGGACACCCTGCGCATCGGGGTCGAAGGCGCCTATCCCCCGTTTTCGTACAAGGAGGCCGACGGCGGCCTTGCGGGCTTCGACATCGAGATCGCCAGGGCGCTGTGCGCGCAAATGAAACGCGAGTGCGAGTTGGTCGAACAGGAATGGGACGGCATGATCCCGGCACTCAAGGCGCGCAAGTTCGACGCCATCGTGGCCTCCATGTCGATCACCGAGGAACGCAAGCGCCAGATCGACTTCTCTGACAAATACTACAAGACCCCGGCCCGCGTCGTGGCCCCAAAGGACTCGGGCCTCCAGGGCACCGCCGAGGGGCTGGCGGGCAAGCGGTTGGGCGTGCAGCGCGGCTCCACCCACCAGTGCTATGCCGAGGCGAACTTCCCCGATGCCGAGATCGTCCTTTACGGCACCCAGGACGAGGTGTTCCGTGATCTGACCTTAGGCCGCATCGACGCGCAGCTGTCGGATTCGCTGATCGCGCAGGAGGGTTTCCTGTCCAAGCCCGAGGGCGCGGACTATGCCTTCCTGCCAGGTGATCACACCGATGTCGAATGCTATGGCGAAGGCGTGGGCGTGGCCGTGCGCAAGGGCGATGACGAACTGCGCAATGCCTTCAGTGCGGCGATCACCGCAATCCGCGACAACGGCACCTACAAGACCATCAACGACACGTACTTTCCCTTCGATATCTACGGCGGTCGCCCCGAGGGAATGTAACGGCAGCCGGGGACGCATCCCGCGCCCCCTCCAACCAGCGAGGCGAGGATGGATCTTCTTCTGGAATATCGCGAACAGCTTCTGGCCGGGCTTGTCACCACGGTCCAGCTTGCCCTTGCCTCTCTGGTGCTGTCCGTGACGATGGGGCTTTTAGGCGCATGGGCCAAGCTGTCGGCCAGCCGCGCCGCCAATGCCGTGGCAGGCGCCTATACGACGGTGGTGCGCGGCGTGCCCGACCTGGTGCTGATCATGCTGGTCTTCTTCGGCGGTCAGGTGACCGTCAACGGCCTCGGCGCGGCCACCGGCCTGTGGAACTATGTCGAGATCAGCCAGTTCGCCGCCGGCGCGCTGACCATCGGCATCATCTTCGGAGCCTATTTCACCGAAACCTTCCGGGGGGCAATCCTGGCCATCCCGCGCGGACAGATCGAAGCGGGGATCAGCACCGGCATGTCCCGTCCGCTGCTGTTCCGCCGCATCATTTGGCCGCAGATGGTGCGCTATGCGCTGCCGGGTTTCGGCAATAACTGGCTGGTGCAGCTGAAGACAACGGCTCTGGTGTCGGTGATCGGCTTGCAGGATCTGGTCTACAACGCCTTTGCGGCGGGCCGGTCCACGGGGGCGCTGTTCACCTTCATGGCGGCGGCCTTCGTGATCTATCTGGCGTTGACAGCAGTATCCGATCTGGGGCTGCGCGCGCTGGAACGCCGCTACAGTCGCGGCGTGGCGAGGGCGTGAAGATGGAAAATCTGCTCTCCTGGTTTCCTCTCGACTTGGCATTGATTGCCGAAAACTTCGACCGCTTCCTTTACGGGGTCGGGGTCACGTTGGGCCTGACCTTCCTGTCGCTGGCCTTGGGCGGCGCAATGGCGGTGCCGCTGGCCGTGGTGCGCGCGTCCCGCCACCGGGTTCTGAACCCGGTGGTCTGGGTCTACACCTATATCTTCCGGGGCACGCCGCTGCTGGTGCAGACCTATCTGCTGTATTACGGCGCAGGGCAGTTCGAGTTCGTCCGCAACAGCTGGCTCTGGGATCCGGTGCTGTCGCAGGCGTGGTGGTGCGCCCTGATCGCCTTCACGCTGAACACGGGCGCCTATACCACCGAGCTTTTGCGCGGTGCCATCGCGGACACGCCCAAGGGCGAGGTCGAGGCCGCCATCGCCACCGGAATGTCAAAACGTGCTCGACTGAGCCGCATCGTGCTGCCCTCGGCCTTTCGCCGCGCCATTCCGGCCTATTCGAACGAGGTGATCTTCATGCTCCACGGCTCGGTCGTGGCCAGCACCATTACGCTGCAGGACATTCTGGGGGTCGGACGCTGGCTTAACGGACGATACTATCTCGCCTACGAAGGCCTGATCACCGCGGCTGTCCTGTACTTCATCATCGTCTTTGCAATCACGCGGGTCTTTCGCTGGTTGGAGCGGCGCTATCTGCGCCATCTGAACCGCCGCCGCGAACCCATCGCCCGCAACATCGCGCCACCCATGGGGGTCAAATGATCGAACGTTTCCACACCAACCAGCGGATGAGCCGCATCGTCCGCCACAATGGTACCGTCTATCTGTGCGGCCAGGTGGGCGAGGGCGCGACCGTCGCGGAACAGACCCGCGATTGCCTGTCGCGCGTCGATGCCCTGTTGACGGAGGCCGGATCGTCGCGCCGCGACATCCTGGCTGCCACTGTCTGGCTGGCGCACATGGCCGATTACGACGCCATGAACGCGGTCTGGGACAATTGGATGCCCGAAGGCTGCGCGCCCGCCCGCGCCTGCGGCGAGGCGCGGCTGGCTGGGTCCGACCTGCTGGTCGAGGTGGTCGTGACGGCGGCGGTGTCGGCATGAAGGGCAAGACCTGCATCCTGATCGGCGCTGGCCTTGACTGCGGCAAGCGCCGGCGCGGCTGTTCCATGGGCCCGGAAGCATACCGCGTGGCGGGCCTTGCCGCGACCCTGGCCAATCTTGGTTGGTCCGCCGAGGATCGGGGCGACGTGCCCGGCCCCAAGGCGCCGCAACCCTCGGCTCCCGGGCAGGTCCATGCCCGCGCGGAGACTGCCGAATGGACCCGCCTCCTGGCGGATGCGGCGCGCAAGGCAATGCCTGACGGCTTTCCGATCTTCATGGGCGGCGATCACGCCCTGTCCCTGGGCACCGTGTCAGGCGTGGCCGATCACGCGGCAGGGCAGGGGCGCCCGCTGTTCGTGCTGTGGCTGGACGCCCATCCTGACATTCACAACCCGGATACCACCGCCTCGGGTAACCTGCACGGCACGCCCATCGGCTATGTCACCGGTCAGGCCGGTTTCGACGGCTTTCCCCTTGTGGCGAACCCCGTACCGCCGCAGAACATCTGCTTCATCGGCTTGCGATCGGTCGATGGCCCGGAACGCGCGGCGATTCAAGCGGCGGGGATGCGCGCCATCGACATGCGCCAGATCGACGAACGCGGCATCGCCGCTCCCCTGGCCGAGTTCATCGAGCAGGTGCGCGCGGCAAAAGGCATGCTGCACCTGTCGCTGGACGTTGACTTCCTTGACCCCTCTATCGCCCCCGCCGTCGGCACCACCGTGCCGGGCGGCGCCACCTTCCGCGAGGCGCATCTGGCAATGGAGATGCTGCACGACAGCGGCCTTGTCACTTCGCTTGATCTGGTCGAACTGAACCCGTTTCTGGACGAACGCGGACGCACCGCGTCGCTGATGGTCGATCTGACCGCCTCCCTGTTCGGACGCCGTGTCTTCGACCGCCCCACCCGCAGCTATTCCTGAAGGATCATCATGCCTGCCCCCAAGCCCTCTGAACTGGCCTTTATCCGCTTCGTCAGCGTGGAAAACATGATGCGGCTGGTTCACAGCATCGGCGTCGAGACCGTGCTGAAGGACCTTGCCCGCTACATCGAGGACGATTTCCGCCGCTGGGATCTGTTCGACAAGACCCCGCGCGTGGCCGCTCATTCCGAAGATGGCGTGATCGAACTGATGCCCACATCGGACGGCGTCAGCTATGGGTTCAAGTATGTCAACGGCCATCCCAAGAACACGAAATCGGGCCTGCAGACGGTGACCGCATTCGGCCTGCTTGCGCGTGTAGACACCGGCTATCCCGAACTGCTGACGGAAATGACGCTGCTGACCGCGCTGCGCACCGCCGCCACAAGCGCCATGGTTGCCCGCCACCTTGCGCCGAAGGGCGCCACCACCATGGCCATGATCGGCAATGGCGCGCAGTCCGAGTTCCAGGCCTTGGCCATGCGCGCGATCTGCGGGATCGATCGGCTGCGGCTTTACGACATCGACCCGGCTGCGACGGCGAAACTGGTGCGCAACCTCTCAGGTCTTGGCTTCGATCCGACTGCCTGCAAGACCGCGCAGGAGGCCATCGAGGGCGCGCAGGTCATCACCACCTGCACCGCCGACAAGCAATACGCGACGATCCTGACCGACAACATGGTCGGCAGTGGCGTCCACATCAACGCCATTGGCGGCGACTGCCCCGGCAAGACCGAACTGCACGGCGACATCCTGCGCCGATCGGATGTATTCGTGGAATACACCCCTCAGACCCGGGTCGAGGGCGAGATCCAGCAGATGCCCGCCGATTTCCCCGTCACCGAGATGTGGCAGGTCATCGCGGGCGCTGCGCCCGGCCGCACATCGGATCGCCAGATCACGTTGTTCGACGGCGTGGGCTTTGCCATCGAGGACTTTTCGGCGCTGCGCTATGTGCGCGACCGGCTGGAAGGCACCGGCTTCTTCCAAAGCCTCGACATCATCGCCGATCCGGACGATCCGCGCGACTTGTTCGGGATGCTGACCCGGGCGGGCGCCTCATCCGCCGGGATGCAGCGCGAAGGCGCCATGCTTTGACGTCATCGCGCAAGGCCCATGCCTTGCGCGATCCGTCCTGCCGTCAAATTTGACCAAATGGTCAATAATCGGATTTATGGAACAATAATCGTTTACTATCAATGATTTGCCCAATTATTATAACACCATCTTCATTGGGATGGTTCAGCTTGTGCGACAGTTCTAATGTGCCGTGCGGCTTCCACAGGCTATGTTCATAGCCATGCTTGGGTGCCGTCAAAGCTGACGGATCAGTCTGAGTGCATCTGTGTCACGCCTTCGTTCTACATCGGGATATAAGAATAAGAGGTAGACTGGGATTCAGTCCGCTTGGCAGACTCGCGTAAGTCCAGTGCTTGGCCCATCTGTGCCAGTGCCCTCCCGAGAGGCGTGTCACCACATTGGAAACTAGCGAAGCTACCTAGATCGAGCGATGCCACATGCTCGGCCTCGACGGCCTTCCTGTCAGCCCGTGCGAGATCATCATCATCCGGCAAGGAAGGACGGCCGGACCAGCGACCAAGAAGCGCCAGGGCACGCTTGGGTGCGAAAAGACGATACGCATTGCTGACCTGCCGAACCTGGGGGCCGCGGCCTTCATTCGGGGTTG
>NZ_JBHRXY010000052.1:0-14022 GCF_042648745.1 Paracoccus angustae
AGGTCCACAAACCAAAAAGCCCGCTTCCCCGTCCCCATCAGCGTTCCCGCCTTCGGTGAAGCGGTATTTACGGAGAGAGATGGTCAGGGGCAAGAAGGAAAATGCACCCGCCGGACAACTTTCTTTCAACATATTGTTTTGGAACGAATAATTCATAACCTGGTCCGGCCGAGATCGGGCGAACCGGGTGATCCCGATGCGAGAACGGGGCGAATCCCGCCCTCATCTTGCCACGACTCCCGCAGGAATCGCCGTTCATGGCGCCTTGGCAGTTCCACAATCGGCGCAATGCTCGCCTTGCAGGCAGTTTGATCGCCCTTGGTGACAGGTCGGTGACGATTCCATGGCGGTTCGGAAACGAAAAAGGCGCGGCCCCTGCGGGTCGCGCCTTCTGGACAAGCTGGTCGCCGGAATCAGCGTTTGGAGAACTGGAAGCTGCGGCGCGCCTTGGCCTTGCCGTATTTCTTCCGCTCCACCACACGCGAGTCGCGGGTCAGGAAACCGGCGGCCTTCAAGGCGGCGCGCAGGCTGGGTTCGTGCAGTTGCAGCGCCTGGCTGATGCCGTGCTTCACGGCGCCGGCTTGGCCGGACAGGCCACCGCCACTCACCGTTGCCATGACGTCGTACTGGCCGGCGACGCCGGCGACATCGAACGGCTGGCGCAGGATCATCTGCAAGACGGGACGGGCGAAATACTGCGTGTAATCCACGTATTCGCCCTTGTTGTTGCGGATCAGGAACTTGCCGGAACCGGCCTTTACCCACACGCGGGCAACGGCGTCCTTGCGCTTGCCGGTCGCATAGGAACGGCCGTGCTGGTCGCGCTGCGCTTCGCGGCGCGCGGGGGCTTCGGTCACGGCGGCGCTGCCGGTCACGACCGATTTCAGATCGTCGAGGCTCTTGATGTCTTCGGCCATAATCACGCGCTCCGGGTGTTCTTGGGGTTCAGGACCTTCACGTCCAGAACTTCGGGCTGCTGCGCCTCGTGCGGATGCTCGGCGCCGGCATAGACGCGCAGATGGGTCATCTGCTGCTTGCCCAGCTTGTTGCGGCTGATCATGCGTTCCACGGCCTTGGTCACCACTCGCTCGGGATGGGCGCCTTCCAGCACTTGGCGGGCGGTGCGGTGCTTGATGCCGCCCGGATGGCCGGTGTGCCAGTAGTATTTCTTGTCATCCCGCTTGTTGCCGGTCATCTGCACCTTGTCGGCGTTGATGATGATGACGTTGTCGCCCATGTCCATGTGCGGGGTGAAGGTCGGCTTGTGCTTGCCGCGCAGGCGATTGGCGACGATCGTGGCAAGACGGCCCAGAACGACGCCCTCGGCGTCGATCAGGATCCACTTCTTCTCGATCTCCGCCGGTTTCGCGGTATAGGTTTTCATCTTTCGTCCCTTCAGGGTCGTGAAATTCCGAGATGGGGGTGTATCGGCAATCGCAACCGATCCGTCAAGCACGGCGGCAGAAGATTAATCACTCTGGTTCAATGGCTTATGAAATAGGTAATATGATACCCCATCACAAGAGGCTGTTTTCCGGCTTCTTTGGCGGAATCGCATAGGTCATCGAGCAGCGGGCGACCGGATCGGCGCCCCCGTCCGAAAAGACCAGCGCCTCGGCCACCGCAAGGCTGCGGCCCAGCTTGAGGATCCGGCATTCGGCCAGCAGGTCGCGCCCTGCCACGGGCTTGCGCATGAAGTCGATCGAGGCGTTGGTTGTCACCGCCAGCGCCACCGGCCCGATCCGCGACAGGATCGCGCAATAGATCGCCACGTCGGCCAGGGCGAAGATCGACGGACCGCCCACCGTGCCGCCGGGCCGCAGGTGCCTGTCGTCCACGCGCAGCCGCGCGACCAGCCTGTCGGGCGCCACCGCCTGCACGCTGACGCTGTCCGCCACCTGCGGAAAGTCCGCCGCCAGAAAGGCGTTCAGCGCCTGCGCGTCCATCAGGATATCCATGCTTTTCCCCCGCCCTGTCCCGGCATAGGCTTGCCGCCAAAGAGGGAGAAAGATCAAGATGGCGGACCTGATCCTGCGACAGGACGGCGATGGGATCGCGCGGCTGGTGCTGAACAGCCCCGGCAACTTCAACGCGCTCTCGGCCGAGATGATCGCCGCGCTGACAGGCGCGCTGCGCGGCATCGCCGAAGACGACGCGGTGCGCGTGGTCGTTCTGGCGGCGAATGGCCGGGCCTTCTGCGCGGGGCACGACCTGCGGCAGATGCAGGCGGCGCGGAGTGATGCGGATGGCGGGCGGGCGGCCTTTGCGGATCTGTTCGACAGCTGCGCCCGCATGATGCAGATGATTCCCGCCCTGCCCCAGCCGGTGATCGCCGAGGTCCAGGGCATCGCCACCGCCGCCGGATGCCAGCTGGTCGCGTCCTGCGACCTGGCCGTGGCGGCCGAAGGTGCGCGTTTCGGCGTCAATGGGGTGAACATCGGGCTGTTCTGCTCGACCCCGATGGTCGCCCTGACCCGCGCCATTCCGCCAAAAACGGCTTTCGAGATGCTGGTGACGGGCGATTTCGTCGATGCCGCCCGCGCCTTGCAGCTTGGCCTGGTCAACCGCGTCGCCCCGGCCGATGCGCTGACCCGGACGGCCATGGCCATGGCCGCGGCCATCGCGGCCAAGCTGCCCGCCGCGATCCGCCTGGGCAAGCGCGCCTTTCACGACCAGCTGCGGCTTGGCCTGGCCGATGCCTATGAAACCGCGGGCGCGGCGATGTGCCAAAACATCTTGCTGCCCGACACCGCCGAGGGCATGACGGCTTTCCTGGAAAAGCGCCCGCCAAGCTGGTCCTGATCTTTTCACCTTTGCGAAAATATCCTCGGGGGCAGGACGCCCTTGGGCGTCCGCAGGGGGCAGACAGCCCCCTGTCTTCGCCATCAGCGCGCGCCCAGGGCCTGAACCAATGCGGTGAAATGCTCGCCGCGCTTCTCGAAGTTCGGATACTGATCGAAGCTGGCGGCGGCAGGCGCCAGCAGCACGGTTTCGCCAGGCCGGGCCTCGGACGCGGCGCGGGCGACCGCGGCTTCCATCGTTTCGGCGATCTCGTGAGGGGTCTGGCCGATCTCCAGGGCGAAGTCGCGGGCGGAATGGCCGATCAAATAGGCCTTGGTGACGCGGGCCAGATGGGGGGCCAGCGCAGCGATGCCCCCTTCCTTGCCAAGCCCCCCGGCGATCCAGCGGATCCGGTCGAAAGCTTGCAGCGCCTTGGCCGCGGCATCTACATTGGTGGCCTTTGAATCGTTGACGTAACGGACCCCGCCGATCTCGGCCACGGTCTGGCTGCGATGCGGCAGTCCGGCGAAGCTGTGGAACGCGGCCTCGATCTCACGCGGCGCAAGGCCCACGGCGCGGCAGGCGGCATAGGCCGCGCAGGCGTTCTGATGGTTGTGCGCCCCCGGCAGGCCCGTCACCGCGCGCAGGTCGATGGAAGCCGCCTGCCGGCCCTTGCGGTATTCGCAAAGAAACCCCTTGCGCGCAAAGACCGACCAGCCCGCCCCGTCCAGCTTCTGCCCCGATGACACGCGGATCACCCGGTCATCCGCCGGTCCCATCGACAACTGGTTCGCCAGATAAAGCCCCTCGGTTTCGTCGATGCCGATCACCGCGCGGTCCGGCCCGCCTTCCGAGAACAGCCTGCGCTTGGCCGCGAAGTAACCGCCGGGGCCGCCATGGCGGTCCAGATGGTCGGGCGACAGGTTGGTGAAAACCGCCACATCCGGCGTCAGCGCGCGGGCCAGTTCGGTCTGGTAGCTGGACAGTTCCAGCACCACCACCTCGCCATCCTCGGCCGGTTGCAGCGACAGGACGCCGGTGCCGATGTTGCCGCCCATCTGCGTGGGGCGGCCGGATTCGCGCAGGACATGACGGATCAGCGCGGTTGTCGTGGACTTGCCGTTCGATCCGGTGACGGCGATCACGCGGGGGGCGCGGTCGAAGCCTTCCCAATCGGCCGTGGCATAGCTGCGGAAGAACAGGCCGATGTCGTTGTCCACGGGGATGCCCAGAGCATAGGCCTTGGCGATCACCGGGTGGGGTTTGGGGTAAAGATGCGGGATGCCCGGGCTGGTGATCAGCGCCGCCACCCCCGCCCAGGCGTCGTCCCGGGTCAGGTCGGCAATGGTCAGGCCGTCCGCAGCCGCTGCCGCGCGCGTGTCGGTGCCGTCGTCCCAGGCGATAACGGTGGCGCCGCCGGCTGCCAGGGCGGCAGCGGTGGCCTTGCCGGAACGGCCCAGGCCCAGAACGGCAACGGTTTGTCCTTCGACGCCTTGAACCGGGATCATTGGGATGACCTTTCAATCAAGCCGGGGGCTGTCTGCCCCCGGACCCCCGAGGATATTTGAACCAAGATGAAACGCTTTGCCGGACGCTAGCGCAGCTTCAGCGTCGCCAGCCCGATCAGCGCCAGGATCAGCGAGATGATCCAGAAGCGGATGACGATCTGCGGCTCGGCCCAGCCCTTTTTCTCGAAATGGTGATGGATCGGCGCCATCAGGAAGACGCGCCGGCCGGTGCGCTTGAAATAGGCGACCTGGATGATGACAGACAACGCCTCGACCACGAACAAGCCGCCGACGATGGCCAGCACGATCTCGTGCTTGGTGACGACGGCGATGGCGCCAAGCGCGCCGCCAAGCGCCAGCGAGCCGGTGTCGCCCATGAAGACGGCGGCGGGCGGCGCGTTGTACCACAGAAACCCCAGGCCGCCGCCGATCAGGGCGGACACGAAGATCAGGATCTCGCCCGTGCCGGGGACGTGGTGGACGCCCAGGTAGTCGGTGAAGTCCACCCGGCCCACCGTATAGGCGATGACGCCCAGCGTGCCCGCCGCGATCATCACCGGCATGATCGCAAGCCCGTCAAGACCGTCCGTCAGGTTCACCGCATTGGCGGACCCCACGATCACCAGCATCCCGAAGGGGATGAACAGCAGCCACAGGTTCAGCAGCACGTCCTTGAAGACCGGCAAGGCCACCTGACCCGACAGGTCCGCCGGATGCAGCCACATCGCCCAGGACGAGGCGACAAGCGCCAGCGCCATGCCCATCGCCATGCGCTTGCGGCCCGACACGCCCTTGGTGTTCTGCTTGCTGACCTTGGCATAATCGTCGGCGAAGCCGATCGCGGCATAGCCCGCCGTCACCAGAAGCACGATCCAGACATAGCCGTTGTCCAGCCGCGCCCAAAGCAGCGTCGAGAAGAACAGCGCCGACAGGATCAGGATGCCGCCCATGGTGGGGGTGCCCGCCTTGACGAAATGCCCCTCGGGGCCGTCGTCGCGGATCGGCTGGCCCTTTTTCTGCACCCGGCGCAGATAGTTGATCAGCGGACGCCCGAAGATGAAGCCGAAGATCAGCGCCGTGAAGAACGCGGCCCCTGCCCGGAAGGTGATGTAGCGGAACAGGTTGAAGAGGTCGCCCCCTTCGGAAAGGCCGCTCAGCCAATAAAGCATCGGTTATTCTTTCTTGTCAGATGCAGGCGTTCGCGCCGTTTTCCGCAGGGCGTCAACGACGGTCGAAATCCTCGAGGACTTGGACCCCTTGACCAGCACGATGTCGCCGGGCGCGACCAGGTCGGCCACGCGGGTGGCCAGGTCTGACGCGCTTTCGGCCCAGATGCCGCGCTTGGCCGGGGGCAGCGCGTCGTGCAGGTGGCGCATCCGGGGACCGGCGCTGTGGACCAGATCGACCTGCGCCATGGCCGGGTCGGCGGCCATGTCCCGGTGCATGGCGATCTCGTCGCGGCCCAGTTCCAGCATGTCGCCCAGGATCGCCACGCGCCGTCCGCCTTGCAACCCGGCAAGCGTGGCAAGCCCCGCCGCCAGCGAGGTCGGGTTGGCGTTGTAGGCGTCGTCGATCAGGCGGATGCCCGTGAGATCCTCGACCGCGCCGCGGCCCTTGGGGGGCAGCCAGTCGCCAAGGCGCTTGGCGGCTTCCTTCAGGTCCGCCCTGGCGGCGGCAAGCGCGGCCAGCACGCCCACCGCGTTCATCGCGAAATGGGCGCCGGTGGTTTGCAGGGTGAAATCGACGGTCTCGCCGCCGATCCTGGCGCGGCACCGGATCGCGCCATCCGCCGGTCTGGCCTGCACCAGCTTTGCCTGCCCGTCGCGGCCGAAGCCCATGACAAGCGCGCCCGCGGCATCCGCGCAGTCGCGCAGGATCTGCGTAACCGGCAGATCCTCGGGGATGATGGCGTGGCCAATGGGTTCCAGGCCTTCGAAGATCGCGCCCTTTTCGCGGGCGATGCCCTCGATGGCGCCGAAGGCCTCCAGATGGGCGGCGGCAACGGTGGTGATCATCGCCACATGCGGGCGGGCCAGGCGCGACAGCGGCGCGATCTCGCCCGGATGGTTCATGCCGATCTCGATAATGGCGAAGTCCGTGTCCTGCGGCATCCGCGCCAGCGTCAGGGGCACGCCCCAATGGTTGTTGTAGCTGGCCTCGGCGGCGTGGATGCGTCCTTGCCCCGCCAGGGCCGTCCGCGCCATGTCCTTGGTCGAGGTCTTGCCGACCGAGCCGGTGACGGCGATGACCCTGCCCGTCATGCGCGCCCGCCCGGCGCGGCCAAGCGATTCCAGCGCGGCCAGCACGTCGGGCACCACCAGCAGCGGCGCGGCCGGGTCAACGCCGTCCGGGACGCGGCTGACAAGCGCGGCGGCGGCGCCCTTTTCCAGGGCGGAAGCCACGAAGTCATGGCCGTCGCGCGCGTCCGTCAAGGCCACGAACAGATCGCCCGGCCGGATCGTGCGGGTGTCGATGGACACGCCGGTCGCGGTCCAATCCCCCTGCGCCCGCCCGCCCGTCGCGGCGGCGGCCTCGTCGGCTGTCCACAGGCTCATATCTTGCCGTCCAGTGCTGCAACCGCGACGGATGCCTGTTCGGCATCGTCGAAGGGATAGATGTCGTTGCCGATGATCTGCCCGGTTTCGTGGCCCTTGCCGCAGATCAACAGCGCGTCGCCCGGCAGAAGCGCATCGACGCCGCGCAGGATCGCCTCGGCCCGATCGGCCACCTCGGTCGCGTCGGGACCGGCGCCCTCCATCACGGCGGCGCGGATGGCCGCCGGATCCTCGGTGCGGGGGTTGTCGTCGGTGACGATCACCACGTCGGCGAACCGGCGCGCGGCCTCGCCCATCAGCGGGCGCTTGCCCCGGTCGCGGTCGCCCCCCGCGCCGATCACGCAGACAATGCGGCCCATCACATGCGGGCGCAGCGATTGCAGCGCGGCCACAACCGCGCCGGGCTTGTGGGCGTAGTCCACGAAAACCGTGGCGCCGTTTTCCCGCTGCGCGACAAGCTGCATCCGGCCCCGCACGGTGTGCAGGTCCGGCAGGGCGCGCAGCACGGCCTCGGCGGCATCGCCCGAGGCCAGCGCCAGCCCCATCGCCGCCAGCACGTTTTCCGCCTGGAACCCGCCGATCAGCGGCAGGCGGACCATGTGCGGCTGGCCCATCAGCGAAAAGCGCAGATCCTGCCCGGTGGCGTCGTAACGCTGCCCCAGGATCCGCAGCATGGCATTTTCCCCGCTGCCCACGGTGGTGACGGCCAGCCCGCGATCCGTGGCGATGTCCAGCATCTGCCGCCCGCGCTCGCCGTCGACGTTGATGACGGCGGACGCGCCGTCTTCAAGGATGTGATTGAACAACAGGGCCTTGGCGGCGAAATATTCGTCGAAGCCCGCATGATAGTCCAGGTGGTCCTGGCTGAAGTTCGTGAAGGCCCCGGCCTCGATCCGCACGCCGTCCAGGCGGCGCTGGTCCAGCCCATGGCTCGACGCCTCCATGGCGGCGTGGGTGACGCCTGCGGCGGCGGCCTCGGCCAGGATGCGGTGCAGGGTCAGGGGATCGGGCGTGGTATGGGCCAGCTTGGCCTGGTAATCGCCCTCGACCCCCATGGTGCCCAGGCTGATGGCCTTGCGGCCTCCATGCTGCCAAATCTGGCGGGTGAAGCTGGCGACGCTTGTCTTGCCCGAGGTGCCGGTGACCGCCACGACATGCTCGGGCTGCGCTTCGAACCACAGGGCGGCCGCCCCGGCCAGGGCGGCGCGCGGATCGGCGGCCACCACCACGGCGCCGTTCCAGCCGGACAGGGCGTCCGCCGCCATGTCGGCCCCGGCGCGGTCGGTCAGGATCGCGCCCGCCCCCATCCGCAGGGCATAGGGGATGAACTCGGCCCCGTGCAGCGCCGATCCGGGCAAGGCGGCGAACAGGTGGCCCGGCCTTACCGCGCGGCTGTCCAGCGACAGGCCGGTGATGGCCGGGTCGCGCCCGTCCCTTGCCCGCAGCCCCAGCTGCGACAGCGATTTCGTGCCTTGCCCCACAGTTCCACCCGTCATTGGTTTGCGACGACCTTTAGCTCATCGCCGGGCGCGGATTCAACACGGGGGGCGAAGCGCGGCGCGATGACCGGCAGGTTTTCGTCGGTGACGGGCTCCAGCCCGACCAGCGGCGCCAGGCGGCGGATGATGGCCGACGCGACCGGCGCGGCGGTGGCCCCCGCCGTGCGGCTTTCCCCGCCCGGCCCGGTGACGGACGGTTCGTCCAGCGTCACGATCATCACGTATTTCGGATCGCTGGCCGGAAAGACCGAGGCAAAGGTCGAGACCACCTTGTTGTCGTAATACCCGCCCGAGGGGCGCGGCTTGTCGGCGGTCCCGGTCTTGCCCGCGACCTCGTAGCCTTCGACCTCGGCCTGCTTGGCGGTGCCGCGCGTCACGACCTGGCGCAACATGTCCACGGCGCGGGCGGCGGCGCGTTCGGACAGCACCTGCTCGCCCTCGAGACGGGTCCGGCCGTGGATCAGCGTGGGCGTGACCTTGCGGCCGCCGTTGGCGACGGTGGCATAGGCAACGGCCAGGTGCAGCGGACTTGCGGCAAGGCCGTGGCCAAAGGACACGGTCGCCGCGGTCACGGCGGGCCAGCGGGTGGGCACCAGCGGCTTGCCGGTCGGGGCCTCGACCATCTCGATGGGCAAGGGATCGAAAAAGCCCAGCTTTTGCAGGAAATCCTTCTGCCGCTCGACCCCGATCATCTGCGCGATCCTGACCGTGCCGACGTTCGAGGACTTCACGATCACGTCGGTCGCGGACAACTGCGGGCCGTAGTTCGAGAAATCGTTGATCCGATACTTGCCGATCCGCATCGGCGCCGTGGTGTTGATGCCGCTGTTGGGGTTGATCAGCGCCAGATCCAGCGCCTGCGCCACCGGGAAGATCTTGAAGGTGGACCCCAGTTCGTATTGCCCCTGCACCGCGCGGTTGAACAGCGGGCTGTCGGACGGATCGCCCTTCAGCAGCGGGCGAGGCCGGTCGTTCGGGTCGAAGTCGGGCAAGGACGCCATGGCCAGGATCTCGCCCGAGGCGATCTCCATCAGGATGCCGGTGGCGCCCTTGGCGCTCATCACCTCCATGCCCGAGGCGAGCACCTGCTCCATCGCCGCCTGAACGGCCAGGTCGATGGACAGCTGCAAGGGCGCGCCTTCGTTGGCGGGATCGCGCAGCCAGCCGTCAAAGGCCTTTTCGACGCCCGCCACGCCCAGAACCTCGGCGCTGTCCACGCCCTCGTTGCCGAAGCCCGAGCCGCCCAGGATGTGGCTGGCGATGCGGCCGTTGGGATAAACGCGCATCTCGCGCGGGCCGAACAGCAGGCCGGGTTCGCCGATGTCGTGAACGGCCTGCATCTGTTCGGGCGACATCTTGCGCTTGATCCACATGAACTTGCGGCTGCCGGTGAAGTCGCGCAGCAGCTTGTCGGCGTCCAGGTCGGGAAAGATCCGCGCCAGGCCCTGCGCCGCGCCGACGGGATCGACCATCTGGTGGGGATGGGCATAAAGCGAATGGGTCAGCAGGTTGGTGGCCAGCACCCGGCCGTTGCGGTCGGTGATGTCCGCGCGCTGCGACACGATCTGCGCGGACATGACCTCGCTTCTCGGCTCGATGGGATCGGCGGAGGCCAGCGCGCCCATGCGCACCCCCACCACGCCGAAACCCAGAACGAACAGGCTGGCCATCAGCGCCAGCCGCCCCTCGGCCCTGCGGCGGGCCTTGTCCTGGACCGCCTCGTGACGCAGGCGGCGGTTCTCGGCCTCGATGGCGTCGGGGTTCTCGCCGCGCTCTCGGGCGCGGAGGATCCGGGCCAGGGGACGCAAGGGGATACGGATCATGACGGTCACTCCTGCGGGGCGGCGGGGCTGTCGGACGAATCGGAACCGGGAACTTCGGATCGGGCCTGCGGCGCGGGCTCGGGCGGCGCGGGATCAGGCGGCGCGGGCGGCTTGGGATAGTCGATATGGCCCAGGTCCATCACCTGCCCCGCCTCGCGCGGGATCAATTGCAGCCGGTCGAAGTTCAGATCGACCAGTTCCCGCAGCCGGTCGGGACGGTTGAGATAGGCCCATTCGGCGCGCAGCACGCCCAGATCCTCTCGCAACTGGGCTATGTCGCGCTGAACCTGGCTCATCTCGCCCAAGGCGGCCTGGGTGCGGTAATTCTCGCGATAGGCCCAGAAGGCCAGGCCCATGACCAGAAGCGCGCAGGCCAGATAGGTCAGGGGGCGCATCAGCGGCCCCCCTTCGGCAGGCGCGGCATGGCCAGGGCATCGGCATCGACCGCGGCCGCGGGGGCGTCGGTGCGCACCGCCACGCGCAGCAGCGCCGAGCGGGCGCGGGGGTTGGCGGCCTCCTCCTCGGGGTCGGGGCCGATGGCGCGGCGGAAGGGCATGGTAAAGGCCGGGGGCGCCGCGTCCTGCACCGGCGCATAGCGGCTGCCGCCGCCCGCGCTGTTCGACCGGACCTGCATGAACCGCTTGACGATGCGGTCCTCCAGCGAGTGAAAGCTGACCACGGCCAGCTTGCCGCCGGGCTTCAGGGCGCGTTCGGCGGCGGAAAGGCCGTCCACCAGCTGGCGGAACTCGTCGTTCACCCAGATGCGGATCGCCTGGAAGCTGCGGGTGGCGGGATGGCTTTGGCCGGGCTTGGGGCGCGGCAGGCAGGATGCCACGACCTCGGCCAGTTGCGCCGTGCGGGTCAGCGGACGGGCGGCCACGATGGCGCGGGCGATGCGGCGGGCGGCGCGTTCCTCGCCGTAATGATACAGCACGTCGGCGATCACGGATTCCTCGGCCGTGTTCAGCAGATCGGCGGCGGACGGCCCCGCCTGCTCCATCCGCATGTCCAGGGGGCCGTCGCGCAGAAAGGAAAAGCCGCGTTCCGCCAGATCCAGCTGCATCGAGCTGACGCCCAGATCCAGAACCACCCCGTCCAGCGATTCGCCCGCAAGTTGATCAAGGTCCGAGAACGTCCCGGCAACCAGCCGCAACCGGCCGCCGTGTTCGCCAGCCCAAGACGCGGCCATGTCGAAAACCAGCGGATCGCGGTCCACGCCGATCACCCGGTCCGCCCCGGCGGCCAGCAGGCCGCGGGAATAGCCCCCCGCCCCGAAGGTGCCGTCCAGCCAGACCCCCGACACCGGGGCCACCGCCCGAAGCAGCGGGGCAAGCAGAACGGGAACATGCGATTCGGCCATGGCCTAGCCCTCGTCCACCTGGTCCAGAAAGGACCGGGGATCGAATTCGGGACCGTGCTGGGCGGTGAAATCCTCCAGCGCCGCGACATCCTTGGGGCGCGAGTCGGGGTGATAAACCTGAATGTAATCGCCGCGCGATTCGAAGACCGTTTCGGTTCCGTCGCCAAGGCCCAGTTTTTCGCGAAGTTTCTGCGGCAGGACCAGGCGGCCTTCCTTGTCGATCTCCAGATCGGTGGACTGGCCGTTCATCAGCATTTCCAGCCAGCGGCGCTGCGGGGAACCGCGCGTGAGCTTGTCGATCTGTTCGTCGATCTCCTCGATGGCGTCGATGGTGTAAAGCTCGATCCAGTTCCACCAGTCGGGACCGTATACAGCCACAAGTTGCGTGCGCCCCGTGTTCGCGGTGGCGAAACCCGGATCGCCGGCATCGAACACGCGCCGCAGCCGGGCCGGGATCGACATTCGACCCTTGCCATCGACCTTGACGGATTCAGTGCCTCTGAACTTCCGCGCCACTCTTGGCCTGCCTCACTGCCGCTCTTCCGCCCGCCCGAAAGAGAAAGGGCGGACCGGGCCGCTGCCACTGCCCGATCCGCCGCCCTCGTTCCCCGTTCCGGCCCCTTGTCGGGGTCTGGCCCTGTCACGCGCCACCTGGGGGAGGTGCTGCTCGCGCGTGAGGGCGCTTATTTGGAAAACGGATGCCTGTATGAAAGCCTGCTCGCCTGCGGGGTCTTTGATGCCCCTTTGCTGCCCGTCTTCGTGATCTGGTTGTGACATGGGATTTCATGGGAAGCAACGGTATTCTTCGCCCGCCGGGGAAACCAAAACGCGAACGGCGAAATGTCGCAGATCGGCTATCCGTCTGTCGCGAATCGATAAAAATCCACATGCTGGGGAAGCAAGCGCAGAAAACACACTAAATCTAGGTGATTAACTTTTGTTGCTTCCACTGACGGAAAACGGTGGCGGGCCCGCCGGACGGCCCCACCTGTTGCCAGTTATCCACAGGAAATTGGAATTGTGGATTTTCCGCTCACAGCCGCTCACGGCGTCGCGAGGGTGCCGGAAGAACCGCGCGCCCGGGCAGGAACCCTGCATTCCCGTCCATTCCCAGGGGGATTCGGAATCAGGCCACGCCGCCCTGGATCAGCCGCTCCGCCAGCCGGGCATAGGCCTGGGCTGTCGCTCCGTCGCCCAAGGCGACCGGACGGCCCGAATCGCCCGCAAGGCGCACATCCAGTTCCAAAGGCAGCTCGCCCAGGAAGGGCAAGCCCAGCTGCGCCGCCTCGGCCGCGACGCCGCCATGGCCGAACAGATGCGCCTCGTGACCGCAATTGGGGCAGACATAGGTGGACATGTTCTCGACCAGACCCAGAACGGGGGTCTTCAGCTTGTTGAACATGTCGATGGCGCGGCGGGCATCCAGCAGCGCCACGTCCTGCGGGGTGGATACGATGACCGCCCCCGTCACCGCGGCCTTCTGACATAGGCTCAGCTGCACGTCGCCGGTGCCGGGCGGCAGGTCGATCAGCAGCACGTCAAGCTCGCCCCACATCACCTGTTGCAACATCTGCTGCATGGCGCCCATCAGCATGGGGCCGCGCCACACCACCGCCTCGCCTTCCTTCAGCATCAGGCCGATGGACATGACCGTCACGCCATGGGCACGCAGCGGCTCGATATGCTGGCCGTCGGGGCTGGCGGGACGACCGGACACCCCCATCATGCGCGGCTGCGAGGGTCCGTAGATGTCGGCGTCCAGCAGCCCGACCCTGCGCCCCGCCCGCGCCAGCGCCACCGCAAGGTTCGAGGTCACGGTGGACTTGCCCACGCCGCCCTTGCCCGAGCCGATGGCGACGATGTTTCCGACGCCCGCGATCGCCTGCGGCCCCGCCTGGGCCGTGGGATGCCGCCCGATCTGCAACGAGGGCGCGGCCCCCGAACTCCGCACGGGTTCGCCCTTTGGCTTGCCCGCCGGCGCGGTCATGACGATCTGGACTCTGGACACGTCCGGCAAGGCCTCCAGCCGGCGCTTCGCCTCGGCCTCGACAGGGGCGAGGCTGCGCGCGACCGCGGCATCGGCGACCTCCAGCACGAATCTGACGGTGCCGTCCTCGACGGTGAAGGCGCGCACCAGATCGGCCTTTTCCAGCGTCCGCCCGTCCGGCAGCAGGATATCAGAGATTGCCCTAAGGGCAGCTTCGCGGTTCACGGACATGTCGGGCCTGTTCTTGCAACGTCAGCGCCAACATGGTCCAAGGCGGCCCCCGCATCAACCACCCGCCGCAATTTGCGGCATCGCGCCGCCCGTCCGGCCTCCCGCGCCCGTTTTTGCATCGCAGCGTGATCGCTAACGGGCTTCGGGTGTAACATTTTTGTCATAAATTGCAGGGACAAAGCCCGAAGGTGACGCGCCAGTCATGCGGTTGCTGCATGGCAGCAATCCGAAAGGATCCATTGTGCAGATGCAGCATCGGCGCCATCTTGGGGTCATCG
>NZ_JBHRXY010000053.1:0-13918 GCF_042648745.1 Paracoccus angustae
GAGCTCACAGCACGACATCCAGGCAGCAGACCGCAGCGCAGCAATCAGAAAATCAATGGGGCGCAAACGCCGCTTACGGATCACCCCCCTCCGGCCACGCCGATATCGGTCCAACTCAGCCTGCGGGATGGGGTCATCCAGCGGCCGGTGTCACGACCGCCCCCCGGTTTGACATGTCTTGCCGGAGCACGGTTTACAGCCGCCCGGCCTCGTGCCGGCTTCCGTCAGGAGACCTGCAGCCGTCCGTCTGCATGGGCGGGGACGCGCCGGGTGAGGGCGTCGAGCTGTCTTCTCCCGGTCGCCGCGTGGGCCTGCTTCAGAGGTGCGGCCGAAAACATCTCAGCGCAGCTGACGCGGCTCGCTGATCTCGTCTGCATCCTGGGTGGCTTCGTGCACTTCCTCGCGAATGATTTTCTTGGTGATGTCGTTGAGGTGGGATGTCAGGGCGCGGCTGAGCTCCTCGAATTCCGGCCATAGCGTCACGTGGACGAAACTGGCCGGGGCGCGGACCATGACGGTCTGGCGGTGCATGCGCGGATAGCGGAACGGCTTCATGCCGTAGCGCCGGCACAGGGCGATGAAGAGCTGACGTGACCAAGGATCGGTGATCGAGAACTTGAACTCCTCAGCCTGTTCCGTCCTGCTGATGGTCTCGAACTGGCGCCGAATGCGCTCTGCCGCGGCACCTGCTGCGGTTTTTTCCCCGGCTGTCGCAGCACCGGCATAAAGCGCCTCGATCTTGCGCAGCTTTTCGCGAAGGCGTTCCTCGGAGGACAGGACCATCAGTGGATCGTCGGTTTGGCGGTGGGCGTGGCCTCAAGCCTCTGGCGGCGGGCGCGAGTGCAGGACAGCACGGCCTCGTGGATCTCGGTTTCCATGATCCGGGTCAGCTCGCGCAGATGCTTGAAGGTCGTCTCGAGTTGGGTGTGGTCATCGGCCTTGGGGTCACGTGCCACAAGGTCGCAAATACCGGCCATCATGGCCCGCAACTCTTCGAGGTGACCGACAGCCTCATGCGCACGCTCGGGCAGATCGACCGCCTCCTCTCCGTTGAAGAGCCCTTCGAGAAAGCCGTCCAACTCCTCGAGGCGAATACGGGCGTAAAGGCCGAGATTGGCAGCGGTTGCGTCCAGGGGTGTGCGGGTGAGCCGGAAGGGCTGACTGCGCTTCTGGTGCCGGGTCAACTCGTTCCACAAGCCCTGCACCAGGGCCTCGAGCAGGGTGTTGAACTCATCCATGCTGTCGAAGGGAGGGAGTTCGCCACCCCACAGGTCCTTGATGATCTGCAAGGGCGAGACCGACATCTCGGGGGTGGCGATATTGCCCAAAAACCGTGTACGCACGGCGTGGAACGGCACAGGGCATGCGTGCTTCACAAGCAAACCCTTTACGACTTTCTCCACTGGAACCTTGGCAGTCTTCTTCATGGCCGTCCCGAACATACACAGACAGGGGTGACCACCTTGAGGCAGCCGATCGAGGGTAGGTAGCCTCGCGATTTTCCATGGTTGCAAGGTTAGAGGCAAGCTCCACCTCAGCAGCACCCTTATCGTTACCGGCATTGGGAAGACCTGCATCGGTCCCTCTGGACTTGTTTTCGCAGAGCGTTGCTGGCGCCCATGACAAAGCCGCCCCGATCAGACCCCATCGTCGCCTCGCCTCGCCTCGCCTCGCCTCGCCTGGTTGCTGGGGCAGGTGATGGATGAACAGGGGCTCGCGCCATCAGCATTGACCCCTGACGGTGAGCACGAGGCGGCACGCGCGGCACCTTCTGAAGGCACGAAGCGTTCCTGGCGCGGCCGCCCGGTAGAGGCAAAGGAGGGCTGGGGGGATCGTGACGGGTTGAAAGCCAGGGAGAGAGGCTCCCGGCGCCCGTCGCGGAGAACACGCCCATGGCCAAAGCCATATCCCCCATCACCCTCGCCTCGGCCCGCGACATTCCCTTCGACAAGCTGGTCCTCAGCCAGTCCAACGTCCGGCGCATCAAGGCCGGCGTTTCGGTCGAGGAGCTTGCCGCATCCATTGCCCGGCGCGGCTTGATCCAGTCCCTCCATGTCCGTCCCGTTCGGGACGAGGACGGCGCGGAGACCGGCCTCTACGAGGTTCCTGCCGGCGGCCGGCGCTTCCGGGCGCTTGAACTGCTGGTCAAGCAGAAGCGCCTGGCGAAGACCGCGCCCGTGCCCTGCATCGTCTCGGGGAGCGGGTCCGAGACGGATGTGCTCGTGGCCGAACTGTCCTTGGCCGAGAACATCGAGCGGGCGCCGCTCCATCCGCTCGATCAGTTCCGCGCCTTCCAGACCCTGCGCGAGGAGGGCATGACCGAAGAGGCCATCGCTGCGGCCTTTTTCGTTGACGCCAAGGTCGTCAAGCAGCGCTTGCGGCTGGCTTCTGTCTCGCCCGCGCTGCTCGAGGTCTATGGCGAGGACGCCATGACGCTCGAGCAGCTGATGGCCTTCACCGTCTCGGAGGATCATGCCCGCCAGGAGCAGGTCTGGCAGGTCATCAAGGACAGCTGGTCGAAGGAGCCCCACACCATCCGCCGGATGCTGACGGAAACCACGGTGCGGGCGTCCGACCGGCGGGCGCTCTTCGTGGGTGTTTCGGCCTACGAGGCGGCGGGCGGCATCGTGCTGCGCGATCTCTTCGAGGGCGACGATGGTGGCTGGCTGCAGGACGTGGCCCTGCTCGACCGGATGGTCGCGGAGAAGCTGAAGTGTGAGGCCAAGGCGATTGCCGCGGAAGGCTGGGCCTGGGTCGAGGTGGCCGTGAGCTTACCCTATGGCCACGACCGCGGGCTGCGTCGGATTGCCGGCACCACCATCGACCTGACCGCGGAGGAGCGCGCCGCGCGCGAGACTTTGCGCGACGAATACGACCAACTGGAGGCCGAGCATGCGGAAGCCGAGGAGCTGCCCGAAGATGTGGACAGGCGGCTCGGCGAGATCGAGGCGGCGCTCGAGGCTTATGAGCACAGGCCGGTGGTCTTCTCGCCCGAGCAGATGTCGCGCGCCGGGGTGTTTGTCAGCATACGCGCCGACGGCAGGTTGATGGTCGATCGCGGCCATGTCCGGCCCGACGATGAAACCGCGCAGGGGACTGAAGACGGCGAGGCCGGGGAATTGCCCGATGCGACGGGCGGCGTCACGCCCTGGCATGCCAGAGAACCTGCCGCCATCACGATGGCGGGTGAGCCAGGCACCGGCGAGGAAAGTGCCGAGGAGACCGACATCCTCAAGCCCCTGCCCGAGAGCCTGGTGGTTGAGCTGACCGCGTATCGCACGCTGGCCTTGCGCGACGCCCTGGCCGCGCACCCGCATGTCGCGCTGACAGCCCTTCTGCACCGGCTGGTGCTGGACTGCTTTGGCAGCCGCGGCTGCGGCGCGGCCTTGGAGGCCTTTGTCCGGACCGTCTGCTTTCCCGTGCAGGCCCCGGGTCTGGCCGACAGCCTGCCCGCGCAACAGATCGCCACGCGCCATGCGGCATGGCAGGCCGACCTGCCCGATGCCGAGGATGACGACCGGCTTTGGTCCTGGCTCGAGAACCTCGACGACGCAAGCCGACTGGCTCTGCTGGCCCACTGCGTCAGCTTCGGGGTCAATGCGCTTGTCGAGCGGCCGAACCCCTATAGTGGCACGGGTGTCAGTCAGCAGGGTCTTGAGCGGCGCCTCCGCGAGGCCGACCGGCTGGCCCGGGCGACAGAGCTCGATCTCGTGGAGGCGGGCTGGCGGCCCACGATCGAGAGCTATCTTGGCCGGGTGACCAAGCCGCACATCCTTGCGGCAGTGCGCGAAGGCGCAGGGGAGGCAGCGGCGCAGCGCATCGATCACCTGAAGAAACCCGACATGGCGCGGGAAGCCGAGCGGCTCCTGGCGGAGACCGGCTGGCTGCCCGAGCCGCTGCGGCTGCGGATTGCCGAAAGCGGGGCAACCAGCGACGAGAATGCCGGATCTGCTTCCCTGCCGACCGACCCGACCGGTGAGGCCAATAACGCGGAACCAGACGACACGGACGATCCCGGACGGGAGCCTCCGTCCGGAGCAGGGGAAGACGGCACTGCCCGCGTGGAGGAGGACAGTCCGCAAGGCATGGCCGCCGAGTGAGGATGGGGGCCGGGGCGGCATAGCCGCCCCGTCTCCCGCTCTCCCGGTCCACGACGGCTTGGTCGTGTCGCGCTGACCTGAGGCGGGGGCCGTGAACACCGCCCTCCCTTACCAAGAGGGAGAGCCAGGTGGGGGAGGGGACAAGCCCGGCGTGAGGAGGGAGAGCCGCGCCGCGCCGTTTTCTGTCATTCCCCTCTCCCGGAGGACCTTTCCATGACCGATCCCGAACATGCCGGCAAGCCGGACTCCGACCTTGCCGTCAGCATCGCCCGTGTTCTTGCCGAACACGATGCTCATCAACAACGCGCAGCCGCGCTGCGCCCGGCCAACAAGGCCGCGCTCTTCGATGCCCTGGAGGCCGCCGGGATCACCACCGTCACGGTGACCTTCGACGGCTACGGCGACAGCGGCCAGATCGAGGATGTCACCGCACAGTGCGGCGAAACCATTGTCGATCTTCCTCCGGGGGAGGTTTCGCTGGCGTCTGCCACCTGGAACTCGGACGATGTGTCCACTGCCCAGGTGGAGATCGCGGCCGCCCTCGAGCAGCATTGCTATGATCTGCTCGAGCAAAGCCATCCCGGCTGGGAGAACAACGACGGCGCCTCTGGCGAGTTCGTCTTCGACGTGCCGGCCCGAACGATCACGCTCGATCACAGCGAGCGCTATACCGCCACTGAAACCTACAGCCACGTGTTTTAAGGGAGGAGACCATGGCACATCCCTATCATCACGCCCTCTCCTCGGTTCGCAGCTGGGGCGGCAGCATCGAGGACTACCTGGACGTCCATGCTTGGTTCGATGGCAGCAAGGAGATCCTTGCCGACTTCCGGCACCGGGCGCTGCGCCATCATGCCGAGGGTATCTTCATGTCGGAACGGCTGTTCGGTACCACGCTCACCCTGGCCTCGGGGCGGCGGATCCCCACCCGGTGGATCGGCGAGCAGCATGTCCGCGAGGATCTGGGCCATATCCCGAGCTTCGCCGACTGGGCCAGGGCGATCCGCCCGGAGCCGTGGATGGGACCGGCCGCAAGGATCGAGCCGATTGTCGATCTTGTTCCCGCCGTCAGCCAGGCAGTGAGGGGAGCATCCTGATATTCGCAACCTACCTGCGCCTGCATGTCGGGGGTTATGCCCCGGCGAGCACGGTGGTTTGCGCGGCGGCGGTAGCGCTCATCAGCCCGCAGGCGCGTCATGACTGGCGTCTGCGGGAGATGCGCAAGGCCTTTTATCGGAACATGCTGCGCTGCCATGCGCCCTGGCCCGCTGGCTTTATGACCGGATCAAGGCGGAATACGAGCACTCCCCTCGGACGAAACCGTCGACCACGTCATTGCCGCCAACGGCTACCTTCACGGCCGAAGGCCGGCGGTTCGGCTGATCCTCTCATGCCTCCTGCACGAGGTCGATGCCGACGGCTTTCGCCGCCTTCACGAACCGGCGGTCGAAGGTCAGAAACGCGTCCCTGTCCGTCGAGCGGCGAAGATGCAGCGCATCGGCAAAATCCATGCCCCGCTCGACCAGGTCAATCGCGGCCGCCACGATGGACGCGTCTTCAACGGTGACATGAGAAAGGCCGCCAAAGGCGCGCAAGGCGCGCGCCACATCCGCGGGGCCGTGGCCATAAGCGCTGCGCAACACCCATTCTGTTTCCAGCACCACGGTGACCGGCACGAACACGGGCTGCCCGTCCACGATTTCGCGCGCGCGCCTCGATTGTTCAGGATGATCGCCGGTCAGGTAGCGGACGACAATGTTGGTATCAATCGCGATCATGGTGCCTGCGGGCCTCGGCCAGCACCCCGGCCTCCATCTCTTCGAGCGAGACAGGCGCGCCCGTATGCGGCAACATCCCGAACACGGCGTCAGACCGGCTGGGCGCAAAGGCGGGCGCCGCCTTCAGCAACACGCCTTCGGGGGTGTCCTCGACGATGAGCCGGGTTCCTGCATCCCAGTCCCGGCGCCTGCGGATCGCTTTGGGCAGGATGACCTGTCCCTTGGTCGAGACGGTGGTGATTGGGGGATCGGCCTGTGCCATGTCGGGATCCTGTGTAAGACAAGGGTAAGATACGCGTCGCGGCACCGCGCATCAAGAGACAGAGGGTCGCCGGGAAAAGGCTGCGCCTGCCGGAGCTAGAGAGCGACATGGCGGGCGCATCCCTGTTTCTCATAACCGGAGATCTCCGCCATGACCCTCACCGCACCCTCATTCTCCTCTGCCATGCCCGTTCCCGAGGAGCGCCGCATGGGCTTTCTGCCCCGGCTGTTCGGCGCCCGCCTTCTTCTTGTCGGCGAGCACACCGTCTTCGGCTTCATGGAAAGGCTGAGCCCGACAGACTACACCGGCGGCATGTGGGACTTCCTTGAGTTGGCAGGCGAGCCCCTTTATCTCGCCCCGACCTGCAAGCCCCGCTTCCATCTCGTCTGGGACGGCAACGGCTACGAAGGCGTCGTTTCGGCCGATGCTGCCGGCATCATCGCCACGCTCTTTGCCTTCTCGCACCTGTCTTTCCGCCACGACGCCCCGGAACTCTCGGAGGGCTTTGCCCGCCTTTATGCCCATGCCGCGGATCATCCCGAGGCCCGCGAGATTTTCCAGGCCATCGACTGAGCCTTGCAAGCGCCCTGCCTTTTCGCGGGGCGCTTGTTTCATGCTGGCTTCCGCCATGGCGCCGCTGGAGGGCGGCTCAGACGGCAAGCGAGAGAAGCCTGCCTCCTGGACACGCGCCGGGATCTAGGGCCGAGGAGAAGATGCGCATCAGGTCGTTATCCTTGGCAGAAGGCGGTCCGATCAGCAGGCGCGTGGTTACCAAAACGGCCCTTGTGGAGCGGCTTGGCAGCAATCTCGTGCTGTCTTGCCGAGCAGCCCAGCTTAGGGTTACCGGATGGTCATGGCCGTGCATGCAAGGCGGACCCCACGATGGATGAACGCGCAACCCGCGATGAACGCCTGGATGACCTGGCGCAAACCCTGGCGGACATGCTCGGTGTCAACAAGACGGAAGCCATGCGCCTGGCTCTCCAAAACGAGATCGAGCGTCTGCGGTCCACACCCACCATTGATGACCAGATTGCGACCTTGCGCGAGACGGTGAAGAACTACGGCCGCAAGTCGACGCGCATGGTGCACCCGTCAAAAAAGCGCTGAGGGTCATACCAACGCTTCCGTCTGACCACCTTGCGCGCTGTGCGCCCGGCGGCATCCGCTGTCACGGTGGACGCCGCCTCGTCACATGACTGCAGGTACTTGTCGCCGACCTGTGCCCTTGAAGCCCAAGACCCTGCTTCCGCCAGCAGACCAGGGGATGGCCATCACGGAAGGCTGTGAGGGTGTGCCGCCCGGCCGTGGTGCGGTGATGGAGACAGTCGGCAAAGACAGAGGGGGGTCGCGGCAGGAGGGTGAGCCGATGCGGTCGAGAGAGTCCCGCGAATTCGTGCTTTCTGCCCGCGGGAAAACGCCGCGACCGAGGGTCCGCGGTCCGGACCCCGGAGGCGGCAGATGCCCCAGCACACAGGAGATCCTCTGATGCCCCATCGTGACGCGTCCGATCTGGCGATCCGTCTTGGCCGCGAGGCCGAGGCGGTCTGCCGCCATTACCTGTCCTCTGGTCGAAAGACCGGCAACTACTGGCTGGTCGGCGATGTGAGAAACACTCCCGGCCGCTCGATGTTCGTGCGTTTGGCAGGCCCGGAAACCGGCGGGGGTGCCGTGGGCCGCTGGTCAGATGCCGCCACCGGCGAACACGGCGATCTGCTCGACCTCATCCGCGCAGCGACGGGCCTTCTCGACTTCAAGGATGTGGCTGCCGAGGCACGCCGGTTTCTTGCGCTTCCCCATCCCGATCCGGCCTCGGTCCAGACAGCAGGTGGCGGGACATCCCGCAGGGCACCCGGCTCGCGGCAGGCGGCACGGCGGCTCTTCGCCATAGCCGAGCCGATCGGCGGCACGCTCGCGGCAACCTATCTGGCCGGAAGGGCAATCACCTGCCTTTCCTCCATGGCCGCGCTGCGCTTCCACCCCCGGTGCTACTACCGCCCGGATGTGCGCGCGCATGGTGGCGATCAACTCTCCGAACATCAGCCGCAGAAGCGGGGAAAGCGTCGGGATATCGTCGGAGTTGGCGACGACATAGACCGCATGCGGGCGCCGCCGAATGTCGCCCCAGGAAAAGTCGTTGGCGCTCGTGATCTTGTCGATCCGGGGGTTGAGCCACAGCCCGAGGCCGGAGCCGTCAAGAACCGAAGCGTAAGACGAGAGCGTCCGATCGGAATGGCCCGAGAAGTTGAGAAAGATTGTCGCCGTCTGGGCGTGACGCGCCTCGGCTGCCAAGGCGGCGTAGGCTGCCTCCTTGTTGCCGGTATCGAAAAGGATGCGGGCAATGGCGCCAAGCGTCGGCGTGCCGCGCTCGATGGCCAGCATGCCGCCGGCCACGAAGAGCTGGCGCGCGCCCACGATGAAGTCCGAGGCGCCGCCCTTCTCGTTCTTCGGGATCAGGAAATAGCTGGCGAGCTTTGAGAGCTCGGTGAACCGCTGGTCGGTATCCGCAATCCTGCTGATCCGCTCAAGCGGGTTGTAGCGATGCGACGGGTGCTCGAAGTCAAACGGCGCGATGCGGATCACCTGGTCGCCCTGCGCCTGGCGGTGCCGGGCCGTCGCCTCGAAGATATCGCCTTTCACATCCATCACCACGCAGGAGCCGGGAAAGAGCAGCGTGTTCGGCATCACGTATCCCACCCCTTTGCCCGAGCGGGTGGGCGCGGCCACCAGGGCATGGGGGAAGCGGTCGTAGCTGCCGCAGACAAAGCGGCCCTTCTTGTGCGGCTTGCCGAACTTGCCGAACACCAGCCCTGCCCCTACGGGCTGCAGGAGCCCGTTGCGCCGGATCTCGCGCCGGGTCTGGAAATGCGCTGTACCATAGGTGGTCAGCCGATGGGTCAGAGTGAACGCCACGGCCAGCAGGGACAAAAGCACGGCACCTGCCAGAACGATCGCATAGGCCGAACGCCAGGGATCCTGCCCGGCCATCCGCAGGCCGGGAAACTCGGTCACCAGAACGAACGGGTGTCCCGCATTCATGCCCGCCCCAAGCTGCCAATGCAGCCACAAGCCTCCCATCATCAGCCCGACAAGGGCTCCGGCAATCAATCCCGTGGGAATAGCAATGATCATCCGGTTCATCGGTTCTGCCTCCTTTCAGAGGTCGAGATCGAAGTCCTTGCGGCGCAACTCATGTTGCGCCCGCTCGTGCTGGTGCTCGCTCGAGAGCAGCCGTTCCCTGGCCAGTTCCGCCTGCCGCCGGGACAAACCCAGGCTTTCGTGGCTCTCGGCGGCTGCGACCAGGGCACGGGCGATCGCGCGGCGTGGCCCTTCTTCGGGAAAGTCCGAGGCCAAGGCCCGATCATCGCCTGAAGCGATCTGCTCCATGACCCTTTCGCCGTACCGCTCCTTCAGGTCGCGCGCGAAGCGTTCGGCGTGGTCCTCCCCCTCGAACTCGACCCGGCGGTGCTGGCGGTGTACCCGGGACAGCGTCTCGAGCGTCCGCACCAGGCGATCGCTCTCGCGGCTGTGGACCGTCTCCCGGGCGTGCTCCATCCCCAGGGCGTGGTTCAGCACCTTGGCGGCGGTGGCGTAGAAGCTGTCCACGAGGTCGGCCACCTGGTCGCGCTCGGCCTTTACGTCGAGATCGAGCCCTCGGGCAACCGAGACTGCCCTGAGATCTGCCTTGACCCACTCGCGCTCCTGCCAGGCATTGGCAGCCGGATGCTCGAGCCGCCGCTCCATCGCGGGCCGCTCGATGCCGATGGCTTCGGCCGCCTCCAGGACCCCGGTCCGCACCTCAAGGGCGGCGGTCCGGGACAGGGTCTTCGTGACCGTCCTGCGGGTGATGGCGCTGTCTCCAAGCTCGCTCCGGTAGAGGGCCGAGCGCGGCGGCTCCATGACCAGCTCGGCGCCGCGTGCATCGCCCAGATCGCGCAGGATCGCGGTGGTGACCTCCGCCAGTTCCGTGCGCATCTCGCGCCGGTCCTCGGGACCAAGGGTGGCGATCTCGCGCTCGGCCCGATCAAGCCAGCCGGCAAACACCCGGTCCAGGCTCTGCCGGGTATGCGGAATGATGGTGCCGTCCAGATCCATAGTCGTCTCCTTCAGGGTTTGTGGGGATATGATACCGCCGGCCTCGAGGATCTTGGCAGCCCGCTCCATGCGCAGCTTCACCTCCTTGAGCCGGGCAAGGCTGGCGATCCCGGCCAGCATCTTGAGCGTGGCCGCGCTGCGGGTGACCACCGCCAGCCCCTCCTCGAGCGCCGGGCCCTGCAGCGCCCGCTCGCGCACCGGGCGCCTCTCGCGCGCCGCCCCCTCGATCTCGGCACGGCTCGGCCCATAGGTCAGGATGCCCCGCTCGAGGCGTGAGGAGGCATCGAGTTCCACCCCCATCCCGCCCGCGATCTCCACCAGCCGCTCCTTCATGGTGGAAAGGTTGAAGGCATGGTCCTTTGCCATGAAGAACCAGGTGTCCTGCTCGAGACCGCGGTTGTTCACCACGATATGGACATGGGGGTGCGAGCGGTCGGTGTGCAGCGCCGCCACATAGGCCCATTCATCCTGCATATGGGTGCCTGACTGGAACATCTCGAAGGCCCAGGCCTCCGCGATCCGCAGCGCCTTTCGGGGCGCAAGGTCATAGGGAAACGAGAGGAGCAGATGCGTGGTATGGCCATTCTTTGGATCGCCCCGCCAGCCGTCCGACCAGTCGAGCACAATCGCGCGGCGCTGCTCGGCTGACAGCACCTGTGCCTCTGGATCAAGCGCGACCGTGTTGCCGAAGAGCGCATGCGACTTGGTGAAGAGATAGCGAAGCTGCGCCTGGAGCCGGCCCGGCGTCTGCGTGCCGCCTCGGGCAATCTTCTTCAGCACTGCGGCGTTCGAGCCCTGGCCCACCCGCCACAGATCGCGCGCCCGCGCCGAGAAGGACGACCCCCTTGCCCCGGATCGTCGCCCCGTCGTCTTGCCGAACCCGCTGTCGTGCGGCACCCGGCCGCCGACGCGGCGCAGCCGGATCTCGCCGATCAGATCATCCGAGAGGCTCGCCATGCTCCGCCTCCTTCCATGCCATAAAGAGCCGGATGCCGCGACGCCGCTGCTCGTCCACCACTGCCCGCAGATCGGCGCGCATCTCCGGCAGGGTCTGGCGCAGGGCGTTGAGGACCGCCCATTGCTCACCGCTTGGATCGATGCGACCCTGGCCCGCCGCCAAGGCGATTGCGTTCACGGCAAGGCCGATCTCCTGGAGCTCGGCCCGCACGGCCTCGAGGCGCACACCGGTGGCGGGGTCGAACTCCAGCATCCCCGAGGCCGCCCGCACCAGGGCTCGCAGGGCGTCCGAGGTCGAGCCAAGGCCATGGCGGCTTTTCAGCACCAAGAGCGCCTCCAGCTCGACCGGCGACAGCCGGGCCGAAACGGCTTGGCCTCCGGTGGTGGCCGTCTCCCGGCTGCGGCGAGGGCCGTCCGGGCGGGTCTTGCTGATCTGTTTGCAAGAACCGTGCTGTGACGCGGGCGAGCGCCGCTTGCCGCCGGGGCGCACTGGGTCTGCGGGGGTCTGGGGCGTGTCTCGAAGGGCCATCGGGCGCTCCATTCCACAGGTGTAGACACTCGGCATTTCCTGCCAACGTTACATCTCTCACCATGCCATATTTTAGGGGATCTGTCACGGGTTTCGTGCTGGCAATCCGAGAGATCCACCGCCCCTTGTTAGAGGGGCCCGCGGCGCTTCAGAACACAAGCACCCAGTGTCTACCGGAGGGTCAAGCTGGCCCATACCAATCTGATACCCCGAGCCGAGGGGAGCCGCGCCTGCCGAGGGGCGTGGCTCATGATCGCGCTCTTCCTCTACGGGCACGGCTGCCTGAGGACCAGAGACCACGCGACACAACAAGGCAGATCCTACGCCTCTTTCTATGGTTTGGCGGAGTGGGCACTGTTTTCTGCCCGAAAGATCAACTATCCCCTGAAGCCCGGCGCAGACATAAAGGTCTTATCAGCCGAGCGGGTGTGTGTGGTTGGTTTCAGAGTGTTCCCGCCCGGCTGAGAGATCCCCCATCCGTAAGGCGTGGTGCCAGTGATGTCGGGGGCGGAGAAGAGCTCCAGGTCCCTCACATGAAGCCCGGGCCCGCGTTCGCCTGGAATCCCTCGTCATCGGGGCCCGCTGTCACGTCCGGTTGTCCGACAGGGTGCTGGTCCTGCGAGGCGGGGATGCCTTTCTGACCCGTGTCCGGATGAAGGGCGCGGCTAGCTTGCCGCCCGGACCCTCAAGCTCCAGGATGAGCGTCTCCAGTTCGCCGATCTGCTTTCTGATCCGGTCGATTGCTGCATCGCGCTCCTGGCTGGACAAAGGCAGCCGGCCGATATTGGCCCGACACAGCATCACCGCCGTGTTGGCTGCCGACAGGTGGGCCTGCAAGGCGCTGTAGGTGGTGATCCGGTAGCTCATGCCCGATCCTCTTATGCGCTATTTGCATAAGGCAGACCTGGTTAAGGAGCGGTTAACAGGGCGGGATGGTGCCGCCCCTCTTGTGAAGACGCCCTCACCCGCAGCATGTTTGCGGCAGGGCGGCGACCACCTTTGTCGTCTCAGATGGCCTGCAGATCGACTGCGCTTGTCTTGCCGTTGCGGCCGGTCTCCAGTTCAAAGGAGACTTTCTGCCCGTCCCGCAGCGTGTCCAGTCCGGCGCGCTGAACGGCCGTGATATGGACAAACACATCCCCGCCCCCGGTCTCCGGCGCAATGAAGCCATAACCCTTGTCGGTGTTGAACCACTTGACAGTCCCGCGTGCCATCGTCCCTCTCCGCTGCACAACAAGACCTTGCTTGGCATAGCGCTCAGCCGCGCAGCAAGAGATTTCTGATGGAGGTCGGAATAGCTTTCCTTCAAAGGTGGGGGTCCGGATGCGACCTGCCCGCTGACTTTGGTGGCGCCTTCGCATGTCGCACATGCGACGGGCAGGGTGGCCTGTCCGATCCTGCAAGGATCCTATTTCCACGCCGTGGTCTCCGAACTGCGGGAATAGGTCCGGTTGCTATGTGTCACTGGGCATCTCGCCTGTCGCGTTGTTCTCGCGTCTTCCCTATGCTGGAGGCAGCGTTAAGGGCGGGCCATGGTCATGACCAAGGATTACCGGGGCACCTTTGACAATATTTCTGACCCTTATCACGACGCAGATGGCGTAATGCGTCGAAGGGTTATCTCGCAGCCGCCGCCTTCAATGGCGTGGTAGCTTTCGAGAACGACCCGCTCGTCGGCACCGTTCAGGGACAGCTGCCCCTCATGAGGTCCGTTGATCTGATGTTCGTCAAGGGTCGTGTCTGCGCTGAACCGGATATAGTCGCCCCCGGTTTCTATTGTGCCGCTGATCGGCTCAATGCCGTCAAGCGAGAGTGTCGCATCGGTCATGTGCTGCCCTCCCTCAAGGGATGAATAGGAACAACGATCCTTCTGCTCATAAGGGACCAGCATTTGATAAAAATGAAATGCTTGAGGATGTCTGGGAAGAAGGCGATCTCTGACCTGATACCATCGGCAACATCAGGCGGCCCCGCTTTCGAAGCCGCCCATGCCGGATCAGTATTCGTCGGGCAGGCAGAGGGTCAGGATACGGATCGTCTGTGCAGGATCCGTTTCCACCTCCGGTCCCATCAACCCGTCGGTGTCGTAAAGGTCGATCTTCCAGTAGATGCGCACAGTTTCGTCTCCGTGCGGCACATCCGGCATGCCGAAGCTGCGGACGCCATCGGTGCCATGATCGTCCATGACCGCCGCGTC
>NZ_JBHRXY010000054.1:0-13645 GCF_042648745.1 Paracoccus angustae
TGGTGCAACCCTCGAACGGAGAATGCCGCGGGAGAGGCCGCCTACCCAGTCAGCTCACCCAGCGATCATGGGGTCTAAGGCTCGCTCCTGTCCTCGAACCGGAGGAGGCGAGCACCGTGCGAGAATGCCTCGCGGGCCTGCTCGATCGAAACGAGTACCCACCCTATAAGCGGTGGGTCCGGCGCCGCAGATGGTGGGGTTCGTGGCGCGGCCGGTGATGGTGCTGACCATCTCCGTCCCTGCGCTGCCGCGCTGACGGGGGCTGCTTCAGGGAAGTGGGCGCGCGCCGCAGACGGCGCGAAATCGTAAAAATTGCAGCAGGCCTGCGCATCAGGATCGGGCAACCTTTGGGCATTAGACCCCATGATCGGGCTGTGAGCTGACTGGTCAGTGGCCTCTCCCGCGGCATTCTCCGTTCGAGGGTTGCACCAGATTGGCTGGTGCCGAGCCTCAAGAATGGGGGAGAGACCGAATGCAGGGTAGCATGTTCATCGGGCTGTTAGGTCGCAATAGCTTGCAACCCTGTGCGGGATCAGGGACGAACGAGTTGATTTCATTGCCTGTCTTCCGATAGTCGCGGGGCGGCTGAGCTAGCGGAAGTATCGGCGCAACGGAAGAGCGTCGCTGCATCTTCTGATTGCGGGTCCAGTGAGAGCAATCAGGCTCTAGCGTAGTGCTGCGTCGTTGCAGATCGTACTCTGTCGTAGAATATCGTGCAAAATCGTAGAAATGGTTGCGGGGGCGCGCAACCTACGAGACCGACACTCGATCCAAGCGGCCATCTGACCGACCGTATATAGCCGCCTGAAAGCACCTGAGGCGTCCGATCAATCGTGTTGAAATCTCCGCACGAAACGCGGAAATCCCAACATAACTTATACAGGATCGCAGTTGGCAAGCTGACTTGGATAGTGGTCTAGATGGGACGCCAGCCGAATACCCCATCTGAACAACCAGGCAGCATTGCGTTCATCAGGGCGGTTTGCAGCATCTGTCGCTGATCCGCCTCGGGGATAGCCAGCAAATCCGCAGGCCCGAAAATCGCACGATGGGTCACGAAACCGCTGAGAAGGCTAAGCGCGAAATGCGCCCGTCCCGGATCCGCATGGCCAAACGCCCTGCTTAGAGGCAGGGCTAGTGACGTGCCAAAGAATTGCGCAATGATCGCCCGCGCCTCGCTGCAGAGGCTGGACTGTGTCAGTAAATGAAGCGGCCTGACATCTTCTACCTTGCGCGGATCACGCAGGAAGGCCAGATCGCAGATCCGGTTGATCATGGTCGCGCCATCGGGGTCCCCTGCGGCGATGTCATCGAGGGGCGCAAGCGCCAGCAAGGCCTGACGGAATATCTCGGCCTTCGACCCGAAGGCGCGATGGACATAGGCCACATCGACCCCAGCCGCGGCGGCGATGTCGCGCAGGCTGGTGTCGGAATAGGGCATCCGCGCGAAAAGCAGCATCGCCGATGCAAGAATGCGTTCTTTCCCGGTTGCCTGCCCCGGCATGCGGTCGGTCGAGTTGGCTGAGTTGAGCGCCCTTGGCATGGGTGGCTTGTGTTCGTCCGGTGGCTTCGACGCGAAGAAACTGAAAATGCTGCCCCGGAGCAGAGGTGCGGCAAGGTGCAGCCCAGACCGGGTCGTGTTGTTTAGCTGGTTTTTCAACAGCAAACAACCAGCAGCCGCTTTTGCGCGACAATACAGGTTTTTACCCTGTCATCGAGCGTTGACAACAGGGGAGCGTAGGGCGAAAACCGCATCGGGACATGCGCGAAGCATCCATCAGCACAGCAATCAGAGGCAGATCATGGCAAAGCCCGGCAGAAACACCATTATTCTGGGCGGCCTGGCCGTTGTCGCCGTGCTTGGCTGGCTGGCCTGGGACCGGCTGCAACCCGCCGGTCTGCCGGCGGGTTTTGCCAGCGCCAATGGCCGGATCGAGGCGACCGAGGTGGATATCGCGGCGCTCACCGGCGGCCGAATCGCCGAAATCACCGCTGCCGAAGGTGACATGGTCAGCGCAGGCGATGTGCTGGTGCAGATGGACGTGGTGCAGCTGAACGCACAAAAACGTCAGGCCGAAGCGCAGCTTGCCCGCGCCGAAATCGGCGTCGAGACAGCAAGGGCGCTGGTCGCTCAGGCCGAGGCACAAGAGCGCGCGGCCCGGGCCGCGGTTGATCAGGCAGGCTCGGTTGCCGATGCCGCGTCGCGCAGGCTTGAACGCTCTGAGCAGCTTGCAAAGACCAGTGCGATCTCGCAGCAGGTGCTGGATGATGACCGCGCCCGGGACGCCCAGGCCCGCGCCGGTGTGGCCTCGGCCGAAGCCAGCCATGCGGCAGCGCTGGCGGGGGTCAGCAGCGCGCAGGCGCAGGTGGTCGATGCAAGTGCGGCCGTCGAGGCGGCAAAGGCGTCGATTGATGCGATCCAGGCCTCTCTGGACGACGCCACGCTGAAAGCGCCGCGCACGGGCCGGATCCAGTATCGCATCGCACAAGAGGGCGAGATTGTCGGCTCTGGCGGGCGGATCCTCAGCCTTGTCGATCTGGGCGATGTCTATATGACGGTTTTTCTGCCGACATCGCAGGTCGGCCGGGTGCAGGTCGGATCAGAGGTGCGCCTTGTCATGGATGCGGCGCGGGAATTCGTGATCCCGGCCACGGTTTCCTATGTTGCCGATGTGGCGCAGTTCACGCCAAAGACGGTCGAGACCGCCGATGAGCGCGAAAAGCTGATGTTCCGCGTCCGTGCCCGCATCGACCCCGAGCTGCTGTCGCGGCATATCGAGGATGTCAAAACCGGCCTGCCGGGCATGGCCTATCTGCGGCTTGATCCGGATGCCGCCTGGCCTGACTTTCTTTCCAATGTCGTGAAATGACCGGCTCAGTTGCCGGGGTCTCCGGCCTGACGCTGCGCTATGGCAAGGTCACGGCGCTTGACAATGTGACGCTGGAGATCCCTGAGGGGCGCATGGTCGGGCTGATCGGGCCAGACGGGGTCGGAAAGTCCAGCCTTCTGTCGCTGCTGGCCGGGGCACGTGTGATCCAGCAGGGCAAGGTCGAGGTTCTGGGCGGCGATATGCGCGATGTGGCGCATCGCAACCGCGTCTGCCCCCGCACCGCCTATATGCCGCAGGGTCTGGGCAAGAACCTCTACCCGACGCTTTCGGTCGAAGAGAACCTTGATTTCTTCGGCTCGCTTTTCGGTCATGACAAGGCCGAACGCGAGCGGCGGATTACCGATCTGCTGGCTGCGACCGGCATGACGCCGTTCCGGTCGCGCCCGGCGTCAAAGCTGTCGGGCGGCATGAAGCAAAAGCTGGGTCTGTGCTGCGCGCTGATCCATGATCCCGATTTCCTGATTCTTGACGAGCCGACCACCGGCGTCGATCCGCTGTCGCGCCGCCAGTTCTGGGATCTGATCGACCGCATCCGCGCGACACGGCCGGGGATGAGCGTGATCACAGCCACCGCCTATATGGAAGAGGCCGCGCGCTTCGACTGGCTGGTTGCGATGAATGCGGGCCGGGTGCTGGCCACCGGCACCACCAGCGATCTGCTGTCGCGGACCGGGGCCGACACGCTTGATGCAGCCTTCATCGCGCTTTTGCCCGAAGAAGACCGGGGCGAAGACAGTGCCGTGGTGATCCCGCCGCGGACCACCGATGACAGCGATATCGCCATCGAGGCCGAGGGGCTGACGCAGCGCTTTGGCGATTTCGTGGCGGTCGACAATGTTTCCTTCCGCATCCCCAGGGGTGAGATTTTCGGCTTTCTGGGTTCGAACGGCTGCGGCAAGACGACGACGATGAAGATGCTCACCGGGCTTCTGGAGCCGAGTGAGGGCCGGGCAAAGCTTTTCGGCCATGAGGTCGATGCAAGCGATCTGTCGGTGCGCCGCCGGGTCGGGTTCATGTCGCAGGCCTTCTCGCTCTATTCCGAGCTGACGGTGCGTCAGAACCTTGATCTGCACGCGCGGCTTTTCGATATGGCGGCCGAGAAGATCCCCGCCAGGGTTGACGAGATGATCGCCCGGTTCGATCTGGGCGACGTGACCGACAGCCTGCCCGAGGCGTTGCCGCTGGGTATCCGCCAGCGGCTTTCGCTGGCGGTGGCGATGATCCATGCGCCCGAGATCCTGATCCTTGACGAGCCGACCTCGGGGGTGGACCCGGTGGCGCGCAACGGCTTCTGGCGTATTCTGGCGGAACTTTCGCGCAAGGATGGCGTGACGATCTTTGTCTCGACCCATTTCATGAACGAGGCGGAATGGTGCGACCGCATCAGCCTGATGCATGCGGGCAAGGTGCTGGTCTCGGACACCGCCGAGGGGATCACGAAAGCCAAAGGTTGCGCCACGCTGGAAGACGCGTTCATCGCCTATCTTGAAGAGGCGATTGGCGAGACGGCACCCGCCCCCGCCGCTGCGCCCGAGGCCGCGCCCGAGGCCCCCGCAGCCGGGGTGACCCATCACGCGCAGCAATCCGGCTTCAGCCTGCGGCGACTGCTTAGCTATTCGCAGCTGGAAAGCCTGCAATTGCAGCGCGATCCGATCCGGCTGACCATGGCGTTGGTCGGCAGCCTTCTTCTGATGATCGTGGTGGGGCTGGGCATCAACATGGATGTCGAGGATCTGACCTTCGCCGCCCTTGACCGCGACCAGACCACCACCAGCCGCAATTATATCGCCGATATTGCGGGATCGCGCTATTTCATCGAACAGCCGGCCCTGACAAGTTACGACGAGATCGACGCAAGAATGCGCTCGGGCGAGCTGGCGCTGGCGATCGAGATCCCGCCCGGCTTTGCCGCCGATATCGCGGCAGGCAGGGATGTGCAGGTCGGGGCCTGGTTCGACGGCGCCAACCCCAGCCGCGCCAATACGGTGCAGGGCTATGTGCAGGGCATGCATGCCGACTGGATCACACGTCAGGCGCGTCAGCTTTACGGTGACAAGGCGAGCGGCGGCAGTTTCGAACTGGTGACCCGATACCGCTACAACCCCGACGTGCGCAGCCTGAATGCGATGGTCCCGGCGATCATCCCGCTGCTTTTGCTGATGATCCCGGCGATCCTGACCACGCTTTCGGTCGCGCGTGAACGCGAACTGGGCTCGATCATCAATTTCTACGTCACGCCGGTGACGCGGCTGGAATTTCTGCTTGGCAAACAGCTGCCCTATATCGCGCTGGCCATGCTGAATTTCTTCCTGATGATGGCCATGGCGGTCACATTCTTCGCAGTGCCCTTCAACGGCAGTTTTCTGGGCTTTACCCTTTCGGCGCTGATCTATGTCACCGCGACCACGGCGCTTGGTTTTCTGGTGTCGGTCTTCATCGCAAGTCAGGTCGCGGCGCTGTTCGCGACCGCCATGCTGACGATGATCCCGGCGGTCAGCTATTCGGGTTTGATCTACCCGGTCTCTTCGCTGTCGGGTTTTGGCCGGGTTCTGGGCGAGATCTACCCCTCGACCTGGTTTATCACCGCCGCGCGGGGGGCTTTCTCCAAGGCCTTCGGAATGGCGGAACTGGCCGGGCCGATGCTGGCCATGGGCATCGCCATTCCGGTGATTATCGGGCTGGCGGCGGCCTTCCTGGAAAAACAGGCGAAGTGAGGGGCGGATGAACCTGCGCAACACCTTCAATCTGGGCGTCAAGGAATTGCGCGGGCTCTGGCGCGATCCGGTGATGCTGGTGCTGATCGTCTATTCCTTTTCGCTCTCGATCTGGACCTCTGCGAACGTCTCGCCCGAGGCGCTGACGAATGCCGCGATCTCGATCGTGGATGAGGATCAGTCGCATCTCTCCGCCCGCATCACCTCGGCCTTTTATCCGCCCTATTTTGTCGAGCCGCAGATGACCACGACGGCCGAGATGGATCGGCGGATGGATCAGGGGCTGGATACTTTTGCGCTGAACATCCCACCGGATTTCGCGCGCGATGTGCTGGCCGGAAAAAACCCGGCGATCCAGCTGAATATCGACGCGACAAGGATGAGCCAGGCCTTCACCGGCGGCGGCTATATCCAGCAGATCGTGTCCTCCGAGGTTTCGGAATATGTGGCGGGCTACCGGGCCGAGACCGCGCTGCCGGTCGATCTGGCGCTCCGCGCGCGGTATAATCCCTCGCTGGATCCGAAGTGGTTCGGCGCGATTTCCGCCGTGATCCGGTCGATCACCATGCTGTCGCTGGTGCTGACCGGCGCGGCGCTGATCCGCGAAAAGGAACATGGCACGGTCGAGCACCTGCTGGTCATGCCCGTCACCCCGACCGAGATCATGTTTTCCAAGATCTGGTCGATGGGGCTGGTGGTGCTGCTGGGGTCGATCTTTTCGCTAAGTGTTGTGGTGCAGGCGCTGATGGCGGTTCCGGTGCAGGGCTCGGTCGTGCTGTTTCTTGCGGGCGCGGTGCTGATGGTTTTCGCCATGACGGGGCTTGGAATTTTCCTTGCCACCATCGCCGGGTCGATGCCGCAATTCGCGCTTTTGCTGATGATGGCGCTTTTGCCGCTGCAGGTGCTGTCAGGCGCGATGACGCCGCGGGAATCCATGCCAGAGATCATCCAGACCATCATGCTTGCAGCCCCCAACACGCATTTCATCATCCTCTCGCAGGGCATCTTGTTCCGAGGTGCGGGGCTTGACGTGGTCTGGCCCCAGTTCGCGGCGCTGGCGGCGATCGGGGTGGCGCTGTTCTGGGTGGCACTGATACGATTCAAGAAATTCCTGCGGTAAGGCATATGTTGGGCCGCCTGCTTCTGATCCTGACGCTTGCGCTTGCAGGCTGCGCTGCGCGTCCGGGGCCGGAAGTTCTGGCCCCCGATGCCGGTGCCCTGCCCGAGGGCGCCCGCCTTGTCCGGGTGCTGACCATGACCACCCGCGCGCCCGAGGCAAATCTGCCGGGGGCCTTTGGCGACTCTCGCTCCATCCGGCCAAGCTGGCTGGAATACGAGGTCTCGGTGCCGCCTGGCCATCGGCCGGGAAAGATTGAATGGCCGGATCGCAATGGCAGCAGCGCCGACCGGAATTTCGTGATGCGCAGCCGGCAGACGCTTAGCCGTGACGCCTTTGCAAAGCGTCTCTCGCGCGAGGGGGTCGGGCTTTATGTCCACGGCTTCAACACCCGCTTTCATGAGGCCTTGTTCCGTACCGCGCAGCTTTCGGTCGATGCGCATATCGAGGAAAAGCCCGTCCTTTTTACATGGCCCTCGGCAGGCGATCCGGGCGCCTATCTGGCTGATCGTGACGCGTCTGACTTTTCCCGCGCGGCGCTTGCCGATCTGCTGCGGCTTTTGACAAAGGGTCGGTCCGCTTCCGACGCGGTGCCGGTGCTGGCTCACAGCATGGGCGCGCGGCTGACGATGGAGACGCTGGTGCAACTGCGTCTTGCCGGGCGGGACGATGTGCTGGACCGGATCGAGGTCATCCTTGCCGCCCCGGATATTGATATCGATCTTTTCCGCGCCCAGATGGTCAGCCTTGGGCCGATGAAGCATCCCATCACGGTGCTCGTCTCCTCGGACGATCTGGCGCTGAAACTGTCGTCGCGGCTTTCGGCACGTCGGATACGGCTTGGGCTTGTCGATGTGCGTGATCCGGCGGTCCAGCGCCTGGCGGTCGCGACCGGAATACGGATCGTGGATATTACCGATATTCCGACCGATGATCCCGCCCACAGCCGCTATGTCGGCCTGCTTTCCGGCGAGGCCGGGGCTGTGGTTGAAAGCACCCTTTTCGGTGAGGTACGCTTGGCTGGGGCCTTTGTCTTCAATCAGGTCGGTGGTGTCTTCACTGGCATCGGTGATGTGCTGGCGGATTGAGGCCGCGGCCTTGGCCCGGCGTTGGTGCCAGCGGCATTGGCCGGGTCATGGCCTCGACGTCGCGCCGTTTTGCCGGTAATCGTCCATGATGATCAGGGCAGGGACAGGGGATTCCGTGTCCGCCGCCGGACGCCGATGCTTTGCCTGTTCAGTCCGGGGGCGGCTGTTTCGGCGGTTTGACGGCGCTTTACGACATGTCGTCGGCATCGGGCCTTGGGCGCAATGCCTATGTTCAAGAAAAATCTTGAACTCTTTGATTTCGATCAACACTCGTTGATAGTTCTGTGCTAACTTCCGCCGGTAAATTGGAGACGCGACATGGTCCTTACTCCCAAATCAGATGGCTCGGGTGCAACCGGCGATGAAAGCCTTGGCATCGAGGCTTTTCAGGCCGTTGACCGCATACGAGAGGCGCTCTCGGGACAGCTCAGCGGCGGGGTCTCGCCCGGCTCGCTGATGATGGCCCATGTCGACTGGGCCTTTCACCTGGCGCAGGCACCGGGCAAGCAGATGGAACTGGGCGTCAAGGCGGGCCGCAAATGGCAGCGTCTCATGGCGCATCTGATGGCCTCGGCGATGGATCCGCAGGCCGCGCCGGTCATCACGCCCTTGCCGGGCGACCGCCGTTTCGCCGGTGAAGCCTGGGCGAAACCGCCCTTCAGCTGGATGTCGCAGGCTTTCCTGCTGCAGCAGCAATGGCTGCATAACGTCACCCATGAGGTTCCAGGCGTGACGAAGCACCACGAGGATGTGGTGTCTTTTGCCGCGAAACAGATCCTTGATGTCTGTGCGCCTTCGAACAACCCTTTTACCAATCCCGAGGTTGTGGCACGGACCTGGGCTACCGGAGGCATGAACCTTGTGAAGGGCTGGCAGAACTGGCTGCAGGACGTCGTCCGCCAGATCCGGCAGGAGCCGCCAGAGGGTGTCGAGGCCTTTACACCGGGTCGCGATGTGGCGGTGACGCCGGGCAAGGTAATCTTCCGCAACCACCTGATCGAACTGATCCAGTATACGCCCACGACAGAAACCGTGCACCCCGAGCCGGTGCTGATCGTTCCGGCCTGGATCATGAAATACTATATCCTCGACCTCAGCCCGGAGAATTCACTGATCCGCTGGCTGGTGGCGCAGGGCCACACGGTTTTCGCCATTTCCTGGCGCAATCCGGGTGCAGAGGATCGTGATCTGACGCTGGAGGATTATCGCCGGCTGGGCGTGATGGCCGCGTTGGATGAGATCACCCGTCTAATGCCCGATCAGAAAATCCACGCCACCGGCTATTGTCTGGGTGGCACTTTGCTGTCGATCGCTGCGGCTGCCATGGCGGGGAAGGGGGACGCGCGTCTCGCCTCGCTGACGCTGCTTGCCGCGCAGGTCGATTTCGCCGAACCGGGCGAGCTCGCGTTGTTCATCGACCCAAGCCAGCTGCATCTTCTTGAAAGCATGATGTGGAACCGCGGCTATCTCTCTGCCGATCAGATGGCGGGGGCGTTTCAGCTTTTGCGCTCGAATGACCTCATCTGGTCCCGGATGGTGCGCGATTACATGATGGGCGAGCGGACGGCGATGAATGATCTCATGGCCTGGAATGCCGACAGCACCCGGATGCCCTATCGGATGCATGCCGAATATCTGCGCAGGCTTTATCTGAATAATGAGCTTTCTTCGGGACGCTTCACCGCCGGGGGCAAGACAGTTCTGTTGCAGAACATCCGGGTGCCGATCTTTGCCGTCGGGACCGAGCGCGATCATGTCGCACCCTGGAAGTCGGTCTACAAAATCCACCAGTTCACCGATTGCGAGGTGACTTTCGCGCTGACGTCGGGCGGGCATAATGCGGGGATCGTCTCTCCTCCCGGTCACCCGCGCCGCCGCTACCGGCTGGCGACCCGCGCCCATGACGACGCGCTTTTGCCGCCGGAGACCTGGGTCGAGGCCAATCCTGCAACCGAGGGTTCGTGGTGGACGCCCTGGCAGGCCTGGCTTGCCGCGCGTTCGGGTGCCCCCGCCGCGCCGCCCGCAATGGGCAACGCGCTGGCAGATGCGCCCGGCACATATGTTTTCCAGAGGTGACAAGATGACCGGCACTCTGACCAACTATCTGTTTCACCAGATGAAAATCGGCGACCGCGCCAGTCTTGTCCGCCACGTCGGCCCCAAGGATATTGAATTGTTCGCCGCTGTTTCCGGCGACGCCAACCCCGCGCATCTGGATGCCGGTTTCGCCGCCCATGGGCCGTTTGGCCATGTCGTGGTGCACGGCATGTGGACTGCGGCGCTGATTTCGGCGGTGCTGGGCACCCGCCTGCCGGGGCCGGGGACGATCTATCTCGACCAGCAGATCCGCTTTAACAAGCCGGTTTCGCCAGGCGATACCATCACCGCCGAAGTTGAAGTGGCCGAGCTGATCGAGGGCAAGAACCGTGTCCGCCTGACGACCACCGCCCGCAATCAGCGGGGCGAGGTGGTGCTTTCGGGCGAGGCGCTGGTGCTGGCCCCGGTCGAGCAGGTGACCTGGGTGCCGGGTGACCTTCCCGAGGCGGTGGTCTTGCCGAAGGGGCGCTGGCAGGGCTTTGTCGAAGAGGCCCGCGCATTGCCCCCGGTGCGGGCGGCGGTGGTGCATCCCTGTTCGAAATCCGCGATCCTTGGCGCGATCGAGGTGCGCGACGAAGGCCTGCTTGACCCGATCCTGATCGGTCCCGGCGCAAAGATTCGCGCGGCGGCCGCCGAGGCCGGGGTCTCGCTTGACGGCTTCCGGATCGAGGAGACAGAGCACAGCCATGCAGCGGCGGCGCGGGCGGTGGAACTGGCGGCCTGTGGCAAGGTCCAGGTGCTGGTCAAGGGCAGCCTGCATTCCGATGAACTGCTTGCGGCGGTGGTTTCGAAAAGCGGCGGCCTGCGCACCGAACGCCGGATCAGCCATGTCTATGCGATGGATGTGCCCGCCTATCGCAAGCCGGTGATCGTCACCGATGCCGCGATCAATATCGCACCGACATTAGAGCATAAGCGCGACATCTGCCAGAATGCCGTCGATCTGATGCGGCTTCTGGGGCGCGATCAGCCGAAGGTCGCGGTGCTGGCGGCGGTCGAGACAGTGAACGCGACGATGCCCGCCACGCTGGATGCCGCCGCGCTGACGGTGATGGCGGCTCGAGGCCAGATCACGGGCGCGCTGGTTGACGGGCCGCTGGCCTTCGACAATGCGATCAGCCCCGAGGCGGTGGCGACGAAGGGCATCGTCTCGCAGGTGGCGGGCGAGGCCGATATTCTTCTGGTGCCGGATCTCGAGGCCGGGAACATGCTTGCCAAACAGCTGATCTATTTCGCGGGCGCCACGGCCGCGGGGCTGGTTCTGGGCGCACGGGTGCCAATCGTTCTGACAAGCCGGGCGGATCCTTTATCGGCCCGCATCGCCTCGGCTGCGCTGGCCAAGCTGGTCGCGGTCCGCAAAGCGGAGGGGAAGGCGTGACCCGCGATCTGATCCTGACATTCAACACCGGATCCTCGACTATCAAGCTGGGGTTTTACGCACTGGAGGCCGCCGCGCCGCGCCCGCTGGCCTCGGGCGTGATCGATTTCCGCGATGAGCCTTTCGAAGTGCGCCTGACGCGCGAGGGCAAGACCTTTTCAGGCCCGATCACAGCGGATCCCGGCGATCTGACAGCCGTGCTGAACCAGGCTTTTGCCTGGCTGGCCGGGCATTTCAATCTTTCGCGCCTTGCGGTGATCGGCCATCGGGTTGTGCATGGCGGCGATGTCTTCACAGGACCAGCCCGGATCACCGATCAGGTGATCGCGCAGATCGACGCGCTGGCGCGGCTTGCGCCGCTGCATCAGCCGCAAAGCCTTGCGCTGATCCGGGCGATGCGGGGGCTTTACCCCGATGTGCCACAGACAGCCTCTTTCGACACGGCGTTTCATGCCACCAACCCGCCCCTGATCCGCCGCTTTGCCCTGCCGCGCGCGCTTTATGATCAGGGGATCAAGCGCTATGGCTTTCATGGTCTCTCCTACCGCTATATCGCCGGGCAACTGGGCGATCTGGCCACCGATGCAAAGGTGGTCGCCGCACATCTGGGCAGCGGCGCAAGCCTTTGTGCGATCCGGGGCGGCAAGAGCATCGACAGCTCGATGGGGTTTTCGACGCTGGACGGCATCCCGATGGCGACGCGTTCGGGTGCGCTGGACCCCGGCGTGATCCTGCATCTGATGGGCGAAATGGGGCAAAGCCTGAAACAGGTCGAGACCATGCTCTATCGTAAAAGCGGCCTTCTGGGCGTGTCGGGTTTCGAGGCTGACAGCCGCGAGCTGATGGCCAGCACGCGCCCAGAGGCTGCCGAGGCGATCGACCTCTTTTGCCTGCGCATCGCGGGCGAGGTGGCACGGTTGGCGACCAGCATGGGCGGGATCGATGCGCTGGTCTTCACGGCAGGAATCGGCGAGCATCAGCCCGGTATCCGCGCCCGTGTCGCCGCGCGGCTGGCCTGGCTTGGGGCAGAGCTTGACCCCGATGCCAATGAAGCAGGGTCGCGCAGGATCAGCACCGCCGCCAGCCGGGTGCAGCTTCTTGTCATTCCGACCGATGAGGAAAGCATCATCGCCCAGGAGGCCGTCAGCGAAGAGGCAGCGACATGATTGATCTGAAAGGCAAACGCGGCCTCGTGGTTGGCGTGGCGAATGAGGCCAGCATCGCCGCCGGTTGCGCCAGGGCCTTTCGCGCGGCGGGGGCAGAGCTGGCGCTGACCTTTCTTAATGAAAAGGCCCGGCCATGGGTCGAACCCGTGGCGCAGGAAGTGGGTGCGCCGCTGTTCCTTCCTTGCGATGTGCGTGAACCCGGCCAGTTGGAAGCCGTGTTTGACCGCATTACCGCTGAATGGGGGCGGCTTGATTTTCTGCTTCATGCCATCGCCTTCGCCCCGCGCGAGGATCTGCACACCAGCGTTGTCAACGCTTCGGCCGAAGGTTTTGCGACGGCGATGGATATCTCTTGCCACTCCTTCCTGCGCATGGCGCGGCTGGCGCGGCCTTTGATGCAGGCGGGTGGTTCGCTGATCACGGTCAGCTTTTACGGCGCGGATCGGGTGGTCGAGAATTACAACCTCATGGGTCCGGTAAAGGCCGCGCTGGAGGCTTCGGTCCGCTATGCGGCGGCCGATCTGGCGGGCGAAGGGATTCGTGCCTTTTCGCTTTCAACCGGTCCGGTCAAGACCCGCGCCGCCTCGGGGATCGACCGGTTCGATGCGCTGATGGATAAGATTCGCGCCCGTACGCCTGCGGGAAAACTGGTAAGCATCGAAGAGATCGGTACGCTGGCGGCCTTTCTGGCAACCGAGGCCGCAAGTCCCATGAGCGGATCGGTGGTCTATGCCGATAACGGATTTCACACCACCGCCTGAGGCAGGCGCGGGGCCCCGCCCTTGACCGGAAGGCGGATCCGGGGCAAAGCGGAATCAACATCAGTTGACAGCATTCTGACAGGCGCCGCCGCGTGACCTTCTTTACGGTTCATCCCTTCCATTCCTTCAATCTTGCCGTGGTCTTGCTGATCGCGGGCAAGATCGGCGTTGATGCTGTGACCGCCCCCCGACGGCATCTCTGTGCCAAGGTGGGTCTGGGACGATCCACAAGAGGGGAGCGGTCATGTCGGAGATAAGCACGGTCGGGCTCGACCTGGCGAAGACTGTATTTCAGGTGCACGGGGCTGACGGCTCAGGCCAGGCGGTCCTGCGAAGGAAGTTGCGGCGGCATCAGGTGCTGGCCTTCTTCGCCCAGCTGCCATCCTGTGTCGTGGCGATGGAAGCCTGTGGTGGCGCCCATTTCTGACACTGT
>NZ_JBHRXY010000055.1:0-13432 GCF_042648745.1 Paracoccus angustae
CCGACGGTGTCGCCGCGAGCGTCGCCGAAAATCGCGCCGCTTGATTAGGCCGCGTCACCCAAACTCTCGCATAGCTCATTGTTCCACATCCCAGCCCTCATGCCGTTCCTTCCATGAAGCAATCTGCGTCTGGCCATGGAGCATGCAGGTCATGACGCTGACCTCGCGGGCGTCGAACAGGAGGCTAAAATCGCGGTAAGCGCGGGTGTGGCCTGCTGGCTCGGACGTGAGGGCGCAGGCACTAATTCCACGCTCGTCTTGCTGCCTGTCCTGACCTTCGCGGCGCATGCCATTCTCTGCCATAGCGCAGGCACCGCCCTGCAGACCGCCGCAAGAGCCATAAGTGCCAGTCAGCGACGCGGACTGCCACGAATGAGCCGATCTGTTTGGGAGCATCTTCGAGTGGTACTTCTTTTCCCTGAACCCGGCGCACTTCCGTGTTTGGTGGCGGCTTTGGCAGGACGGGATCGAACGCGGTCTTGAGGTTGTAGCGCAGCACGACAGCTTTGCCCATACAGGCTGGGGCGGTCAGAGTTCGTCAATCCAGTTCGCGATGTTTCCCCACGTCCAGACCATTGTACTGAGATTTCTGGCAGAAGCCTGATCCTGATCATAAGCCCAAATGCCTTTCATCGGCTTACGTTCCTCCTCGGCACACTGACGTTCCCAGGCCTGACTGCGAGATGACAAGGTGTTCTTGCTGATTACGACAAGGACGCCGGTCGATTGGCGAATTTGCTCTCGAACCTGTGCCTGCCACTGCCTGTCGTATGTTTCCTCCACCGGAGGATCGGCATATTCAAACAGCCTTTTCGTGCGAAGTGGTTCCGCCTTGATCATGTTTCGGATGCGCCTGTCCTCACTTGCGGCGGCAATGTAGATGATCTTTTTCTTGGCCATGGATGAAGTTCCTCGTGGCAATAAAGCAAATACCTGATCTCATCAGGATGACTGGGTGGACACCATACTCAACCATGCCGAAGCAAGAAGAGCCCAGCCCGCACCGGCTATCCACCCTGCCAGAACATCGCTCGGATAGTGAACGCCCAGCATCACGCGGCTGAGGCTGACCAGGATGCTGATGGCGATGCCTGTCGCAACAAGTGCTCTGCGGACGTTTTCCCGCGGGCTGAGGGTTCCCAGCACAACGGCAAGGCTGATGTAGACAACAGCGGCATTGAAGCTATGTCCGCTGGGAAAGCTGTAACCTTCCACTCCCATGAGATGGGACACGTTGGTTGGGCGAGGCCGAGCAAAGCCAAGCTTCAGCAAAGCGCCGATCATCCAGCCGCTGGAAATGGTGACAAATAGGATTGCTGCCTGACGTCGCATGCCGAACAGCAGAAGCATTGCGACGGCAGATGCGGCAAGGAGGTGCCGCAACGTGACACCGCCCAACTCTGTCATGCCTCGCGTCATGTCGGCTGCCCACGAGGGCCCGCGCAGTTCCAGACCGGCTGAGCTCCGAAACAGCAGCAAGCCCAGGTTATCCAGGTCGGCATGACGACCGCTTAGCATCAAACCCGCAAGAACGGCAAAGACCACCCAGCAGAGCGTCGCACAGATCAGCGCCGCACGCAGGCTGAGAAGCGCGTGGCAGCGGGAGGCATCCGTCTTAGGGCTTTCGCCCGCGGCTGCCTGATGATCTTGAGGCGAGTTCAGCATATGGTTCAGGCACACGATGTTGGGTGCAATCCGTAAATTGTCGAACTGCGCCTTTCTTCCAAAGCCGTCTTGTTGGGGGGCAGAGTGTGGAGGCGCTGCACGGCATGATACCTCGGCCGCAGTCCGTCTCCAATGTCGAAGCAATCCCGATCACAGGGAAAAAGACTTGCCGAGGCGAGGCCTTTTCCCTCGTCTGCAAGGGGTTCAGATCTTGGTGCGATCGATGTCGTCGCGGCGCAGGCCGCCGCTCAACGTATCGCGATCGCCATCGACATCGTCCTTCTCGATCTCGACCTCGGTCCGGCGCACCGTGTCCGAGATGTCCTCACGATGGGTTTCGCTAGTCTTGCGCAGGCCGATCTCCTCCACCACACGGGCCTCCTTCTGGACCACCGCTTCCTCGCGGTATTCCTCGGCTTCAATGGTGCGGTCCTGGAAGGCGGCGTCGGCACTGGTGACCTCGCGATCAACAGGGCGGCGCTCGATCTCCACCCGCTCCTCGCGCAGATCGACGCTTTCGTTCACCGGCTCCTCAACCGTATAGGCCCGAACCCGAACACGACCATGCCCGGTTTCGCGCTTGCCGACGCGAAGGCGCTCCTCCACGACCGGAATGGTTTCGTCGTCTCGCAGATCCCGACCTTGCCGCACGGACGCATCAGCGCCCATTCTGTCCTCGTCGACATAGGGGCTGTCCAGATCACCCGTCACACCCGCGCGGGCGCCATAGGCCGATGCCGTGCTGCTTGAGGCATAGGAGCTGGCCTCGTAACCGCCCCACCCTTCGGAACGCCAGCTTTCGGCACGTTCGTCGAGGTTCACGCTGCCTTCCTCATCCAGAATGTCCAGGGCGGTTTCGTATTCGCCCCCTGAAACTCCGCTCACGGTCACCAGGCAGCCGCCGCGCGACAGCCCTTCGGCATAGGTGTAGCGATCCTCATCGGGAAAGAAGAAGTCGCTGAGACTGTCCCAGAAACCCTTGCGATCCTCGTCCCAGGTCTGAGACGCCGTCGTGGTTGTGCCCGCCCCGCCGGCGACTTGCCGAATATGCGACTCGGGGATGCCGGCCGCGACCAGCCGGTCTACGGCGCGTTGTGCATCGGCCTGACTGTCGAAGAGCGCGGACACCGATGTTTTTCCCATCGGGCCGATGGCGTTGTCATAGGTCATGGTGATCATCCTTGTTGGAGGTTGGGGTGAGATCGGCCGGGATACGGTCGATCTGAACAGTTTGGCGGCGGATGGTGGCCGCGACGTCGACTGTTTCGGTCCGTTCGACGCGGCGGACATGAACCTCTTCGCGGAGATACAGTTCGCGCATAACGACAAGCCGCTCCTCGACCACGGGAATGATCGTCAGGTCGCCCTCGGCCACGACCTCAGGAACGCTGTTGATCTTTCGATCCACGGGAACTTGGACAACACTCACCTCGACGCTGGCAAGCTCGGCGGGCAGGATCCGGTCGATCTCTTCGGTCCGGGTGGAAATCGTGACACGGCCGCTGGCGACCCTCCGGGTGGAGATCGACGCCGTTTCCGCCATGATCAGAATGGATTGGGTGTCCGGATCGTCGGGCATGGCCTCCCCCCGCAGTCAGCAGGAACAAACGAGCGGCGCTGCAATGCGTTCCGTCGGCCGACAGGTGCGTCAATCTCCCGAAGCATAGAGCAGGGCGATATCCCGGTGATGAAGAGCGCATGCTCCGGTCTCCGACTTCACCACAGCACGCTGCGGTTCCAAGACCACGACGCAGCCGCTCTTGAAGCTGTAATGCCGGTCGCCGTTGGCCAAGGTCATCTGAACGGGGATCTCGTCCATGGGACGCTCCGGCTCAGTGGAGGCAGGTGCCGTTTCCATCTGGGCCTGGCAGGCCGCAAGCAAGGCAATGGCGGTCAGCGGGGCAAACAGCATTCTCATGGTCAATCTCCGGAACATACCCTTCGACAACGCGTCAGCATCAGGAAGAGATGCGCATCACGAATGGCCGCGCTGCAGTTTCGGGCTTGTCATGCAAGCCCTGCTGGCACATCGCATCAAGATGCGGCCTCGTCGCTACCCTGCCAGGAGACGTAAGACCCACCTCGGCCGCGGCGGCGAAGAACCAGCCACGTCTTCATTTCCTGAAAATGGGTACTTTTGTCCGGCTCTCGGATGACCACTGGCCGCCGCCGATCAGGGAAAGCCTAGACCTTTGCCTCGGATACCAGCTCATCAAGCGGGGCAACGATGCGGCATCTCAGTCCGTCCCGGTGATAGTCGAGTCGGCTCTCGGCCAAGGCTGATCCGCTCAAACCCATTTCGATCAACTGGGAACCGAACCCTGATGTCTCGGGGGGTGATACAGGTGGGCCATTGTGTTCTGTCCAGGAAAACGCCAGCAGCGCTTTACCGGCCTCACGCTCCTCGATCACCGACCAGCGGATCTCGACCCGCCCTTCCGGAACCGACAGCGCTCCGTACTTGCTGGCATTGGTGGCAAGCTCGTGGATGACCAACGACAGTGTCAGCGCCGCTTCCGATCCGATGGGGATCACCGGACCGCCGATATCCAGGCGCGAGCCGTCATCGTGCGGCGCCAAAGACGCCTCGATCATGGCACCCGCCGTGCCGGCATCCTTGTGACCGCTGATCAGAAGATCATGGGCCGTCGCCAGAGCCTTGATCCGGTTCATCGTCGTGCTGCGGGCGCTGTCGAGATCATCAGCGTTGCGCAAGGTCTGCGACACGATTGCCCCAACAACCGCGAGGGTGTTCTTGAGCCGATGCGCCAGTTCGTGGTTCAAAAGCTGCCGCCGCTCCGTTTCCTGCAACTCGCGCTGCTTGCGCTCATTGACGTCGGAAAAGACCACCGCGAAGCGGTTGTCATCGAGCGCCCTGGCGCGCCCCTCGAACCAGCGGTTGCCCAGGGCTGCCATGAAGACCTCGAAGACAACCGGCTGCCCGGTTTCCAGGACTGCGGCGAAGGTGTCGATGATCGACTCCTCCCCGTTCGGGACCAACTCACGATAGGTCCGGCCCTGCGAACCGTGCCTCAAAAGCCCGGTCAGGGTCTCGAAAGCCGGGTTGATGTCGTGATAGCGCCAATCGATCATTCGCCCAGACTTGTCGCGGATGGCCTCGCCGATGAAAAAGCCCTCCTGCATGTCCTCGAACAGGCTGCGCCATTTCAGCTCGGAGACACGCACGGCGATCTCCGTGTCAGCTAGGGCGGCAACCCTGCCGAGACGATCCAGATCCAGGGGGTCCCATGCCCGCGGCTCGGGGCTGATCGCGGCCACGGCGCCGATGACCTCGCCCGAGGGCAGGTGCAGGGGAACACCCAGGTAAGCGATGACGTCCATGTCCCGAATGGCAAGGTTCTGGGCCAGCAGCGGCTCAAGCCGGGCATCGGTGACCATCAAGGGCGTATCGTGGTCGACGACGTGCTGGCAGAAGGAGTGGCTGAGGGGGGTGCCGCCGAGCGCCGCCCATTCCGCCGGCAAGCCACGATGGCCGGCAAAGACCTGCCGGGTGTCCGACACGATGGAGACAATCGCCACCGGCACATCCAGCATGTCGCGGACCAGATCGGCAATCCGGCCGAACTGCGCCTGTGAATGCGCCTTCAGCAGGTTGGAGTGATGCAGCGCCCGCAGCCGGACCGGGTCAGACAGAAGATCGTTCGGCACGAGGAAAGCGTCACAGCGCAAACATTCAGGGTTTGTTCCCGCAATACTTCCGAAAGCAGGTTTGTGAAAGAAGAATTCTGTTCCTTCACCCTCTTGCTCGTTCGGTCACCGCCGCTTGACTTGATCTTGACTGGCGTCTTCTGGAACTTGTCGCTACCAGACGCTTTTCCTTGACAGGCACGCCGAAGAACAAGCGAGCGGAGAATGCCCGACCCTTTCGCACGATACGCACTTGTCGCGGATGACGATCCGCTGATCCGGATGGACGCGCAAGCGATCCTCATCGAAGCGGGGTTTCGGGTTTATGCGGCTGCCGGCTACGAGGACGCCATGGAGATCCTGACGTCCTGGGGCCACGGCATCCATCTGCTGTTCACTGACGTGCAGATGCCGCCGGGCACCAGGAACGGTTATGACCTCGCCCGCCGTTGTGCGGGCGACTGGCCGGAGATCGGCATTCTTGTGGCATCCGGGGCCCAGCCACCCGGACCGGAAGACCTGCTAAAGGGTGCGTTGTTCATCGGCAAGCCGTTTACTGCGGATACAGTAAAGGAAGGGCTACACCAACTTTTCCCGGATTGTTGACCCTCAGCAGGACGAAGCGGCCACGGCGGAAGATCAGGCGGCAGGAGTTGGCACGGATTCGCTTGCCGAAGGGCCGCAATCCCGCAGCAATCACCCGATCAGTATTGGCGCCTTCTCCCGCTGTTTGTGCGACGGCATAAAGCAACTCCGCTAGGTCGGCCTGCTTTTCCGCGAGGATCAGGAACGGCTCGCCGGGGTTCTAGACCACGATCCCCATCATGCCTGCCGTCCGAGGAGCAATTACGGTCCGCGTCTTAAGGGCGAGCTGGACAACAGCGATCCATAAAGGGGTGCCGCTCGACGGCTGGTCGAACAGGCTCTCGGCAGATCTTCTGCTCATGGTTCACTCTGGAAGCTCCGTGATCCCCACAAGTGAGACATTCCGGCAACGCCCCCGGCTTTGCTGCCGCTGATCTTGACCCTTCCCGACCATTCTTTTGACGCACAACCGGCAGAGCGTCTATGTTCAATCAAAGCGGGAAGAACAAGCACCGCGCAAGGCATCTAGGAAGATCAGGGACGCGTCCTGCGCTGGCCTTTTTCTTCCAGGGCGAGGGACATAGGGGGCCGCCTTTTGGCGGTCCTTCCTTTTGGCGGTGGTTACTTCTGAAAGTCCCAATACCCTGCTGGGCTGAAGCAGTATCAGGCAAGACAAACCTCGACATGGTTCTTGGCGTAGTCATTGTTCGGGCTGGTGGCGCCGCCATGGCTGTTAAAAGATCGCTCCCGGTAGCCTGACTTTGGGCAGCGACGCCGCAGGAGTTCGAGTCACAATGGTCAGCGACAAAGGGGTCAAGCATCGCCTCTCTGTCGCAAGCAAGCCGCAGGCGCTTGCGAGGACGCTTGTGTCCGCTCTCATGAACTATGAGGCGAATGGCATCTGCGCGCAACAAAGCAAGCAATCAGGCTGGACAGCGGCCCTCCTCTTTCACAAATTATCCGATTGTCGCCGGGCCTCAAAACTCTAACGCTGTCATTATCATGAAGCGCGTCATCCTCACCGATTCCCGGACAAAGGTTTCTCAGCTTTTCGAGAGCCCGCCGTGGCGGCTTGGTCAGATCAGACAATGCAGGGACAGCGACACCTTTGACGTCCGCATGGTCCACGACAATGGCAAAGAAATCGTCATCAACGTCAATGCCGATCGCATGTCGCTCACAAACAGGTTCAAGGGGTGGTGATCTCTGTACGCTGCAGAGAGGAACTCTATTGCTAAGCCTGACGGCATGTCACGAAAGGGGATCGTTGAGAGGACGGCCAGCTTGGCTCTGAACAGGTCCCTTGAAGGCTAGCAAATGCTGGCGGAACAAAATCTCAGATGAATGGTCCGATATTTTTTGCACTGAAGGGGCGTCTACTGTTACAGATCAGGCCATGACACAGATTTTGATCGGCTACGCCCGCTGTTCCACCGACAAACAAGACCTTGCTGCGCAGAAGGGCATCCTTGCCAGCTTCGGGGTTGCCTCCGATCGCATCTACACCGACCACGGCTTTACCGGCACGAACCGCGCCCGCCCTGGTCTCGATCAGGCGCTTGCAGCCTTGCGGGAGGGCGACACGCTTGTCGTGCCGAAACTCGACCGCCTGGCGCGTTCCGTCCCAGATGCCCGCGACATTGCCGACAAGCTGGCCGTGCGCGGGATCAAGCTTCAGCTTGGCACCTCGATCCATGATCCCACCGACCCGATGGGCAAGCTGTTCTTCAACATCCTGGCGACCTTTGCCGAGTTTGAGGCCGACTTGATCCGTATGCGGACCCGCGAGGGCATGGCCGTGGCACGCGCCAAGGGGAAGTTGCGCGGCAAGAAGCCGAAGCTGTCGGAACGCCAGCAGCAGGAGCTGCGGCGCATGTATGACACCGGCGAGTATTCCATCAGTGATCTGGCAGAGGTGTTCTCGATCTCGCGGCCGACCGTATATCGCACCTTGGGCCGGCAGGCGGCGACGGCGGCGTGATGACAGATGATTCAAAGCTGCCACGCCCCCCGTCGCTGAAAAGCGAGACCCGGCAGACGAACTGGCGCCTCACCAACCTGCCGAAGTACCAGGCGCATCTTGCGGTTCAGCGTGCGCTCATATCTGGAGTACTGGAAAAGCAGAACTGCGAGGTCTGCGGCGCAGTCAAGGTCGATGCCCATCACGACCGATACGATGAGCCATTAAAAGTGCGGTGGCTCTGCCGCAGCCACCACGTCAAGCTGCACCATTACGGTGAAGATATGTTTCCTGTCGGTCGCCTCGGAGACGAACTTAAAGAGTGAGTAGGAAAATCAAGGGGGGCGTTCAAGCACCCGACATTTTCATCCGTCCTTCCTCATTCTCTACTCTTGCTCTCGCTGGGTCGCCATGGCCCGGACAGGGCCACGCGTTCGCTTCGTTGCAAAGATAAGTTGAACCAGCCGGAACGAACTCCCTTTCTCAACGGTTAGCAACACTGGTGTATTTAATTCCTCCAGGCGCGAGGACGGATCCATGATCGTCGCCATCGTGTCTGCTCTGCAAGATTGCAGTGCTTAGGTTTGGAGACAGGCATGATCAACCATCCCACCCGTCGATCCATCCTCTCAATGATCGGCGCGGCCGCAGGCAGCAGTGCCATGTATGCGGCGATGACATCCTTGGGTCATGCGGCCGAATCGCCCTACAATGGGCCGATCAAGCTTGACGGAGATCCCAAGGGAGCCAAGGTCCTGATCCTGGGGGCAGGTCTTGCTGGCATGACTGCAGCGTTGGAATTGCGTGCGGCAGGCTATGAAGTCGAGATCCTAGAATACCGTGAAAAGGCCGGTGGGCGTTGCTGGACTCTGCATTCGGGCGACAGCTACACCGAACTGGGCGGCGCCACCCAGAAGGTCGATTTTGCCGAAGGCAACTATTTCAACCCTGGCCCATGGCGGATCCCCCATCACCACCACGCACTGCTGGATTATTGCCGGCGGTTGGGGGTTACGCTTGAACCCTTCATCCAGGGCAATCAGAACGCCTATCTGCATTCCTCGAACGCCTTCGACGGCAAGCCGATGCGCTTCCGCGAGATCAATGCGGATTACCGCGGCGGCATCTCGGACCTTCTGGCCAAGGCCACCAACGCAGGCGCCTTGGATGAAGCTGTGTCCCCCGCCGACCGCGAGGCTTTGATGGCCTCGCTGAAATATTACGGCGTGCTTGACGATGAGTTCAACTATCGCAAAGGCGATCATTTGTCAGCATATCGGGGTTGGGCGAAATGGCCTGGGGGCGGGGCCGACGCCCGGCCTGAACCGTCTGAGCCGATCGACTTCGCCACCGTGCTGCAGTCGAAGCTGTGGAGCAAGCTGCTTGAGGATCAGGTGACCGATCACCAGGAGACCATGTTCCAGCCTGTTGGCGGCATGGATCGCATCGCAGCGGCCTTCGAGAAGCAGGTCGGCGATCTGATAAAATATAATTGCAAGGTCACGCAGATCCGTCAGAACGATGGGGGCGTAACTGTCACCTATGTCGGATCGGACGGCACGAGCGAGCCGCGTACTGCGTCGGGCGACTGGTGCGTGTGCACCATCCCGTTCTCGATCCTCAGCCAGATCGAGGCCGACCTCTCGTCCGAAATGCAGAGCGTCGTCGACAACATGCCCTATGCTGAAGGGACGAAGTTCGGGCTGGAGTTCAAGCGCCGCTTCTGGGAGCAGGACGAACATATCTACGGCGGCATTACCTATACCGACCTGCCGATCACGCTGATCAGCTATCCGTCCACGGGTTATCAGTCAGATGGGCCAGCCGTTTTGCTGGGCGGCTATCCGTGGGGGGCCATCTCCAACCAGTTCACTGCGATGAGCCCCCAGGATCGTATCAAATGGGCGCTCGAATACGGGTCCCATATCCATCCGCAGTACATGGACGAATTCAAGACCGGTGTCAGCGTAGTCTGGCACCGGGTACCCTGGACGCTGGGCTGCTATGGCCTGTGGCGCGACCGTGAGGCGAACTACGACCAGGCGACCAAGATCGACGGGCGCATCCTGATGGCGGGTGAGCATGTCTCATATCTCCCTGCCTGGCAGGAAGGCGCGATCACCTCTGCTCTGGACGCGATCTCGCGTCTGCACGACCGCGTCATCAACGGCTGAACGGAGGCAGGACAATGCGTTCTCCAATGACACTGGCGGCCTTGGCCTTGGCCGCCGCTCCTGAACTGACCGCGGCCCAGGAGCGGGCCAACGACAACTCATCGGCACCACAAACGTCTGCACCATCCCCTACAGCAACAGGGGACGGGGCGCCGGCAGCAGAGATTGAAACCTTTCAGCCCACCCCCTTCGAGTCCCGGCTGTTCCAGGATCCCGACAAGATCACACAAACCGAAGGCGAGGATATTTATCGTGCCCTCTGCGCAGGCTGCCACATGCCGGATGCCAAGGGCGCGGTTGGGGCAGGCATGTATCCCGCCTTGGCCGGCAATGAAAACCTGATCGTCGGGGATTACCCCGTCTCTGTTATCGTGAACGGCTTGCACGGAATGCCTCCCTTCCGGCACGTGTTGGACGACCAGCAAATCCTTGCCGTGGTGGGGTATCTTCAGGGCACGCTTGAGGATACCGAGGTCTTTCCGGCCACGCTTGAAACGGTTCAGGCAGCGCGTGAAGCTGCCGGTCCGTTGCCTGAATGAACCCAAAAGGAACATCCGAATGATCCGTCTCAAAGTCAGCCTGGCCACACTAATGCTGGCGGCGGCGCCCGTTGCAGCCACTGCCCAGGATGCAAGCGTCATCCGTCATCCAATCCCGGATTCCGACTTTCCCATCGCGCAGGCAATCGAAATTCCGGCCGATGCCACCCGTGTCCTGGTCAGCGGCACCGTTCCCGCCTCTGCCGATAATTCGGCCGATCCGAACAGCATCGCCGCTTATGGCGACACTGAGACACAGACCGTGTCGGTTCTGAAGCAGATCGAAACGAAGCTTCAGGACATGGGTTTGTCGATGGGGGACGTGGTCAAGATGCAAGTCTATCTGGTGGCTCCGTCCGAGGAGGCTCCGATGGACTTTGCGGGGTTCATGAAAGGCTATACGCAATTCTTCGGGACGGACGCGCAGAAGAACCTGCCCACCCGATCGGTGTTTCAGGTCGCCGGTCTTGTGAATCCAGGTTGGCTGGTCGAGATCGAGGTTGAGGCGGTGCGGCCTTGACGCACCGCCCGTCGCCTTATGGGGCAAGCCGATATAAGCTTTGCGGTATGTTATTGTTCCAAAGCCGCTTTTTAGATGGGTGAAACAGGGCTCTGTTGCACAAATTGTGTAATGGACGGGGCTCCCCCTTCCCCGGACAGATTTATCCCACGGCTTCCGTGAGGGGGATTCCGAGCGCTGTGAAGCCGTTGAGCACAGCGACCCTGACCTGGAACTCTGCAACCTGACGGTCGAAGTCCCGCGCGGACAGGCGCTGCCCGAGGAGCTTGACGCAGTGCATCTTGGTCTCTGCACGGCTTCGGCGGTGGTAGCCGCTCCATCGTCGCCAGATGGTCCGCCCGACGCGCTTCGACGTCCGCAGGATTTCGTTGCGCGCGACGGCACCGGGGGTGTCTGGCTTCCACGGTTTGGCGTTCTTGCGGGGTGGGATGATGGCAGCGGCACCGCGGGCGGCGATGGCGTCGTGGCATTTGCGTGTGTCGAAGGCGCCATCTGCTGTGACGCTGGCGATTTCCTGGCCTGGCGTGAGAACGGCAGTGAGAAATTAGGCCACGGAAGCGGCGGCATGGAGCTGCTGCGGGCGGCGTAAAAGTCGTCCACCCTTTCCCTTTCTGCGACAGCAGGGAGGGCGCGAGGATTTTCAGCGTGGAACTATATCTCAGGGTTCGCCAGGCCTGCGCGGCGGGCATGAGCCAGCGTCAGGCGGCGAAGGCCTTCAACATCTCCCGTGATACGGTTGCGAAGATGATGACGTTCTCGGTGCCGCCGGGCTACCGGCGGACGGCCGAGGTCAGGCGGCCGAAGCTTGATCCCTTTATCCCGATCATTGAGGGCTGGCTTGAGGCGGATCGCTCCATGCCGCGGAAGCAGCGGCATACGGCGAAGCGGGTGTTCGACCGGCTGCGTGACGAATGCGGGTTCACCGGCGGCTACACGATCATCAAGGACTACATCCGGGAGCGGGAACGGCGGGGCCAGGAAGTGTTCGTGCCGCTGGCGCATCCACCGGGCCATGCGCAGGCCGACTTTGGCGAAGCAATGGTCAGGATTGGCGGTGTCGAGAAAAAGGCGCATTTCTTCGTGCTGGACCTGCCCCATAGCGACGCGTGCTATGTGCGGGCTTATCCGGCGGCGGTCGCCGAGGCCTGGGAGGACGGCCACATCCACGCCTTCGCCTTCTTTGGGGCAGTGCCGCAGTCGATCGTCTATGACAATGACCGGTGCCTGGTGGCGAAGATCCTGCCCGATGGCACCCGCAAGCGAGCCGTCCTGTTCAGCGGCTTCCTGTCGCATTACCTGATCCAGGATCGCTACGGCCGCCCTGGCAAAGGCAACGACAAAGGGAATGTCGAAGGCCTGGTGGGTTATTGCCGCCGCAACTTCATGGTGCCGCTCCCCGAGTTCGAGACTTGGGAGGCGTTCAACCTCTGGCTGGAAGAGCAATGCCGCAAGCGCCAGCACGATGTCCTGCGCGGCGAAAGCGAAACGATCGGCGAGCGGCTACAACGCGATCTGGCTGCCATGCGCCCTCTCCCGATCGCGCCCTTCGATGCCTGCGACCAGGACACTGGCCGCGTCTCGTCCCAGTGTCTGGTGCGCTACAAGACCAACGACTATTCGGTGCCGGTCGCCTATGGTCATCAGGATGTCTGGATCCGGGCTTATGTCCACGACGTGGTGATCGGCTGTCGGGGCGAGGTCATTGCCCACCATCCCCGATGCTGGGACCGCGACGAATTCATCTTCGATCCGATCCACTACCTGCCGCTGCTGGAGCAAAAGATCAACGCACTCGACCAGGCCGCGCCGTTGCACGGCTGGGAGCTTCCCGAGGAATTCGCCACGCTGCGGCGGTTGATGGAAGCCCGTATGAACCGGCATGGCCGACGCGAATACGTCCAGGTCCTGCGGTTGCTGGAAACTTTCGACCTGGCTGATCTGCATGCCGCGGTGAAGCAGGCGCTCCAGAGGGGCGCGATTGGCTTTGACGCCGTAAAGCACCTGCTGCTTTGTCGTGTAGAACGCCGTCCGCCCCGACTGGACCTCGACTGCTATCCCTATCTGCCCAAGGCCACGGTCGAGAAGACCAAGGCCGGTTCCTACATGCGGCTGTTGTCGGGCAATGCGGAGGACGCGGCATGAACGATGTCCCGGAAATCCTGCTCGCCCATCACCTCAAGGCGCTGAAGCTGCCGACGTTCCTGCGGGAACATCAGAAGCTGGCCCGGCAATGCGCGGCCGAAGGCATGGACCATGTCCGATACCTCGCCCGGCTTGTTGAGCTGGAGTTGATCGACCGGGAGCGGAGGATGGTCGAACGCCGCATCAAGGCCGCCAAATT